>NZ_JAMPSX010000014.1:0-21420 GCF_028484875.1 Providencia sp. PROV032
TTTAGGGGCGTAGTTCAATTGGTAGAGCACCGGTCTCCAAAACCGGGTGTTGGGAGTTCGAGCCTCTCCGCCCCTGCCAGTTACCAATTAAGTAATAATAAAAGAAGTATCTATTGATAACCCGATTAGCTTAATCGGGTTTTTCTTTATCCACATATTCTAAATATAGCGTTATTTTCTTATCCCTCTCAGTTAATCTTTAATTTACTTTTTTCTCATACTATATTAGCTTCTACTAATTTCAAAAAATCACTTTGCTAAAAAATTAATATATCATTGTATTATTATAATGAAGATGAGTTATTCGTGATTGATATTCTTATTGGTACATAAAAGAAACTATTAATTAAAATTATTTAATCGTGATATCTAACTTATTTATAAAACAATATTAAGGTGAGTTAGTATTTTAAATGTAAGTTGATTAACTTTTGATTTAAAATCAAAGCGTTAAGTTGGTTTGGTTTCTCATTGCGATATGGATGTTTAGGTTAATAATTGTGAGCTAAGTAAGGAAGGGGATTTATGGAAATTAAAAAACTCAGTGTATACCAAGTGGCTCTATAAATACCGTCTCGCCCTTTTGCTAACATCCAAACAGAAAATAATTTTAAAAAATATTTTTTAATTATCTGTAAGACGTTATAAGACTTTTATAAGTATAAAGTATTAAACCACCCATTATGAGGGTGGCTATGATTATTCACTTAACGGTGCATTTTTTATGGGTGTCTTAATCAGTTGATTGATAAGAGCTTGCTGATCATTTTTTTGGAGCCAGACTGCATACAAAGGTTTGTTTATTGAGGTTTCTGAGAGCGTTTTTAAGCCTGGGTATTGATATGCCCAATGCGCAGGCAAAAATGCCGCTGAAAGCGATACAGGAAGTAATTGACGGGTAATATGGGCCGAGGTAGTGATCATTACGGGTGTATCATCTTGAGTTAGTGCTGGTTCATTTTTTGGCTGAAAGTCAGCCCCCCATTCAAGCTTTATAAAATTATATTTTGTGAGTGCAATATTTTTTTGGGAAGCCATAAGTTGTAAGTCAATAGTACCAATAATTGTGCTTTCAAATTCATCCATTTTGGGTGGCTCAGTTGCAATTAATAAATCTAATTCTCTAGAATGTAGTTGCTTAACAAGGGACTGGCGCGTTGAAACTCTAGCTTCGAGTCGTAGTTCATCATGTTGATTATAAAGTTCTTCTGCCCAGTCAGTTAGATAGCCTTCCCAAAGTGAAGCGGTTGCTCCAATAGAAAGTTCTGTATGTTGTGAGGCATGAGATATCTCTTTTTTAGCTTGCAACCAGGTATTCATTAGCGATTCAGCGTAGGGAACAAGCCTTTCACCGGCAGCAGTTAACCGGATATTATTTCTATGCCTCGTAAATAGGCTTGTACCTAATTGTGTTTCTAACTGCCTAATACGAAAGCTAACCGCTGATTGCGTTAAATAGAGTGATTCTGCGGCTCTACCAAAGTGCCTAGTTTTACTAACCTCTAAAAAAGTTCTCAATAACTCGCTGTCCACATGCATCTCCAATTATTTTTGTCGTGATGATTTAAATGTTTTGTTTTACAGATTGTCAATGCTGTCTAATACTCCGCGCCATATAGAGTTTGACTGTAATAAGTTAGGAGTGTGTCAGATGGCAGATAGCTTCATCACGACTAATCGTTTTTTTGATAATAAACATTACCCACGTGGCTTTTCTCGTCATGGTGATTTCACCATTAAAGAAGCTCAGTTGCTAGAACGTCTCGGCCAAGCTTTTAATGAGCTTGATACAGGTAAACGAGCACCTCAGACAGAAGAAGAAAAACTTTTCGTCGCTGTATGCCGTGGTGAACGTGAACCAGCCACCCCAGAAGAAAAAGTTTGGGTAAAATATTCTAGCCGTATTAATCGCCCTAAACGCTTCCATACTTTATCTGGCGGTAAACCGCAGATAGATCCATCGGAAGACTACACTGATACAGATGATTAATATCGTCATCGTATGATAAGAGGGACTCCGGTCCCTTTATTTTTACGAGATAATAACTACTTATCTATCCACCCTTCTCAGCTTACTTGTTTTTGCAAATGAAGCAATAACTTATCCATTGCTCGATACCCCAGAGCTTCTAATAAATCGGAACGTTCAATCGTTTCTGCGGCGTTAAGATCAGCTATTGTTCTAGCAACCCTTAAAATCCTGTGCCAGGCTCGGATAGAAAGGCCTAACTTATTTAATGCATGTTCTAAGAATAACGCATCTTTTGTTGTGAGTAGGCAAAATTGTGTGGTTTCTCTTGGCGTCAGTAAACTATTAATTTTTCCAGCTCGCCTTAGTTGTCTATTTCTAGCTTCGATGACTCTTTGCCTAACATGTTCACTTGTTTCACCTTGATTTGCTTGGTTACTCAATGAGCCGAGAGGCAGCAATGGGATTTCTATTGAGAGATCAAATCGATCAATAAAAGGCCCTGATATACGTGAAAGGTAACGTAGGATACGAGAAGGTGCTGAACGACTCATTTCTCCTTGGTAATGCCCTGTTGGACTAGGATTTAGTGCAGCGATTAGCTGAAAGCTTGCAGGATAGCAAACTTTTGCTTTTGCTCGAGAAATGCTAATTTTTCTAGATTCTAATGGTTCTCGTAGAGAATCAAGTACTGAGCGGCTAAATTCTGGTAATTCATCTAAAAATAAAACACCATGATGCGCAAGTGAAATTTCGCCAGGTTTGGGAAGTGATCCTCCGCCAATTAAAGCCGCAATTGATGCACTATGATGAGGCGCTCTAAAAGGCCTTATTGGCCAGTTCATATCTTCCTTTATGTTTTCACTCAAGCTATGCAATGAAGCCACTTCTAATGCTTCCTGAGGGGTTAACGGGGGAAGTAAAGTCATTAGCCTGCTTGCTAACATCGTTTTTCCTGTTCCTGGAGGACCTAACAAGAGTAAATTATGCCCACCTGCAGCACAGATTTCTAATGCCCGTTTCCCATGCTCTTGGCCGATGATGTCGTTAATATCATTCTCTTGTTTGGTTGAGATAGGCGGTTGATGAATTTGTTGATTACAAAGTAATGTATGTTTGTTATGTAAAAAATGGCAAAGTTCTAATAAGGATGTCGCGAAATAAACGCTGTTATCTGGGAGTAAACCTAATTGGTGTTGATTCTCCATGGATAGTATCAAAGAACGTTGTTGTTTTAATGCTGATTGGGCTGCAGGAATAGCGCTATTTACATAGCGAACATCACCAGACAAAGCAAGTTCGCCTAAAAATTCATACTGCCTTAATGGTTCGTGGGGGAGTTGGCCTGATGATGCGAGTATGGCAATCGCGATTGCGAGGTCATACCGACCACTTTCTTTTGGTAAATCCGCTGGCGCTAAATTAACCGTCATTTTTTTAGCAGGATATTCAAATCCACTATTGAGTAGCGCACTTCGAACTCTATCTCTTGCTTCTTTTACCGCGGTTTCTGGTAGCCCAACAAGTGTCAAACCTGGAAGCCCATTACTAATATGTGCTTCAACAGTAACAAGAGGTGCTTCTAACCCAATTGAGGCTCTAGTGTAAACAATCGCTAATGTCATAAGCTCTCCAATATCATTTACAGAGCAATATTCTGCTGGAAGTAAGTTTATTTATCTTGGGTGAATAATATGTTTGCGAAGCTGCTCGACAATTTAATTACTTAGTTACAGGGCCGTTTCAATTTACTGCGAACAGCTTCTAGGCCTTATTATAACTAGGGTTGTTAAGATGCTATAAAGAATTAAAACTATACTGATCTTGAAAATTAATAAGAAAAAATGATTAATTTCTCTATGTTAATTTTAATTATGTTAGATGATTGGCATGGATGATGTAGCTGATTATGCTGTGTATTCTATTGAATATTACTGAGTAATTGGCATTTAGGTAGTTTATAATTCTAATTTTATTATATATATTTGATTTTGAAGTGATTTAATGTTTTGTGAATAAATAAACTAAATAAAAGTTGTCAAAGCAATTTTAAAATGATAACTCTAAATAATAGATAATTAAGAATATTGAAAAAGTAAAATACATGAACGCATTTATCCAAGCAGTTAGCCTAATTATTATTAGCGTGGTGGTGATTATTATCCCACCGTGCGGGGCTGCACTTGGACGACGAAGGCTAAAATAACAGCCAGATCTTACGAGAACCCCGCACCGAAAGGCGCGGGGTTTTTTTTGATATGAATGTTGATTAATGCAAACACAAAAAATAAAACATAACAAATACAAATAGATAAAGTGACGGACAGGAGATAAAGCATGAACGGAGCACAATGGTTAGTTCAAGCATTGCGAGCACAGGGGGTTGATACCGTATTTGGTTATCCTGGTGGCGCAATAATGCCAGTTTATGATGCATTGTATGATGGTGGCGTTGAGCATTTGTTGTGCCGACATGAGCAAGGTGCTGTAATTGCTGCGATTGGCTATGCACGATCAACAGGAAAAACAGGGGTATGTATCGCAACATCTGGCCCTGGCGCAACAAATGTTATCACGGGATTAGCTGATGCATTATTAGACTCCGTACCTGTTGTTGCGATTACTGGGCAAGTCGCTTCTGAGTTTATTGGCACTGATGCCTTCCAAGAAATCGATGTTTTAGGGTTGTCCTTAGCTTGTACTAAGCACAGTTTTTTGGTTGAAGATATCGAGGATTTACCTCGTATTCTTGCTGAGGCTTTCGCAATCGCAAATAGTGGGCGTCCTGGTCCTGTACTGATTGATATTCCGAAAGATATTCAGCTACAACAAGCTGAGTTGTCTCCGTTTTTAATGCCAGTAGAGCAGGAAGTCACCTCGCCTTTATCGGAAATACAACAGGCAAGAATGTTATTAGAACAATCAGAAAAGCCTATGCTATACGTTGGTGGCGGTGTTGGAATGTCTGGTGCCGTTAAAGAATTACGTGAATTTATTGAGTTTACAGGTATTCCTTCAGTTGCAACATTAAAGGGGCTTGGTTCTGTAAGCCCTTTAGATGAAAACTATTTAGGTATGTTAGGCATGCATGGTACTAAGGCTGCCAATATCTCTGTACAACATTGTGACTTACTCATCGCTGTTGGTGCTCGTTTCGATGATAGGGTAACAGGTAAGTTAAATACGTTTGCACCGAACGCCAAAGTGATTCATATCGATATTGATCACGTAGAACTGGATAAATTGCGTCAAACTCATGTTGCGTTGCATGGTGATGCAAAAGTATTACTGCCTGAATTAATGCTTAAAAAATCAATTGCACCTTGGCAGCAGGAAGTTCAACAGCTTAAAAAAGAATTCGGTTGGCGTTATGACCATCCTGGCGAGCCTATTTATGCACCACTGTTACTTAAACAACTGTCGGATAAAATGAAGCCGAATACGGTTGTTACTACCGATGTAGGGCAACACCAAATGTGGTCGGCACAACATATCACCGTTGACGGCCCTGAAAATTTCTTAACCTCAAGTGGGCTTGGAACCATGGGATTTGGTATCCCTGCTGCAATTGGTGCACAGGTTGCTAGGCCTGAAGATACGGTTGTCTGTGTATCAGGAGATGGTTCATTCATGATGAATGTCCAAGAGCTAGGAACCATCAAACGTAAGCAACTTCCTGTAAAAATTCTTTTAATCGATAACCAGCGCTTAGGCATGGTTCGCCAGTGGCAGGAACTGTTTTTTGAGCAGCGTTATAGTGAAACGATTTTGACGGATAACCCAGATTTTGTGGCATTAGCCAGCGCGTTTGGTATTAAAGGCCAACGGATCACAGATAAGTCGGAAGTTAATGCGGCATTAGATGAATTACTTAATAGCGAAGGTGCCTATTTATTACAGGTATCAATTAATGAACTAGAAAATGTCTGGCCGTTGGTTCCGCCCGGGGCTAGTAATGAAAAAATGATGGAGAAACCATTATGATGCAACATCAAATCTCGATATTGGCCCGTTTCCGTCCTGAGGTTTTAGAGCGTATATTAAGGGTCACTCGCCATCGTGGATTTCGTATTAATGCCATGAATATGGGACAATCGACAGACGGCGACAATGTTAATATTGAACTTACTGTAAGTAGTCAAAGGCCATTAACCCAGCTTTGTGCACAGTTAACTAAGCTTTCAGACATTACAGAAGTTGAAGTACGACAACAAGAATCACGACTATTACGCACACAAAGTGCAATGTAAGGAATATACAAATGACTAAGAAAGCTGACTTTATTTGGTTTAACGGTGAAATGACGCCATGGGCTGATGCAAAGGTTCATGTTATGTCTCATGCTCTGCACTATGGTACATCAGTGTTTGAAGGCGTCCGTTGTTATGACTCACACAAAGGTCCCGTGGTCTTCCGCCACCGTGAGCATATGCAACGTTTGCATGATTCAGCGAAAATTTACCGTATGCCTGTCAGCTACAGCGTGGAAGAGTTAATGGAAGCATGTCGTGCAACTCTGCGTAAAAATAACTTAGTCAGTGCATATATTCGCCCATTGGTATTTATTGGTGATGTTGGTATGGGTGTTAACCCACCAGACGGTTATAACACTGATGTGATTTTAGCTGCGTTCCCATGGGGTGCTTATTTAGGTGAAGAAGCGTTAGACCAAGGCATTGATGCGATGGTGTCTTCTTGGAATCGTGTTGCACCAAATACTATCCCTACGGGGGCAAAAGCGGGTGGTAACTACCTGTCTTCATTGCTGGTTGGTAGTGAAGCACGTCGTCATGGTTACCAAGAAGGTATTGCACTCGATGTTCATGGGTATCTCTCCGAAGGTGCAGGGGAAAATATTTTTGAGGTGAAAGATGGCATCCTGTATACGCCTCCGTTCACATCATCTGCATTACCGGGTATTACACGTGATGCAATTTTAACCTTAGCAAAAGATATGGGTATCGAAGTTCGTGAGCAAACGCTATCACGCGAATCTCTCTATCTTGCTGATGAAGTCTTTATGACAGGTACTGCTGCCGAAATTACCCCAGTACGCAGTGTTGATGGTATCCAAGTCGGCATTGGTCGTTGCGGCCCAGTAACCAAGCAAATTCAGCAGGCGTTCTTTGGCTTATTTGATGGTACGACAGAAGATAAATGGGGCTGGTTAGATCCAGTAAACCCTTAATAATTAAATTGAAATAGATGTTACAGGCGGACGTTCCCCGCCTGTTTTAAACACGGGAGTTAAAGATATGCCTAAGTACCGTTCAGCAACAACAACTCATGGTCGTAATATGGCTGGGGCTCGTGCATTATGGCGTGCAACAGGCATGACCGATGCTGATTTTGGAAAGCCCATTATTGCGGTTGTTAACTCATTCACACAGTTTGTTCCAGGTCACGTACATCTCCGTGATTTAGGCAAATTAGTTGCAGAGCAAATTGAAAATGCAGGTGGAGTTGCGAAAGAGTTCAATACGATTGCTGTTGACGATGGGATTGCCATGGGACATGGCGGAATGTTGTATTCCTTACCTTCCCGTGAATTAATTGCAGACTCCGTAGAATATATGGTGAACGCCCACTGTGCGGATGCCATGGTGTGTATTTCAAACTGCGATAAAATCACGCCGGGTATGTTGATGGCGTCATTACGTTTGAATATTCCGGTGATCTTCGTTTCGGGTGGCCCGATGGAAGCAGGTAAAACCAAGCTTTCAGACCAAATTATCAAGCTCGATTTGGTTGATGCGATGATCCAAGGGGCAAACCCAAATGTGAGCGATGCAGATAGCGAGCAAATTGAGCGCTCCGCTTGTCCTACTTGCGGTTCATGCTCTGGTATGTTTACTGCAAACTCAATGAACTGTTTAACTGAGGCGCTGGGGTTATCCCAACCAGGAAATGGTTCATTATTAGCAACTCATGCAGATCGCGAAACGTTATTTATTAATGCAGGTAAGCGCATTGTTGAATTAACCAAACGCTATTACGAACAAGATGATGAAAGTGCGTTACCACGCAATATCGCTAATAAATCTGCATTTGAAAATGCGATGACGTTGGATATTGCTATGGGTGGTTCAACTAACACCGTTTTGCACTTACTTGCAGCCGCTCAGGAAGCAGAGATCGATTTCACCATGGATGATATCGACCGCTTATCACGTAAAGTCCCGCATTTGTGTAAGGTTGCACCGAGTACACAAAAATACCATATGGAAGATGTTCACCGCGCTGGTGGTGTTATCGGTATTTTAGGTGAGCTGAGCCGTGCAGGTTTGTTACAAGAAAATGTGACTAATATTTTAGGTTTGAGCTTCCAAGAAACATTAGCGCAATATGATGTGATGTTAACAAAGGACGAGTCTGTCAAATCGATGTTTTCCGCAGGTCCTGCAGGGATCCGCACGACAAAAGCCTTTTCACAGAATTGCCGTTGGCCGTCATTGGATACTGATCGTGAAAATGGATGTATCCGTAGTATTGAGCATGCGTATAGTTTGGATGGTGGCCTTGCCGTCCTGTCTGGAAATATTGCAGAAGATGGCTGTATTGTTAAAACAGCAGGGGTTGATGAAGGCAGCTTAACATTCCGTGGCCCAGCCAAAGTGTTTGAAAGCCAAGATGATGCCGTCGAGTCGATCCTCGGTGGAAAAGTTGTTGAAGGCGATGTCGTGGTTATTCGTTATGAGGGGCCTAAGGGTGGGCCGGGCATGCAAGAGATGCTATACCCAACCTCATACCTGAAATCAATGGGATTAGGCAAAAGCTGTGCATTGATCACAGATGGTCGCTTCTCTGGTGGTAGTTCAGGTCTTTCGATTGGTCATATTTCCCCAGAAGCAGCGAGTGGTGGCTTATTAGCATTAGTTCAAGATGGCGATATTATTGATATTGATATTCCAAAGAGAACGATGGTGCTGGATGTTAGTGAAAGTGAATTGAATCAACGTCGTGAAACTGAGTTAGCTCGAGGCGATAAAGCTTACACACCGCGTAATCGTCAGCGTGAGGTTTCTTTTGCTCTGCGTGCTTATGCTTCTTTGGCAACGAGTGCAGACAAAGGTGCGGTTCGTGACAAGTCGAAACTAGGGGGCTAATTGTGGCGGCAGCAAAACCATTACCGGTTGCCCCAACCGGAGCAGATTACTTAAAAGCGGCGCTGAGTGCGCCGGTTTATGAGGCTGCACAAGTAACACCTCTTCAGCAGATGGATAAAATATCTTCACGCTTGGGTAACACCATTTTAGTCAAGCGCGAAGATAGGCAACCTGTTCATAGCTTTAAGCTTCGTGGCGCATATGCGATGATTGCTGGCTTAACGGATGAACAAAAATCGAAGGGGGTTGTAACCGCTTCTGCGGGCAATCATGCTCAAGGTGTCGCGTTATCAGCAAATCGTGTGGGTGTGAAAGCAAAAATCGTCATGCCAGTTGCGACAGCGGATATCAAAGTGGATGCAGTGCGCAGTTTTGGCGGTGAAGCTATTCTACACGGTGCGAACTTTGATGAAGCGAAAGCTAAAGCAATCGCGATGGCAGCGGAAGAAGGATATACCTTTGTTCCCCCTTTTGACCATCCTGCTGTCATAGCTGGCCAAGCCACTATCGCACTTGAATTATTACAGCAAGATGCTCACTTAGACCGTATTTTCATCCCTGTGGGTGGCGGTGGGTTAATCGCGGGCGTCGCTGTGATTATCAAGCAATTAATGCCTGAAATAAAAATCATTGGCGTTGAATCCGAAGATGCAGCCTGCCTGAAAGCAGCGTTAGAAGCAGGGCATCCAGTGGATCTACCTCGTGTCGGGCTATTTGCCGAAGGTGTCGCGGTAAAACGCATTGGTGATGAAACCTTCAGGTTGTGCCAGCAATATGTTGATGATGTTATCACGGTTGATAGCGATTCTATTTGTGCAGCACTGAAAGATATTTTTGAAGATGTTCGTGCTATAGCAGAGCCTTCAGGTGCGTTGGCATTGGCTGGATTGAAAAAATATGTACAGCAGCACAACATCAAAGGTGAGCGTTTAGCGCATATTTTGTCCGGTGCGAATATGAATTTTCACGGGCTGCGTTATGTTTCTGAACGTTGTGAAATTGGAGAACAACGAGAAGCGTTACTGGCAGTGACTATCCCTGAGCAAAAAGGGAGCTTTTTACGTTTTTGCCAGTTATTAGGCCATCGAGCGATTACTGAATTTAACTACCGTTATACGGATGCAGACCCTGATCGTGCATGTATTTTTGTTGGGGTGCGTTTAAGTGGTCGTGATGGAGAACGTTCAGAGATTATCCAAGAACTCAGAAGTAACGGCTATGAAGTTGATGATTTATCTGATGATGAAATGGCCAAACTTCATGTGCGTTATATGATTGGAGGTCGTCCATCAAAGCCATTAGATGAAAGACTGTATAGCTTTGAGTTTCCTGAGTCTCCAGGTGCATTACTGCGATTCTTAGAGACTCTTGGAACTCATTGGAATATTACGTTATTTCATTATCGCAGCCATGGTACAGACTATGGGCGAGTGCTGGCGGCATTTGAATTAGCTGGGCCGGAAGTGCGTTTTGATAGGCATCTTGATGCGCTAGGTTATGAATATCATGATGAAACAGGAAACCCATCTTTCCGTTTTTTCTTAGCGCCACAAGATAGCCAAAGAACCTTAGATTGAGTTGTCTGGGAGCAATTCCCAAAACGCTTTAATTAATGGTTCACTCAGGCGTTTGCTTAATAGGCAAACGCCGAGTTCAAAGGGTTCAACCATTGAGATATTATCGAGTTGTGAAATACGGCTACGCACGGGCTCTGGGCTGTTATCAACAACCACACTGGGGATCAATGCAATACCACATCCCAAAGCGACCATTGACACAATAGCTTCATGGCCTGATACCGTCGCGTAAATAACAGGGTTATTGATGTTATGGCGACGGAACCAAAGTTCGATACGTTTACGAGATGGGCCGTGTTCAGGCAGGATGAAGGGGACGGTAGACCAGTCAGGTTCCGCTTCTGTCACCATGCTTCGTACAGCACAGGGTAGTGATGGAGCAATCAAAACGAGAGGGATTTCGCCGATTTTTGCAAAACGGACGTTATCAGGTAAGCGCTCGGGTTTGCCTGCAATACCAAGGTCAGCCTCATGCGTTTCCACTTTTTCAACAGCATCAGCTGCGTCCCCTGTCGTGAGTTTAATTTCAACTAATGGGTGTAGCGCACGGAATTTATCTAATACTTCGGGTAAATGACTATAAGCAGCCGTAACTGAGCAAAAAAGATGCAGTTCTCCGCTGAGCGATGGACTTTGTTGATTGAGAGCATGTTGCAGCTGTTGATATTGCAATAATGTTTGTTGGGCAAACTGCTTAAGGTGCTCTCCTGCTTGGGTCAGCTTGACGGAGCGGTTATCACGCACAAACAGTGGGTGACCAAGCTGTTCTTCGAGGCGTTGTATTTGTCGAGACAATGTGGAAGGGCTGACATGCATCGCTTTAGATGTTCGCCCGAAGTGGCAACTTTGTGCTAAATGTAAAAAAAGCTTGAGATCGCGAATATCCATTTTGCCCTCTAATGAAATCATTAATGATGTTGCAGATATTGCAACATTGTATTGTTAATATATCAATTTAAGCAATGCGAAACATCGCATATAGTAAATCCATAAACGCTCAAAAATGAGCGACAGGCAGACTGCCTGACATAACGAACACAACAGAACAATGGAGTATGACAATGGCGAATTATTTTAACACATTGAATTTGCGTGAGCAGTTAGCTCAGTTAGGCAAGTGCCGTTTTATGCAGCGCGAAGAGTTTGCAGATGAAGCAGGTTTTCTGAAAGGTAAAAAAATCGTCATCGTCGGTTGTGGAGCACAAGGTTTGAACCAAGGCCTGAATATGCGTGACTCAGGTTTAGATATTGCTTATGCATTACGTGATGAAGCAATTGCAGAGAAACGTGCTTCATGGCGCAAAGCGACAGAAAATGGTTTCAAAGTTGGGACTTATGAAGAGCTGATCCCTACCGCTGATTTGGTTATTAATTTAACGCCGGACAAACAGCATTCAGCTGTTGTTCGCGCTGTTCAGCCTATGATGAAACAAGGTGCAGCACTGGGTTATTCACATGGCTTCAACATTGTTGAAGTTGGCGAAGAAATTCGTAAAGATATCACTGTTGTGATGGTAGCGCCAAAATGCCCAGGTACTGAAGTTCGTGAAGAATACAAGCGTGGTTTTGGTGTTCCAACGCTGATTGCAGTACACCCAGAAAATGACCCGAAAGGTGAGGGTATGGCGATTGCTAAAGCGTGGGCGGCAGCGACTGGTGGTCACCGTGCAGGTGTTCTGGAATCCTCATTTGTTGCAGAAGTTAAATCTGACCTGATGGGTGAGCAAACGATTCTGTGTGGTATGTTGCAAGCGGGTGCATTACTGAGCTACGACAAAATGGTCGCAGATGGTGTTGAGCCAGGCTACGCAGGTAAATTAATTCAGTTTGGTTGGGAAACTATCACTGAAGCGCTGAAACAAGGCGGTATCACGCTGATGATGGATCGCTTATCTAACCCTGCGAAAGTGCGTGCTTATGCGTTATCCGAGCAACTGAAAACTATCATGGCGCCATTGTTCCACAAACATATGGATGACATCATTTCAGGCGAATTTTCTGCAACCATGATGGCAGACTGGGCAAATGATGATAAAAACTTGCTGACATGGCGTGAAGAGACCGGCAAAACGGCATTCGAAAATTACCCTGAATATAATGGGAAAATTGCGGAGCAAGAGTACTTCGACCACGGTGTTCTGTTAGTTGCAATGGTTAAAGCAGGCGTTGAGTTAGCGTTCGATACGATGTTAGAAGCGGGTATCTTAGAAGAATCGGCTTACTATGAGTCACTGCATGAGTTACCACTGATTGCGAACACTATTGCTCGTAAACGTTTATATGAAATGAACGTGGTTATCTCTGATACTGCAGAATATGGTAACTATCTGTTTTCATTCGCAGTTGTACCAATGCTGAAGGATTTCATGACGAAATTACAAGCAGGGGATTTAGCGAAACCAGTTGCAGATAATGGTACTGATAACGCGCAGTTACGTGATATCAACGAAGCTATCCGTAATCATCCGATTGAGAAGATCGGTAAGACTTTACGGGGATATATGACGGATATGAAGAAGATTGCAGTCGGCTAACTCATTATCCTTCCCCTTTCACGCTCTAGGGGTGTCAGCTTCTTAAGATTACACAAGTCACATACTTCAGTATGCTCCTTGGGATAATCTTATTTGCTTCCTACCTAGAACGCGAAATGCTTTGGATAATCACCATGTTTTCTCTTGCAATAGTTTAGAAAAATACATTTTGATATAAACCACATTGTTTCTAGGAATGATGTGGTTTTTTGCTTTTATAAAAGATCGTTGCTCAAGAGTTGGTTCGGTTTCTGCTACAATCTGTAGCGAATTCTATTTTGAATAACTGAGTGATGTAGAGAAGCCATGCGATTAAACCCAAGCCAACAGCAGGCAGTTGAATTTGTCGATGGCCCGTGCCTTGTATTGGCGGGGGCGGGGTCAGGCAAAACACGTGTTATTACCAATAAAATTGCGCATTTAATTCGCCAATGTGGCTATCAGCCTCGGCAAATTGCCGCGGTGACTTTTACCAATAAAGCGGCGCGGGAAATGAAAGAGCGCGTGGCGCAGACATTGGGGAAAAAAGAAGCTCGCGGTTTAATTATTTCTACTTTCCATACATTAGGGTTAGAAATTATTAAGCGTGAATATAAAGCGCTGGGTATTAAAGCCAATTTCTCGCTATTTGACGACCAAGACCAGATGGCGTTGCTGAAAGAACTTACCTTTGATTTATTGGAAGAAGATAAAGACTTACTCAAACAATTGATCTCGGCGATCTCAAATTGGAAAAATGATCTCATCTCCCCACAACAAGTCATAGGCCAAGCACGGAGTGAGAAAGAGCATCACTTTGCCGAGTGTTATCGCCGCTATGAACTTCATCTGAAAAGTTGCAATGTATTGGATTTTGACGATTTAATCAGCAAACCTACCCTGTTGTTATATCAAAATGAAGAAGTGCGCGAACGCTGGCAGCAAAAAATTCGTTACTTGCTGGTGGACGAGTACCAAGATACCAATACGAGTCAATATCAGTTGGTTAAATTGCTTGTGGGGCAGCGGGCAAGGTTTACGGTTGTGGGGGATGACGACCAGTCGATCTATTCATGGCGTGGCGCAAGGCCGCAAAATTTAGTTTTATTGAATCAAGACTTCCCTAAGTTAAATGTCATTAAGCTTGAGCAAAATTACCGTTCATCCGAACGAATTTTAAAAGCTGCGAATATTTTAATTGCCAATAACCCTCATGTATTTGAAAAGAAACTGTTTTCAGAATTGGGATATGGTGCGCCACTGAGGGTCCTTACTGCAAATAATGAAGATCACGAAGCTGAAAGGGTGATTGGGGAGCTTATTGCTCATCACTTTATTAATAAGACGGAATATAAAGATTACGCCATTTTGTATCGTGGTAATCATCAATCGCGTATTTTTGAAAAAATGTTGATGCAAAACCGCATTCCGTATCGCATTTCGGGGGGGACTTCGTTTTTCTCTCGCCCTGAAATCAAAGACTTATTAGCTTATTTGCGAGTATTGACGAACCCTGAAGATGACAGTGCTTTTTTACGTATCGTCAATACTCCACGTCGAGAGATTGGCCCCAAAACTATCCAAAAATTGGGGGAATGGGCAAACCAGCGGGGCAAAAGCTTGTATCAAGCCAGTTTTGATTTAGGGCTTGAACAAACCTTAAAAGGCAAAGGGCTGGAAGCATTACAGCGTTTCACTCACTGGATGGACAGTATCGTGCGAACGTCGGAACGTGAACCTTTAATTGCGGTGCGTGATTTACTGCGCGAAATGGATTATGAAAGCTGGTTATATGAAACGTCAACCAGTACTAAAGCGGCTGAAATGCGAATGAAAAACGTCAACCAATTGTTCACATGGATGAGTGAAATGGTGGAAGGTGATGATCTCAATGACCCAATGACATTGAGCCAAGTTGTCACACGTTTTACGCTGCGCGATATGATGGAGCGTGGTGAAGATGATGAAGAATCAGACCAAGTTCAGCTTATGACGTTACATGCCTCTAAAGGCCTTGAATTTCCTTATGTTTTCCTGGTTGGCATGGAAGAGGGACTGCTGCCACACCAAAGTAGTATTGATGAAAATAATATTGATGAAGAACGCCGTTTAGCCTATGTAGGAATTACGCGGGCACAAAGAGAGCTATTTTTTTCTCATTGTCGTGAACGTCGTCAATATGGTGAATTAATCCGTCCTGAATTAAGCCGTTTTCTTCTTGAATTGCCACAAGATGATTTGCAATGGGAGCAGCAGCGTAAAGTGGTTAGTGCGCAGGAGCGTATGCAGAAAGGGCAATCAGCGTTAGCGGATATTAAAGCACGTTTAGGGTTAAATAAAAAAAGTGAGTAACCACAACTAATTGAATTTCCACACTAGAGTAGATCTAGTGTGGAAAATATTATCAATTTGAACTATTACGTTCTTCCAGTTCTAAAACCCAATTTACATAGCCCTGCCATTGAACTTCTTGCTGTAAATTTTCTGCTCGTAAAGGGTGATCAGATAACCAACGATAAGGCAGCGTGATGGTTAATCTTTGCGCATTCACATTAAGTCTTAATGCAGGCAAAGTATCATCCCGTCTCCGACTCGCAAAAATAATGGCAAGGCGAAGTAAACGGCATAGATCATATGCATGCTGCATGGAGAGCGCATTTTGTTGGCTCAACGGCGTTAAATCGACAGGGCCTTGTTGGTTTATCAATAATGCGGCAAGTAACCGTTTTTGAGCTGGTGTGAAACCAGGTAAATCAAGGTGTGTTATGAGGTAACTCGCGTGCTCGGGACCTTTACGGAAATCCACACTCAAGCCGATTTCATGTAAGGCGCATGCACTCGATAGTAAATCACGACAGCGTGCATCTAAGCCCCAATCTTTCGCGACTTGTAAATAAAAATATTCTGCAAGTTGACGAACTCGGCTAGCTTGTTCGATATCGACTTGGAAGCGTCGTTGAATATTGCGGACGGTACGAGCGCGAATATCCTGCTCAATAGGAAGCTGTAGCATACCATAGACAAGACCTTCACGAAGTGCACCGCCTGCCAGTGTCATGTTATCAATGTCTAATGCTTCAAAGATAGCAATCAGAATAGATAAGCCGCTTGGAAAGACAAGAGCGCGTTCGAAGGTTAAACCGTCAATTTCAAGCTCTTCAAGTTTTTGGCATTGAATGGCTTTGCGCTTAAGCTGTTGTAATTTAGAAAGCGTGATCAGTTCATCCATGCCTTGGGCAATCATGATTTCCTGAATCGCTTGTACAGTACCGGATGCACCAACACATATCTTCCACCCATGTGTTTTGAGAGCATCAGCAATAGGGGCGATGACACGATGGGCAGCGGTTTGAGCCGCAGCGAAGTTTTCTTCTGTTAAACTTCTATCGCCAAAGTAGCGCTCAAGCCAAGTTACACACCCCATTTCAAGGCTGTAGAGTTGCTCTGCTTTTGCGCCTGTACCCGTAACTAGCTCAGTACTTCCCCCACCAATATCAACCACTAAGCGTTGATCTGGCCCGCCAGTTGTATGTGCGACACCTTGATAAATTAAGCGAGCTTCTTCTTCCCCTTGAATGACTTTAACAGGGTTTCCTAAAATTTGGCTGGCTTTCTCGATGAAAATATCGGCATTTTTAGCTATACGCAAAGTCGCTGTTGCGACAACACGAATTTGTGTGTTCGGAATATCTTGTAAATGTTCCGAAAACAGGCGTAAACATTGCCAGCCTCGCGCCATTGCTTGCTCAGAAAGCAGGTTGTTGTTATCTAACCCTGCAGCAAGACGAACTTTGCGTTTAACCCTAGAGATGACCTGAATGCTGCCAGCAGTTTCACGTACAACGAGCATATGAAAACTGTTTGATCCTAAATCGATGGCGGCATAAAGAGAAGAAGATTTCAGCATATCGTTTTTACTCAGCCTGGACGTTTATGGTTGTTACGTGGGCCATTGTGGCGACGCTGCGAATTTGAATTACGGCGCGGGCCTCCAGGACGTGGGCGATGACGGCGTTTTGGTGCAGGTAAATCGCTCAATAATGCATCACTGTTATATTTACTAACAGGGATTGAGTGTTGGATATATTCTTCAATAGCAGGCAAGTTAAGTGAATATTCTTCACAGGCTAAGCTAATTGAGTTTCCACTTTCACCGGCACGACCAGTACGGCCAATACGGTGAACATAATCTTCACAGTCATCAGGTAAATCGTAGTTAAAGACATGAGTGACGGATGGAATATGTAAACCACGTGCTGCAACATCAGTTGCCACTAAAATATCTAAATGGCCTTGTGTGAATTGCTCTAATATACGTAGCCGTTTTTTCTGTGCGACATCGCCAGTTAATAAACCGACACGATGACCATCGGCAGCTAAATGGGCCCAAATATCATCACAACGGTGTTTTGTATTGGCGAAAATAATACAACGCTCTGGCCATTCTTCTTCAAGAAGCGTTTGGAGCAAGCGCATTTTTTCTTCATTAGAAGGGTAAAATAACTCTTCTTTGATACGGTGACCTGTTTTTTGCAAAGGTTCGACCTCAACATATTCAGGGTTATTCATTTGTTCGAAAGCTAATTCCCTTACGCGATAAGATAAAGTTGCAGAAAATAGCAAATTAAGCCTATCTGCCGCACCTGGCATACGACGGAAAATCCAGCGGATATCTTTAATGAAACCAAGGTCATACATACGGTCGGCTTCATCGAGTACCACAACTTGGATTGCACTTAAATCGACATGGCCTTGTTTTGCGTAGTCGATTAAACGGCCAGTTGTACCAATAAGGATATCAACACCATTTTGTAAAACTCTCAGTTGCTCATCATAGCCGTCACCACCGTAGGCTAAACCCATTTTCAGGCCAGTGTACTCAGCGAGCTCTTTAGCATCTGAATAGATTTGTACAGCGAGCTCGCGTGTCGGTGCCATAATGAGTGCACGAGGCTGATTCGCTTTTTTACCCTCAATTGCGGGGTGAGTTAATAAATAATGGAATGTAGACGTTAAAAAAGCTAACGTTTTACCTGTACCGGTTTGCG
Organism: Providencia sp. PROV032; assembly: GCF_028484875.1. NCBI lineage: Bacteria > Pseudomonadati > Pseudomonadota > Gammaproteobacteria > Enterobacterales > Morganellaceae > Providencia > Providencia sp. PROV032. The sequence goes on from NZ_JAMPSX010000014.1 coordinate 18,214, forward strand.
CTTGACCCGCCACGTCTTTGCCTTCGACAGTAAAAGGCAAGGTGGACGCCTGAATAGGCGTGCAAAAATTGAAGCCTTTTTTATTTAGAGCTTCAATGACTTTAGGGTGCAATGCGAAGTCGGAAAACTTCTTTTCTGTCAAGTGTGCTTTACTCATAGTATGTTAGAATATCAGTTAACGGTTGGTTTACGAAAGTGTATCTTTTGAAATAAAGCATACTGCTGCCAATAATGTTACACTAAGTCTACAAAAGATGACCCCTTGGAGTACAACATGAGCGATAAAATTATAAAGATAACTGATGCAAGTTTTGCAACTGAAGTTTTGAACGCAAGTTCACCTGTTCTCGTCGATTTTTGGGCAGCATGGTGTGGTCCTTGTAAAATGATCGCGCCTATTCTTGATGAAGTCGCTGAAGAATATACAGGCAAACTGACTATCGCAAAACTGAATATTGATGAAAACCCAGCCACCGCTCCAAAATATGGAATTCGTGGCATCCCGACCTTGCTTTTATTCAAAAATGGTGAAGTCGCGGCAACGAAAGTCGGTGCATTATCAAAAACGCAACTGAAAGAATTTTTAGACGAAAATCTGTAAGTTATCGTTATATGTAAGCTAAAACGTTTAGCGGTATATCTATTTTATCTAGAGAGCCGCTAGACGTCTTCACTTAAGCATGATAAGTTATCTTTATTCCTCGTATAGCACCCATATGAATTACCTTGTATTCCATTGCTCTTATCTTATATATCTAGCTTGTTAGTTCAGTATTGTGATATTTTTTGTTCAAAAACTGATGACATAATGATTTTAAATATGAAATTGAAAGTTTAGACGTTGAGTTATAGCAGTATTCAATATCTTCTGTTTCAATGTACTCTTCATATGAATTAAAGATAGTGCATAAACGAACATCATGAAATTCAATGTGTTTATATCTTTTGGATATAAAAATGAAGTGGGAGAAGGTTGGCATTGAGCAATTATGTGTTTTTTAATGCTAATTTGACCTTAAATTTGCGATATTGGGATGTATGTTGTCCTAAATGTACAAAAAACTATTGCTAATATTGTGTGTGTTTCTAATAATATGCCACACATCATCAAGATGAGTTGCAGCCAAATGTTAGAGCAATCTTAGTAATGGCTAGCACAAGATTTTTTTGCATTGCTGTTTGCTTCTAATGAAAATTAGCGATCAGCAGGGCAGTATAAAGTTAAACTGGCACTTATTAATAAGCTGCCGTCAATTTACGTTCATAGTTCGAGAATTACCCCGAGTTAAAGAACCCACCATTATGAATCTTACCGAATTAAAAAATACGCCAGTATCAGAATTGATTACGTTAGGCGAAAACATGGGGCTAGAGAACTTAGCCCGTATGAGAAAGCAGGATATTATTTTCTCTATTTTGAAGCAGCATGCGAAAAGTGGCGAAGATATTTTCGGCGATGGCGTACTGGAAATATTGCAGGATGGATTTGGTTTCCTCCGTTCAGCAGACAGTTCTTACCTCGCAGGCCCTGATGATATCTACGTTTCTCCTAGCCAAATCCGCCGATTTAACCTACGCACAGGTGACACAATTTCAGGAAAAATCCGTCCCCCTAAAGAAGGTGAACGTTATTTTGCCCTCCTGAAAGTCAACGAAGTTAACTTCGATAAACCTGAAAACGCACGTAGTAAAATCCTTTTTGAAAACTTAACTCCTTTACATGCTAACAATCGTCTGCGCATGGAACGTGGTAATGGTTCAACTGAAGATTTAACTGCACGTGTGCTGGATCTTGCGGCTCCAATCGGTCGTGGTCAACGTGGCCTGATTGTTGCTCCACCGAAAGCCGGTAAAACAATGTTACTGCAAAATATTGCAGCAAATATTGCTCACAATTATCCTGATTGCGTTCTGATGGTTCTATTGATCGATGAACGTCCTGAGGAAGTGACAGAAATGCAGCGTTTAGTTAAAGGTGAAGTCATTGCTTCAACTTTCGATGAGCCTGCAGCACGTCACGTTCAAGTCGCTGAAATGGTGATTGAGAAAGCGAAACGTCTAGTTGAACATAAAAAAGACGTTATCATTTTACTCGACTCTATTACGCGTCTAGCCCGTGCATATAACACCGTTGTACCTTCATCCGGTAAAGTATTAACCGGTGGTGTGGATGCGAATGCATTACATCGTCCAAAACGTTTCTTTGGTGCTGCCCGTAATGTTGAAGAGGGTGGAAGCCTGACAATCATTGCAACCGCACTGGTTGATACAGGCTCTAAGATGGATGAAGTTATTTACGAAGAGTTTAAAGGTACAGGTAACATGGAACTGCACCTATCTCGTAAAATTGCAGAAAAACGTGTTTTCCCTGCGATAGACTACAACCGTTCAGGTACGCGTAAAGAAGAGTTACTGACATCGCAAGATGAATTACAAAAAATGTGGATCCTGCGTAAGATTATTCACCCAATGGGCGAAATCGATGCCATGGAGTTCCTCATCAGTAAATTAGCGATGACAAAAACTAACGAAGAGTTCTTTGACTTTATGAAAAGAGCCTAACCGTTACCGTTAAAATTTTTCGTATTTTATAAAATAGGTGTCTGTTATGGCACCTATTTTTTTGTTTTTATACGCGGCGGTCGCACATAAAAATTAAAACATATCATATTAAGTAAAGCTCAATATTTTGCTTGCTGAATTTCAATGGATTAAGATGCTGTTTTATTGCTTTATTTATAAATAACATTGAATAAATAGGCGATGCTTTTATTAAAACACTAATCAAAAATGATAAAAACACCAATAAATACACGGTAACGTACTGAACTAAAAGATGAATATTATTTTATGTTTATTTTGTGATTAGTGCTAAATTTATTTGCATCACTTTATTATCTAATCATTAAATGCCTATTTAAGCATCAATCGGTTAACTCAATTTTGGAGTATTGCTTTTATGGCATGCATATTGCACTTATTCAGTATAAAATTACGGATACTCTATTATTAAATCAAAAACACTAATAAAGTGTATGAACTAATAATGACAGGGATTTCTTCATGAATGAAGATTCGTCTTATAGCGGATTTGAGTACTAAGATGATAATGCATTGGCGTATGCTTATTTACCGGCATTCGCTAAAAAATTAGTTTTGAAAGTTAAATATAAAGATTAAGAGAGTCGAACAGTGGACACCATACAC
>NZ_JAMPSX010000015.1:0-175430 GCF_028484875.1 Providencia sp. PROV032
CATTTGTACCTGAATGGGTAATGTTGGCATTATTTTTGCTTGTATTTATGATGTATGGTTACTGCATCAAACGAGCTTGGAAAGTCGCCCGTTTTATTAAACGAGTAAGACGTAGAGCACGCAGAGGAGCAGTACGGTAACGACAAAACGAAAATAGAGGTTCTGTGCAGTGAATAACTCAGAAACACAACCGAGTCAGTATCAATCGCCAATAGAGCCGGAATTGGATATCCGTGGTTTATGTCGCTCACTGTGGCAAGGTAAAATTTGGATCGTTGCATTTGCTGTTATTTTTGCAGCAATTGCTTTGGGAGCGTCCTATTTTATGCAGCCAAAGTGGAGTGCGACAGCAATTACGGATTTACCAACCGTCAATAATCTGGGAAGTTATTATTCTCAGCAACAATTTCTGCGCAACCTCGATTCCCGTATTAATACTACGGGGCAAGAAGGGCAATTACCAACAATCGCAAAAGAAGCTTATCAAGAATTCACAAAGCAGCTCGGCTCTTATGATACGCGTCGTCAGTTTTGGCTAAATACGGATTACTATAAGCAGCGTTTAGAGAATGACCCTAAAGCAGATGCCGCATTATTGGATGAGCTCATCAATGATATTGAGTTTACGCCAGCAGATGAAGTCAAAAATTTAACAGATAGCATTAAGTTAGTAGCGGAAACTTCCGCAGATGCGAACCAGTTACTACGTCAATATATTCAGTTCGCTAACCAACGTGCCACAGCTAATCTCAATGATGAAATTAAAGGTACATGGGCAACGAAAATGCAATCCATGAAGGCATTGGTTAAACGTGAAGATATGGTGGCAAAAGCTGCTTATGAACGACGTTTGAATGCTTTAGAACAAGCACTAAAAGTTGCTGAAAAACAAGGTATTGTACGTAATCAAAGTGCAACGCCTGTGGATGAAATTCCAGATTCTAAAATGTTTATGTTAGGTGCTCCTTTATTACAAGCACAGATTGAAACATTGAAAGCAACTGGGCCCGATCACGACAGTGATTACGATCAAAATATTGCCATGTTATCAACATTGAGCGTCGGGCCTACCCTCCAAGATAATTTTCAAGCATATCGCTATTTACGAACGCCTGAAGAGCCCGTTAAACGCGATAGTCCTCGTCGAGCCTTTATGATGGTTCTATGGGGAGCCATAGGAATGTTAGTAGGTGCCGGTGTGGTACTTGCTCGCCGCCGCCCATCTTGATTTTGGGATAAGCCACTGGTGAATTTACCAGTGGCATATAAAGTTATTAAGATTATACAAAGCAGCTCACTGCGAAAGATAAATATAAGAGAGTCACTGTGAAAGTATTGACTGTATTCGGCACACGACCTGAAGCCATTAAAATGGCACCACTGGTTCATGCATTAGCTGAAGATGCAGATTTTGAAGCTAAAGTTTGTGTTACAGCACAGCATCGTGAAATGCTAGATCAAGTACTGAAACTGTTTGAGATCATTCCAGATTACGATCTCAATATTATGAAGCCAGGGCAAGATTTAACGGATATCACATGTCGTATTCTTGAAGGGTTGAAAAGCGTTTTTGCTGATTTTCAACCGGATGTTGTTCTTGTTCATGGCGACACAGCAACGACGATGGCAACTAGCCTTGCGGCATTTTACCATCGTATACCTGTAGGGCACGTGGAAGCTGGGTTACGTACAGGAGACCTGTATTCCCCATGGCCTGAGGAAGCAAACCGTAAGATTGCTGGGCATTTAGCGATGTATCATTTCGCCCCAACCGAAAATTCACGCCAAAATCTGTTAAAAGAGTCTATTCCTGATAGCCATATTTTTGTCACCGGGAATAGTGTCATTGATGCGCTATTGTGGGTACGTGATAAAGTTATGAGCGACCAGCATATGATGGAAAAACTGGCTGCAAATTATCCGTTTATCGACCCCAATAAAAAAATGATTTTAGTCACAGGTCATCGCCGTGAAAGTTTTGGTGGCGGTTTTGAACGTATTTGTCATGCGCTAGCAGAAATTGCACAAGCACATCCAGATGTGCAAGTTGTTTACCCTGTTCACTTAAATCCAAATGTGAGTGAGCCTGTTAAACGTATACTGCATGATATTGATAATATTATTTTAATTAGTCCCCAAGACTACCTGCCGTTTGTTTATTTAATGAACCATGCTTATTTGATTTTAACAGATTCTGGCGGTATTCAAGAGGAAGCGCCTTCTCTCGGTAAGCCTGTTTTGGTGATGAGAGATACGACAGAACGACCAGAAGCGGTTGATGCAGGAACAGTTCGTCTTGTGGGAACAGATACACAAAAAATTGTGAAAGAAGTTAATCGGTTACTGACAGATGACGCGGAGTATCACGAAATGAGCCGCGCACATAACCCTTATGGGGATGGTCATGCATGTCAGCGTATTCTTGCAGCATTGAAAAGTAATCAGGTGAAATTATGAGTTTTGAAACTATTTCTGTTATTGGCCTTGGTTATATTGGTTTACCAACAGCAGCCGCCTTTGCATCACGTCAAAAACAAGTGGTTGGTGTCGATGTTAACCAACATGCCGTTGATACTATTAACCAAGGTAAAATCCACATTGTAGAGCCAGAACTGGATATCGTGGTCAAAAAGGCGGTTGAAGAAGGCCATCTGAAAGCCTTTACTAAGCCGCAACCTGCAGATGCTTATCTGATTGCTGTGCCTACCCCATTTAAAGGTGAGCACGAACCTGACCTCGCGTATGTACGTGCTGCAGCTGAGTCTGTTGCTCCGGTGTTGAAGAAAGGGGATTTAGTCATCCTTGAGTCGACGTCGCCAGTAGGCACAACAGAGCAAATGGCAGAGTGGATGGCAGCTGCTCGCCCTGATTTAACTTTCCCCCACCAAGCAGGGGAAGATGCAGATATCGATGTGGCATACTGCCCTGAGCGTGTGTTACCGGGCCAAGTGATGGTCGAATTAATTAAAAATGACCGTGTTGTTGGTGGTATGACGCCAAAATCTTCTCTGCGCGCAAGTGAGCTATACAATATTTTCCTTGAAGGTGAGTGTGTAATTACTAACTCAAGAACCGCAGAAATGTGTAAGTTAACGGAAAATAGCTTCCGTGATGTGAATATTGCTTTTGCGAATGAATTATCATTAATTTGTGCGGAACAAGATATCAATGTGTGGGAACTGATCAGCCTTGCGAACCGCCACCCACGCGTTAACATCTTGCAACCCGGTCCGGGTGTTGGTGGGCACTGCATCGCGGTTGACCCATGGTTTATCGTTGCACAAAACCCGAAACAATCACGCCTCATTCATACCGCGCGTTTAGTCAATGATGGCAAACCTATTTGGGTTGTTGACCAAGTAAAAGCGGCGGTCGCTGATTGCTTAGTGGAAACAGGTAAAAAAGCCAGTGAAGTGACAATTGCCTGTTTCGGCCTGTCATTTAAACCGAATATTGATGATTTACGTGAAAGCCCAGCAATGCACATCACCAAAATGGTGGCGAACTGGAACCCAGGTAAAACGTATGCGGTTGAACCACACATCCATGAATTACCGACCTCTTTAAAAGGTATTTCTGAGCTGGTTTCGATTGAACAAGCCGTTAATGAAGCGGATGTGATCTTAATGTTAGTTGACCACAATGTGTTCAAAGGTATCCAAGGTTCTACAATCCCACAAAAATGGGTTGTGGATACAAAAGGAGTATGGCGTTGAAACGCATTTTAATCACTGGAGGCGCTGGTTTTATCGGCTCCGCAGTTGTTCGTCATATTATTGAGAACACGGATGACAGTGCGGTTGTGGTGGATTGCTTGACTTATGCAGGTAATTTAGAGTCCCTCACAATGGTTGCGAGTGACCAGCGCTATGCTTTTGAGCAGGTGAATATTTGTGATAGAGCTGCATTAGATGCTGTTTTTGAACAATATCAACCCGATGTCGTGATGCATTTAGCGGCAGAAAGCCATGTTGACCGTTCAATTGATGGCCCTGCGGCATTTATCGAAACTAATATTGTGGGCACTTACACACTGTTAGAAGCGGCACGTCATTACTGGTCTGCACTGAATGATGAGAAAAAAGCGGCTTTCCGTTTTCACCATATCTCAACAGATGAAGTGTATGGTGACCTAGAGGGGCCAGATGGTTTCTTCACAGAAACCACGCCTTATGCACCAAGTAGCCCTTATTCAGCCTCGAAGGCATCGAGTGACCATTTAGTTCGTGCATGGCAAAGAACCTATGGCCTGCCAACGATGGTCACTAATTGTTCAAATAACTATGGGCCGTATCATTTTCCTGAGAAATTGATCCCTTTAATTATTTTGAACGCCTTAGCCGGTAAGCCTCTGCCTGTTTATGGGAAAGGTGAGCAAATTCGTGACTGGCTGTTTGTTGAAGACCATGCACGCGCACTGCATTTAGTTGCGACAACCGCGCAACCTGGCACCACCTATAATATTGGTGGCCATAATGAGCGCCGTAATATTGACGTTGTAGAAACGATTTGTGATCTGCTTGAAGAGCTGCACCCGCAGAAGCCACAAGGTGTGGCGCACTACCGTGATTTAATCACATATGTGAAAGACCGGCCGGGGCATGATATGCGTTATGCCATTGATGCCGCGAAGATTGAGCGCGAATTGGGGTGGACGCCACAAGAAACCTTCGAATCAGGTATCCGCAAAACAGTGCTGTGGTATTTGAACAATGAAACGTGGTGGCGCCGCGTACAGGACGGTTCCTATGCGGGCGAACGTTTAGGTCTAGGAAATTAGGTGACAGTATGAAAGGTATTATATTAGCTGGAGGGTCGGGGACGCGTTTGCACCCTATTACTCGTGGTATTTCTAAACAGTTATTACCAATCTACGATAAGCCAATGATTTACTACCCGCTTTCCGTTCTGATGCTAGCGGGAGTCCGTGAGATTTTAATTATCTCTACCCCTGACGATTTGCCGATGTTTAAGCGTTTATTAGGGGATGGCCACGAGTTCGGGATTGAGCTGAGCTACGCAGAGCAGCCATCACCAGATGGCCTTGCGCAGGCGTTTATCATTGGTGAAGAGTTCATCAATGGTGATTCTTGCTGTTTAGTCTTGGGCGACAATATCTTTTTCGGTCATTCATTTAGCCCAAAATTGAAATCTGTTGCTGAACGAGTCAATGGCGCAACCGTTTTTGGTTACCAAGTGATGGATCCTGAGCGTTTTGGGGTCGTGGAATTTGACGATAATTTTAAAGCACTGTCGATTGAAGAAAAACCGGTTAAACCTAAATCGAATTGGGCGGTGACAGGGCTGTATTTCTACGATTCACAAGTGGTTGAATTTGCAAAACAAGTTAAACCTTCTGAACGTGGTGAGTTAGAGATTACATCGATTAACCAAATGTACTTAGAACGTGGCGAACTAAATGTTGAATTGCTCGGTCGAGGCTTTGCTTGGTTAGATACAGGCACCCACGATAGCCTCATTGAGGCGGGTACCTTTGTGCAAACGGTTGAAAAACGTCAAGGTTTCAAAGTTGCTTGTTTGGAAGAAATTGCGTGGCGTAACGGCTGGCTGACAGATGAACAAGTCGCTTTTTCAGCACAACAGCTGAAAAAAACAGGTTATGGGCAATACTTAGAGGATTTATTACGTGTCCGTCCGCGCCAGTATTGAGAGCTTGCCATGGGAGAGCGAATTTTTTCATCGCTCAACGGCAAAGTTGAATTTTACGGGGGATAATCTCGAAACCCTCCTTGCTTATCAAATAAATGAATACGATATCGTGCAAGCAAAAGTCGCTGCGTCTGAAACGCAGTTGATTGACGATTTAGCCGGTATGGGGTTTTCATTTGTTGAAGGTGAAATCGATTTCGCGCTGACTATTGGCACAGAAAATGCTTATTTAAAAGCGGGTTTAACAGCGGAAGATCACGTTGTTGCTGCACAAGTGGGTGATATCCCTGCGCTGCGACAAGCCGCTGAGTCTGTCTTTAGCAAAAGCCGCTTTAGAGCACCTTGGTACCGTGATGGTGATAGCGGTCAGTTTTATGCGTTGTGGATAGAAAAATCAGTTCTGGGTACGTTTGACCACACTTGTTTACTGGTTAAAGATGCGTCTGGTGCGATATTGGGCTTTGTGAGTTTGCGGCACCTTGATGCAGAAACTGCACGGGTTGGCCTACTCGCGAAAATGCCAGAAGCGAAAGGGCAAGGTGTGGGGCGTAAGTTGATGTCAGCAGCATTTAATTGGTGTGTGGAACACCAAAAAAGACAGTTAAATGTGGCCACGCAAATCAGTAATGTTGCGGCATTAAATCTTTATTCACGTAGCGGTGCAGCAATTGCCAGTACCGCCTATTGGTTATACAGGGGACAACATGATTCCATTTAATAAACCACCCGTTGTAGGTACTGAATTAGAGTATATGAGACAAGCCATGGAAAGTGGCAAACTGTGTGGTGACGGTGGCTTCACGAAACGTTGTGAAGAATGGATGGAAAAACGGTTTAATTGCCCGAAAGTGCAGTTAACGCCATCTTGTACAGCTTCATTAGAAATGGCGGCGATCCTGATTGATACCAAGCCGGGTGATGAGATCATCATGCCAAGTTTTACTTTTGTATCAACCTCTAACGCATTCGTGTTACGTGGCGCAAAAATCGTATTCGTTGATATCCGCCCTGATACCATGAATATTGATGAAACTAAAATTGAAGCCGCAATCACTGAACGTACGCGCGCTATCGTTCCTGTCCACTATGCAGGTGTTGCTTGTGAGATGGACACCATTATGGATATCGCGAAAAAACACAATTTATTTGTGATTGAAGACGCGGCACAAGGTGTGATGTCGACCTATAAAGGCAAAGCACTGGGCACTATCGGCCACATCGGTTGTTATAGCTTCCATGAAACGAAAAACTACTCTTCAGGCGGTGAAGGTGGAGCAACGCTTATCAATGATAAAGACTTGATTAGCCGTGCCGAAGTGATCCGTGAAAAAGGGACGAATCGTAGCCAATTTTTCCGCGGCCAAGTGGATAAATACACATGGCGTGACATCGGCTCAAGCTACTTATTGTCTGATTTACAAGCCGCTTATTTATGGGCGCAGTTAGAAGAAGCCGACAAAATTAATGATCGCCGTTTACTATTATGGAAACGTTATGATGAAGCGTTGCAGCCATTGGTTGATGCGGGACGTTTAGTCTTAGCGACGGTGCCAGATGGCTTAAAACACAATGCCCATATGTTCTATATCAAACTTAAAGATATCGACGAGCGTACCGAGTTCAATGATTATATGAAATCCCATGGTATTTTGACGGTATTCCACTATGTTGCATTGCACACAAGCCCTGCCGGTATCGAGTTTGGTCGCTTCCATGGCGAAGATAAGTATACGACATCAGAAAGTGACCGCTTAGTGCGTTTACCGATGTTCTACAACATGACTGATGACGAGCAGCAGACAGTCATTGAGCGAATCAAAGCGTTCTTTGCCTAATGTCATTAGCTAAAGCATCGGTTTGGACTGCTGGGTCTACCCTGATTAAAATCGGGGTAGGCCTGTTAATCGTTAAGTTATTTGCAGTCTCATTTGGCCCCAGCGGTGTGGGGCTGGCGGGTAATTTCCGCCAATTGATTACGGTACTCGGAGTATTATCGGGCGCAGGGATTTTTAATGGTGTCACCAAATATGTCGCAGAGCACCACCAAGACCCACTGAAATTGCGTGCAGTGTTGGGGACCTCATCGACGATTATCCTTGGGTTTTCGACCTTATTAGCAATTATCTTTTTACTGTGTAGCCCGGTCATTAGTGAGGCGCTATTTGATAGCGTGAAATATAGCTCAGTTATTCAAATGGTTGCTTTGATCCAAATGGGGATCGGTTACGCCAACTATTTCTTAGCTATCTTAAAAGGGTATCGAGACGCTTCAGGTAATGCATTGGCCATTATTTGGGGTAGCATAATTGGCGTGGTTGCTTATTATTTATGCTATCTAGTTGGCGGGTATGAAGGCGCACTCGCAGGATTGGCATTAGTGCCAGCACTCGTGGTACTGCCTGCGGCAGGGATGATAATTAAACGTAAGCAATTTGCGTTGTCATCATTGAAACCCGCATGGGACAAAGCAATTGCGACTAATTTAGGCAAGTTCACCGTCATGGCGATGCTAACCGCAGTTACGTTGCCAGTCGCTTATATCATGATGCGAAACCTGCTCGCCCAAACCTATAGTTGGGATGAAGTGGGGCTATGGACCGGTGTGACCACCATTTCAGATGCCTATTTGCAGTTTATTACCGCGACATTTTCAGTGTATTTGTTGCCGACGTTATCGCGTTTGCAGCATAAAAATGAAATCACAGCAGAGATTGTTAAAGCATTGAAATTCGTTTTACCAGCCGTAGCGGTTGTCAGTTTTACGGTTTGGTTATTACGTGATTTTGCGATTTGGTTGCTGTTCTCAACAGAATTTACAGGGATGAGAGACCTGTTTGCATGGCAACTGGTCGGTGATGTATTGAAAGTGGGGGCTTACGTATTTGGTTACTTGGTTATTGCCAAAGCCGCATTGCGTTTTTATGTCCTCACTGAAGTTAGTCAGTTTATATTATTAACGGGCTTTGCCCATTGGCTAATCCCTGAACATGGCGCAGTAGGTGCAACTCAGGCTTATATGGCCACTTATATTGTCTATTTCACTTTATGTTGTTGCGTATTTTTGATTTACCGTAGGCGAGCATGACAACCTTAATACATGTACTGGGATCGAACCTCCCACACCACAATCAGACGGTACTGACGTTTTTTAATGACGTAATCTACCGAGAGATGGCGCCATCATCAACACCGCATTTTATGGTCGTAAGCGACGATGTGCAGCTTGCTGACGCTTATCCTCAGCTAAAAATAGATGTTTTTGCGAATAAACAGGCTATTGCTAATAGCGTCATACAACGCGCCAAGGCAGATCGGCGTACTCGTTTTTTCTTTCATGGGCAATTTAATGCGCCTATTTGGTTAGCGCTGCTATTTGGCCAAATCAAATCCCATCAGTTTTGGTGGCATATATGGGGAGCTGACCTCTATGAGGAGTCTAGCTCATTAAAATTTAAATTATTTTATATTTTACGTCGTTTGGCTCAGAAGAAGGTTGGGCACGTGTGTGCTACACGCGGGGATTTGTGCTATTTCCACCAGTCGAACCCTAAAGTGCCTGCCTCCGTGTTGTATTTTCCAACACGAATGGACCCCGCATTGACAATAAGCGAGCCCAAAGCGCGTGAAGGCTCTCAACTGACGATTCTGCTGGGTAACTCAGGTGACCGTTCTAATCGTCATGTAGAGGCGCTGAGTGCGATTAAACAGCAATTCGGTGATGAGGTTAAGGTGATTGTCCCAATGGGCTATCCTGCAAATAACCAAGGCTATATTGAACAAGTCGAACAGGCTGCAAATAGTGAATTTACTTCAGGGCAAGTGGAAATTCTGAAAGAGCGCATGGAGTTTAGCGAGTACCTTAATCTGCTCAAATCCTGTGATCTTGGTTATTTTATTTTTAATCGCCAGCAAGGGGTGGGGACGGTTTGTTTGCTGATCCAATTTGGTATTCCGTTTGTCATCAGCCGTCAAAATACGTTCTGGCAGGATTTAACCGCTCAAAATGTCCCTGTGTTTTTCTATGGTGACAACCTGACGATACCGCTGGTGGACGAAGCTCAGCGCCAAATGAGTTTATTAGATAAACACCATATTGAATTTTTTGCTCCTAACTTTACTGAGGGCTGGAAAACCGTTCTCAGAGCCCTGGAGGAGCGAGCATGACGCTGACGGAATTAGGCGGCTTAGCACTGGTCTACCTGATATCAATTATTTTTATTGGTACTTTGCTATACAAAGAATTTTTACGTGCTCGGTTTAACTTCAATATTTTCTTTTCAATGCTGTATTTATTGACGTTTTACTTTGGTTTCCCATTAACCTGTGCGTTAGTGTTTCAATTTGATGTTGCGGTTGTGAAGGCGGATTACTTACTCTATGCGCAGCTAGCGGCAACCAGTTTTTATGCGATTTATTATGTCGCCTATAAAACACGGCTGTCTAGGCAACCGGATGCACCACGACGTGCGTTGTTTAGCATGAACAAAGTGGAAACGAATCTAACCTGTCTGTTATTGATACTGATTGCTGTTGTGACAGTGGGTATCTTTTTCATGCAGAACGGTTTTTTACTGTTCAAGTTAAAATCCTATAGCCAAATTTTTTCCAGCCAAGTTTCTGGCGTGGCATTAAAACGCTTTTTCTATTTCTTCATTCCTGCAATGTTGATTGTTTATTTCTTGCGGCCAACACAGAAACGCTGGATTTTCTTCCTTGTTAGTACCGTCGCATTTGGTTTCTTAACCTATGTTATCGTCGGGGGAACAAGAGCGAACATCATTATTGCCTTCGCGCTGTTCTTATTTATTGGGATTGTCAGAGGTTGGATTACGCTGTGGATGTTAGCCGCGGCTGGGGTCGCCAGTATTGTAGGGATGTTCTGGTTAGCCTTAAAACGCTATGGGCTAGATGTTAGCGGTGCCGAAGCGTATTACACTTTCTTGTACTTAACGCGGGACACATTCTCCCCGTGGGAAAACTTAGCATTGCTGCTGAGTCATTACGATGAGATGGATTTTCAAGGCCTAGCGCCAATTATCCGTGACTTTTATGTTTTCATTCCTTCTTGGGTTTGGCCTGAACGTCCAGATACGGTATTGAACTCTGCCAATTATTTTACGTGGGAAGTACTCAACAACCATTCAGGACTGGCAATTTCGCCAACACTAATTGGTTCATTGGTAGTGATGGGCGGAGTGATTTTTATACCACTCGGCGCCATCGTTGTGGGGCTTATCATCAAATGGTTTGATTGGATCTATGGCATGAGCCTGAAAGAACCGAATCGCTATAAAGCAGCCATTATGCAGGCATTTTGTTTTGGCGCCATTTTCAACATTATTGTTTTAGCGCGTGAAGGCGTAGATTCTTTCGTCTCACGGGTGGTTTTCTTCTGCTTAATATTCGGACTGTGTCTGGTGTTAGCAAAATTACTGTATTGGTTATTTGAAAGTGCGGGGCTTATTCGCATAAAAACAGCTTCTTTTTTTAGAAGCCAACAGCGTGAAAGCCGCTAAAGGAGTATCATGGAATCGTCATCAACTCAGTCTTCATCCGTTACACAGTCATCTGTTCCACAATATCGTATTCGTGGTCATAATATTTGGGGCTTCAAAAATATGGCCCATTTCTTAGACTACCTTTTTGCGGGTGGGGAAACGAAAACGGGAACACTTGTTGCGATTAATGCAGAAAAAGTGATGATCGCTGAACAAGATACCGCTTTAAATACGTTATTAGGCCAAGCCGAATACTTATACGCTGACGGAATTAGTATTGTCCGTGCTATTCGTCGTAAATACCCACAAGCAGAAGTTTCCCGTGTGGCTGGTGCTGACTTATGGGAAGGGTTAATGGAAAGGGCGGGTAAAGAAGGGACGCCTGTTTTCTTAGTTGGCGGCAAACCAGAGATCCTAGAACAAACAGAAAACAAGCTACGTTCCCAGTGGAATGTGAACATTGTAGGTTCGCAAAACGGCTATTTTACGGCTGAAGATCGAAATGCCTTGTTCGAACGTATTCGGGCAAGTGGGGCCAAAATTGTGACAGTTGCAATGGGCTCCCCGAAACAAGAAATTTTTATGCGGGATTGCAGAAGTGTGTACCCAGATGCCTTATATATGGGCGTTGGAGGGACCTATGATGTGTTTACAGGGCATGTTAAGCGCGCACCGAAAGTTTGGCAAAACTTAGGGCTGGAATGGTTATATCGCTTATTATCTCAACCTTCCCGTATTACTCGTCAGTTTAAATTGTTGAAATTTTTAGGTTACTATTACGGTGGTAAGCTATAAATTTTTTAGTGATTTGATTTTTATTGTTATTTTCACTAGGTTTCACTCACGGTAAGTGGGCTTAACAGGCCGACTTACCGTTCTTACGGTTCCGAATTGCTGGTCTCTTCCTTCAAATATTTCTATAATCCCTCAAAAATAAGTATGTTCGCATCAGTTTGTGCTCAATCTTGCGGCTATGGCATTTTTTTAATCGACTAATTGATTCTTTCCGAATAATTGCAGTGATTATTATTAACTGAGCTTCAATTAAAACTGCAGTTTTAATTTCTAATTTTGACAGGGGTATGTATGGGAAATCCACAACAGGGGCTTCAACGTGGGTTAGAAGCACGCCATATCGAGCTTATTGCGCTCGGTGGAACTATTGGCGTTGGGTTATTTATGGGATCAGCCAGTACGCTAAAATGGGCGGGCCCTTCTGTTTTACTGGCTTATATCATCGCAGGAATTTTTGTTTTCTTCATTATGCGCTCAATGGGGGAAATGCTATTTCTTGAACCTGTAACGGGTTCTTTTGCTTCGTTTGGTTATAAATATTTGAGTCCATTTTGGGGATGTCTCACCGCGTGGGGCTACTGGTTTATGTGGGTGGCCGTCGGTATTTCTGAGATTACAGCCATTGGTGTATATGCGGAATATTGGTTCCCTGATGTGCCTCAATGGATTTTTGCCATTATCGCAGTGGTATTAGTGGCATTAGCTAACTTAGCCGCTGTACGGCTGTATGGAGAGCTTGAGTTCTGGTTTGCCATGATCAAAGTGACCACGATTGTGGTGATGATTTTAATTGGCTTAGGGCTGATTTTTTTTGGTCTAGGTAATAACTTTGAGCCGATTGGGCTTGCGAACCTTACCGAACATGGTGGTTTCTTTGCCGGGGGCTGGAAAGGCTTCTTATTTGCTTTGTGTATCGTTGTGGCCTCTTATCAAGGGGTTGAGCTAGTTGGGATCACTGCGGGTGAGGCGAAAAATCCGCAAGTCACGTTAAGAAAGGCGATCAATAATATTTTATGGCGCATATTAATTTTTTATGTGGGCGCTATCTTTATTGTTGTAACGCTGTTTCCGTGGACTGAAGTGGGTTCACAAGGTAGCCCATTTGTTCTCACCTTTGCAAAAGTGGGAATTGTGTCAGCCGCTGCAGTAATTAATTTTGTGGTATTAACCGCAGCGTTATCTGGGTGTAATAGTGGGATGTATAGCGGTGGGCGAATGTTGTATGCCTTAGCGCAAAATAAACAGTTGCCTCGCTCATTATTGAAATTAACAAAAAATGGCGTACCGGCGCGTTGTGTGGGCTTTACTATCCTTTGCTTAGTGGCTGGGTCAAGCCTGAATTACATCATACCGAATCCAGAGAAAGTCTTTGTGTATGTCTATAGTGCGAGTGTGTTACCCGGAATGGTGCCTTGGTTAGTGCTATTGACCAGCCAAATCCGTTTTCGCCAACAAAACAGAGAAAAACTCATTGGACACCCTTTCAAATCGATTCTTTTTCCATGGGTTAACTATGCAACCTTGCTCTTTTTAGCCTGTGTTTTGGTTGGAATGGCGATTAACCCTGATACTCGCTTATCTTTAATCGTGGGCGCTATCTTTTTAGGGGGCGTTTCCCTGCTTTATTTTATCATTCGTCTGTTCAATAACCGTAAGGCAAAAGTGTAATCGCCGTTTTTTGCCTGATTTTTATTAGCGGTACAGTGAAAAAGAGAGTAAATATGCTCTCTTTCTCGACGAAATGGATAAAAGGCAAGCAATCGATATTTTTATTTCAAAAAGGACTAGACAGCAGGAGGATAAATCCGTACTATCCTCTCCCGCAACGGCGTTAAGCGCCCGTAGCTCAGCTGGATAGAGCGCTGCCCTCCGGAGGCAGAGGTCTCAGGTTCGAATCCTGTCGGGCGCACCAGTTTTAGCGCTTCGCTACGGTTGGCAAAATGACGTTGTATGTAGTAATATAGCAACGCTTTGAAAAAAGTGAAGTTATGGTGGCTATAGCTCAGTTGGTAGAGCCCTGGATTGTGATTCCAGTTGTCGTGGGTTCGAGTCCCATTAGCCACCCCATTTTTTTGTGATATTGCGAGGGTGGCGGAATTGGTAGACGCGCTAGCTTCAGGTGTTAGTGTCCTATGGACGTGGGGGTTCAAGTCCCCCCTTTCGCACCACGAAGAAATGTAATGAGTACTAAAAAATTCGGCGAGTAGCGCAGCTTGGTAGCGCAACTGGTTTGGGACCAGTGGGTCGGAGGTTCGAATCCTCTCTCGCCGACCAATTTAAAGAAACCCGTCTTAATCGACGGGTTTTTTGCTTTTTATATTTATACTTTTATATTCTCTTCATTCTTCAAGCCATGTTTTGTTGGCTGCGTTCAGCTACCCAGGTTACATACTTATGTATGTTCTTCGGGATATCTTCATTTGCCGTTTTAGCCATAATTAGAATTATCCAGAGCATATTCAGGTTTTTTTTCAATTAGTGACTGGGAATGGTTAATTACTTGTTTTTATTTGTAATTTAGTAGGTCATCTCGCTAGTGTCGTAGAATAGATACAATCTATTATATTGATGTCGCCAAAAGGCGACATATTACCTTTTGATTTATAAGTAAATATAAATAACTCATTTATGGTGTCTCTAAACTGCGACAAAATAGTACAGCAAGATATGGGCAACAAGAGCGTGCATTCTTTAATGTTAGAGAGGCTGACTTCCAAGAAGAAAAATTATGCGTAAAACCGGAGGGATGAGAGAGAAGTTAAAAGAGTGAGCTTAAAAAATATCATTTAAAAAAAGTTGGCATGCATTGTGCATTATTCTATATGTAGATGCTCATCTCACTTCTTATGACAGCGAAGCTTCATAAACCCAGAGATGACGCAAAGCCGATTATCGGTGCCTATTGTCCAACTTAGATGATCAAGAGCTCATCCTCTTACCATCAACGAACGGGCGAAACGTTGAGTGAGGCACCATCCGTCTGTAGACCTGATTGTATTTTACACCTGCCTTGTGCAGGTGTTTTTTTGTCTATACAAAACACTTGGCCCCCTAGAAAATCACTAAGAGGCTAAAAATAAGAGAGGTATTAGCTTCTACCTTTACTAAACCATTTACTAAACCAACGAGTAATATAGGTATAGCAGAGGATAATGAATGTAATAATGAAAATGTCTTTACTAAGATCTTCGGTATTAAAACCAATAATCATAATAAAAACAAAAGGTGATAATACTAACAGCAGAAGGTCAAAGAATATTTGTAAACGGTTTGGGGTTGCAATAATCCAGCACCAAATAGTTTTAATTACATTCATATCGATATCCCTAATTCATTCAAAGCAAAGATGTATATAAAGCTTTATACACTATGTGTTTATTTTATAACATAGCGGAATGTGTTTTGCTTATCCTTAAATAAAAATTATTGATTAAACATTGCGTTATTGATCTGTGATGTTGCCAATCATAAACCTCATATTCTCCTTTTACGATGATTTAATACGACTAACGCAATGTATTTAAATTCATTTCTGCGTTTTGATTGGGGAAGCTAGACTTAGTGGCAGTTAAGTTTATGAATAAAAAAACTCCACTAAAAGGTGTGGAGTTTTTAGAAAAGGATAAGCAAGAATATTAGTTTCGTTCTTGTTTTAATGAATGGTTTAATGCATCTTGGCGAATTTTTGCCGCATCACTAGATTTATGTTGCCTGTCAAACGCATCGGCTAACCATGATGCATCCTGCACATCAAAACGTTGAGCCAAAGCAGCTTTAAAGTAGGTTTCTGCTTTGTCCCATTGCGCGTGTTGTAGCGACAAAACGCCTAATGTACTGTTGAGTAACGGGGTGGCACCGTTTTGTTTTTGCAGATGTAAAAGGGTTTTTTCGATAACTTCAGGGCGTTCACTGTTAAGTTTTGGCACTAACAGAAGCAAGCGTTCATCATATTGCTGTTTTAAGCCATCAATAATTATTTTTTCTGCACTTGCAATATCACCACATTCAATTAAATGTTCTGCTAAGAAAGCTTGCAATGCGGTTTCATGACGAACTCGACGAGGCTGTGCTTTCCACCAAGCTTTTAGTCCATCACTACCCCCTTCAGCCATATATTGGTTCATCAGCCCTTTGTAAGCCTTTAATTTCAATGCATCGAGCTCATCTTCATTGTGTAATTGCACTTTGGCCATGACCGGGAGTAATTCAATCAGCGACTGGTAAGCACCTGAACGTAAGTAAGCTTGTTCCGCAAGACGTAAGACTTCAGGGTGCCTTGGAGCTTTGTCGAGAAGTTTATCGATGCCATTACGAGCAGCGTGGACTTCCCCTTCCGCTAATTGAATACGGACACGGCTGATATCAACAGGAAGTTGATCACTTCCCGCAGCTTCTGCGGCTCTATCTAAGTACTGGTGAGTGCGATATTCATCACCACGTTGTTGAGCGGCTTCAGCTGCCATTAGGTAGTTAATCACGGGTTGTTGAGAGAAATCAGCATGTTTGCTCATTAACTTTTCAACCTGTTCGAAATCACCTTCTGCTAATTTCAATAGCGCTTTTTGTGTTTGAGTATGTGCTTTGTGGTATTTACGGCCACTTACCCAACCTCGAGTACGCGATGTTGTACTAATAAAGCGGCGATAACACCAACCGAGGAACAACAGCACAAATTGGAGCAAGATAAAGCCTAAAACGAGGCTGGTTACACTGGTCGTAATGTCATAATTGTCAGTACGAATAAAAACATAACCTTGGTGACCTGCTAATAATGGGCCTAAGATCACCCCGGCAATAAGTACTATAAATAGGATCAGGACTTTTATCATAATTACCCCCTATTGCCAGCAGGCTCTGCTGATTCAAAAGGGTGCGAATTGTCAGCTGACTCTGCTTTTTGCGTATCCGTGGCAGGAACAGCAGCATCGGGCGCAGCCTCTGTTGACGCTTTAGGCGCATCTGCAGCGGCATCAACAGCACCATCGCTAACTTTTGTGTTGTCTGACGACTGAGAGAGTAAGCTACGAACCCGTGTTTGCATGACTTTTTCTAGCTTCTCTTGGCTTTCTAAGGTGTCAGGCATATCAATGTCAATCGGCTGATTGATTAAGTCATCAATAGTTGATAAGAAAGCTTTAGTTTCAGGCGCTTCAGTATCAAAATAGGCTCTTACCCATGTCGAAGCTTGTTCTAATGACTGCTTGTAAGTGGCTTCTTGATAACGGGGTACCGCTTGTGCTGCGATTAATAATTGAGAACGAATGTTTTCACGTAGGTAAATATCTTGATTTGGGGCTAGGAGCGGGGCTTCTGAGCCATCACGAGCTCGAACTGTAACAAAGTCATTGGCGAAACTTTTCCAGCTACGAGTCAAGTTTTGTTTCCAATCAGAGATATCATTGCTAACGTCAGCGTTATCTTCGGTTTTCGCGTCGCCACTGTTTAAATCCGCTAACCGTAAATTATCGACTTCATTACTTAGCTGGTTTAAACGTAAGATAATACCGTCATAGTCAACTTGGTTGATTGCAGCTAATTTAGCCATATCACTGTTAATCGATTTACGAATGTCGAGTAGGCTCGGGTCATTCATTTCTGCCAGACTTGAGTCTGCACTTTTTAACAGAACGGCTGCGGTCACTGGGTCACGGTCATTCCACAGCTTTCTTCCTGCCATTTTGACCATAAAGTCAGCTTGGGCTAATAGCCAACTTTTCACATCAGCGCTGGATAATGCTGTGACGTGTGCTTGCAACTCTTGCATGCGGCGGTTGAGGTTCTCTTCATATTCACGAGAATGGCTTTTTATTTCAGCATTGGACGCAACTAATGCGTCTAACCGTTGCCTGTCGGAGTTTTGTTGTTCGACTAAATCACTCAGCCTTTGCTTTAATTCATTGTTTTCATTTACTAAAGTGGCAGTGCTTTGTTGGGTGAAATAGTATAATCCGCCACCAATCGCGATGATAATAGCAATAGCAATTACACCGCCTACCAGACCAGAACGTTTTTGTTCCGAAGAAGGTTTAGTTTTTGGGCGCTGTTGCTCTGCGCCAGCTTCTGGGGTAACCGTCTCGGTTGTTTTATCGTGTTCCGTCATAAATTAGCATCCCATATCGATTGAAATTAATGCTTCTAATAAAGCATTATTATCTGCGCTATTAGCTATACAGACCTTTTGCCATCCGCCTCTGCGGGCTTGGTCTGCAATCCGTTCACTGACGACAAGTAGGCGGCGGGAAAACCACCAAGTTTGGTATTCTTCAGTGATTAATTCGTCTAACAAGGCTAACATTTGACCACTTGTGATCACAACATCTGTAATACCCGTTTGAAACCATTGCTGATTGAACTGGGCTCTATCATAGTAAACGGGATGCCTTGTATAACATTCACAATAGCTGACTTTTGCGCCCCTGGCCCTTAATGTTGATGCGAGAAGCTCTCGTCCGCCATTTCCTCGTAATAATAGAGCGTTTTTCCCTTCGAGAAATTGAAGTTCAGGGTGTGTTAGTAGTACTTCACTGGTTTCACCTTGTTCAGCCCAACTTATGCTTTTTCCTGTTACTTGTTGAAAATACTGCCCTGTAGAGCGGCCAATTCCATAGTAAGATAACTTATCTGACCAGCTACGCGCCATTTGTTCAAGTGTTAAATTTGCATATTCGACTGCATTTTTAGATAAAAGAAAGACTAAATCATTTTCAGTAAGGCTATCAAGTTGAGGTATAAGGGTATTTAATTCAGCACCGGGTCCAATGCGAATTAAAGGGGAGGAGAAGGCTTCCCCCCCTTTGGCGGTGATTGCCGTGATCAGCTCTGAACCTGCAGGTTCAGGGCGAGTGACAAGCACTTTCATGCAGGCGGGTTTCCTTGATAGACATCCGCCAAAATTTCCCTTGCACCACGCTCAAGTAATTCTTCAGCCAAGGATACCCCTGCTTGGTTAGCTTCGCTTGGAGAAACGAGCCGATCCCCACGAATAATAACACTGCCGTCTGGGGCTCCCACCAAGGCTCGCAGCCATATTTTGTCATCTTGCCAAATAGCATAACTGCCAATAGGGACTTGGCAACCGCCTTCAAGGCGCATATTCATCGCACGTTCCGCAAGGACACAAGTTGAGGTTGCGTCATTATTTAGCTTCGCAAGTAACTCGCGGGTTTTACTGTCATTTAAACGGCATTCGATGCCGACAGCGCCTTGGCCAACCGCAGGTAAGCATTGTTCAGGAGCAAGAGCGGTTTTAATTCGCGTTTCTAATCCCAAACGTTTTAACCCTGCAACGGCCAAAATAATGGCGTCATATTCACCGTTATCTAATTTTGATAGGCGTGTTCCCACATTGCCGCGCAAGTCGCGAATGACTAAGTCAGGGCGAAGTTCCCTTAATTGGCATTGACGGCGTAAACTCGATGTCCCAACGATACTGCCTTCTGGTAATGCATCAAGACTATCGTAGTGGTTTGAGACAAAGGCATCTCGAGGGTCTTCGCGTTCACAAATCGTGACTAACCCTAAGCCTTCAGGGAATTCAACAGGGACATCTTTCATCGAGTGAACGGCAATGTCAGCGCGCCCTTCCAATAAAGCAAGTTCTAGCTCTTTGACGAACAGCCCTTTTCCGCCAACTTTCGCGAGAGGTGTATCAAGGATGATGTCACCTTTTGTCACCATAGGCACGAGTTCAACCAGCACACCTGGGTGAAGTTGCTCTAATTTGTCTTTGACAAAGTGTGCTTGCCATAGGGCTAGAGGGCTTTTGCGCGTAGCAATACGCACGATATTTGTTGATGTCATTTTACTGTTTTCTCTGGCGAAGAATGCCGCAGATTAACCATACAATTGGCATTAGTTTTAACATGTTAAGGATATTTTTTCCAGTTAGGTGAAAAAACCCTCTTCGGATCGTTTATCGCCGATTTACTTTTTCTACCATGATGCAAGAAAGTGATTCAAAATGAGATGACCTAGAATCGTTATTAAGTCCTTTCTTTAGCTTATCGTGCTATTTTTTGCGTGGAACATTCTGTGTTTTCTGTTAATTCGTGTTGAAGCGTGTAAGCACAGACGCTGTGCGTATTGTACTTAATATCATTCTATTTTGTTGTTTTACTAGACTGCTGGGTAAAAAGAAATTATTCCATTGAAAAACAAGGGATATTTTACAGATTAAAAAATAAAAAGTCTTTTTATACAATATGTTGAAAAGCATTTTGTATCAAAAATAAGCGCGTAAAATTATGTGATCTACTTTACCCTTTTGATGCAAGGTGTTAAATTGATCACGTTTCCGACAATCCATTTGAAAATTATTTTAAATCTATCTCTATCTGTTGGGTGCTGGGAAATTCTCCGGTTTGTATTACTTTCATTCAATCAGGCGTAACCTTTGTATCTCTATATTGAAACCTTAAAACAAAGACTGGATGCGATAAACCAATTACGGTTGGAACGTGCAACAGCTTCTATGAGTGAAGCCTTCTCGAAGGTTTATAGCTTGCTGCCTGTCTTGTTTCATTATCATCACCCAATGATACCTGGTTTTATTGAAGGTAATGTGCCTCATGGTGTCTGTTTTTTCTCACCTGATGCAGAGCAAATGAAGTGGTTGGAACAATTTGAACGCTTTTTACCTATTGAAACTGCCACGAATGGCGAATTACCCATCACAGGTATTTATTCGATGGGGAGTACCTCTTCTGTTGGACAAAGCCAATGCTCAGATATTGATGTGTGGGTTTGTCACCCCTCTTGGTTGGATCACGAAGAAAAACGGTTCTTACAAAAAAAATGTACACTGATTGAGCAGTGGGCAGCGTCTTTAGGCATTGATGTCACTGTTTTTTTAATCGATGAAAATCGTTTTCGCCATCATGCCAGTGGGCATATCGGTGGAGAGAACTGTGGTTCAACGCAACACATCCTACTATTAGATGAATTTTATCGAACGGCTGTGCGTATGGCGGGCAAGCGTTTATTGTGGACGATGGTACCCGTTGAGGAAGAACAGCATTACGATGAATATGTTATGGGGTTATACGCGCAAGGGGTATTAACGCCTAATGAATGGCTTGATTTAGGCGGGTTAAGCGAACTTTCTGCCGCGGAGTATTTCGGTGCAAGCCTATGGCAGTTGTACAAGAGTGTCGATTCCCCCTATAAGGCCGTATTGAAGAGTATTTTGTTGGAATCCTATTCATGGGATTACCCTAACGGCAAATTATTAGCGATGGAGTTTAAGCGTCATTTACATGCTGGCGAAATCGTGTGTTATGGCTTGGACTCATACTGCTTAATGTTAGAGCGTGTGACACGTTACCTGACTGAAATTAATGATTTAACTCGTCTTGACCTTATCCGTCGTTGTTTCTACCTAAAAGTGTGTGAAAAACTGTCTGAAGAAGACGCTAACACGTGTTCAGGCTGGCGCCGTGATGTGTTGTCTCAGTTGGTTGAATCATGGGGTTGGGGGGAAGCACGTTTGTCGATACTCGATACACGTAATCAATGGAAAATTGAGCGTGTCCGTGAGGCGCATAACGAGTTACTTGATACGATGATGCAAAGTTATCGTAACCTTATTCGCTTTGCGCGGAGAAATAATTTAAGTGTTAGTGCAAGCCCACAAGATATTGGGGTATTAACCCGTAAATTATATGCGGCTTTCGAGGCTCTTCCTGGTAAGGTGACATTAGTTAACCCCCAAATTTCACCTGATTTAAGCGAAGCGCATCTCACCTTTATTTATGTGCCTGAGGGGCGCGCTAACCGGAGTGGTTGGTATCTGTATAACCAAGCGCCAAATATTGATGCCATTATTGGCCATCAACCTCTTGAATATAACCGCTATTTAAATAAATTAGTGGCGTGGGCGTATTTTAATGGTCTACTGACTGAGACAACCCAAGTTTATATGCATAATGGGAAGTCCCAGTGTGATGAACGAAAACTGCTTGAATTAATGCACGATGTTTCAAGCCATTTCCCTATTAGGTTACCCGCTCCAACGCCAAAAGCGCTTTATAGCCCGTGTGAAATTCGCCATCTGGCAATCATTGTTAACTTAGAAAAAGACCCAACACAGGTCTATTCTGAGCAAGTTGTTCATGTTGATTTTAGAAAACTGGATATTTTCAGTTTTGGCGAATCACAACAATGTCTGATCGGTAGCATTGATTTGTTATATCGTAATTCGTGGAATGAGGTAAGAACGCTACATTTCAGCGGAGAACAGTGCATGTTAGAAGCACTTAAAACCATTTTAGGGAAAATGCATCAAGATGCGTCACCTCCTGAAGCGGTCGAAGTGTTTTGTTATAGTGAGCACTTACGTGGGTTGATTCGTACCCGTGTACAACAGCTAATTTCTGAGTGTGTTGAATTGCGTTTATCGAGCAACCGAAATGACCCTGGGCGTTTTAAGGCATTACGTATCGCGGGGCAGACATGGGGTTTATTCTTTGAGCGCCTGAATGTTTCCGTACAAAAACTTGAGAATGCGGTTGAGTTCTATGGGGCTATCTCCCATAACAAGCTGCATGGCTGGCCCGTTAAACTTCAGGCGAAGAGTGACAACCATTTGCCTGCGGTTGTCGATGGCTATGCAAGTGAAGGGATTGTACAGTTTTTCTTTGAAAATACGGCAGATAATACCAGTTTTAATATTTATGTTTTAGATGAAGCGAATCGGGTTGAAATCTATTCCCACTGTGAAGGATCGAAAGAAGATCTTGTCCGTGATGTGAGTAAATTCTATTCTTCTTCCCATGATCGGTTTACCTACGGTGCAAACTTTATCAACTTCAATTTACCGCAATTTTACCAAATCATTAATCAAGATGGTAAAAACCAAGTTGTTGCCTTTTCTGGCGGGACATGGCCATTTACGGCAGAAGATGATGACATTGGGTATGAAATGCATTCTAGCCAACCGCAGCACCCACAAGCGCACTATTATTGATGGTAGGCAGTAGTATAACGCTGCCCACCGTTTAAATTCATAAGGCTTAGAATGAAAAGGGCTCTTGGCTTTGGAAAGCAATTGCCTCGGCTAGTTTAGCCTTAAACTCATGTCCTGAACGGTCACAAACCCAATGACCTTGTTGATAATCGTAATGGTACCCACCCTGTTTAGTTGCTAACCACATTTGGTGGAATGCCTCTTGTTTGTTGATAATAATTTTACTGCCATCTTCAAAGCTAAGGGTCATCACGCCACCATTGATTTCACAATCAATATCGGCATCACCTTCATAATTATCTAAATGCTCTTCGATGCTGTTCAGTAGCGCTTCGGCTAACTGATGAAATTCGCTGTCATTCACGATTAATTTCCTGTTTGCTCACAATGATTTAATGAAAACTATTATTATTGATTGAAATTATAGGAGGGGATCGGCATTGGGGTCAATCTAAGCATACCTACTAAAAATTTCAGACTAAATTTAGCCTAAAGTATATAATATCAGCATGCTGAATAAACAGGCGTGATTTGCAAGGCCACTCCTGTTATTGTGTAAAATATCAGATGTCAAAAGTAAGCATTACGGGCGAAAAAGAATGAAAAAAAGTTTAATTGGGCTTAGTGCTCTAGTTGTTTTATTTACCCTTTCTGGCTGCGGCTTAAAAGGCCCGTTGTATTTTCCGCCGGAAGAAACTGCAGCACCGGCTAAGGCATCTGATGTGCAACCCACTGCACAAGACAGTACTGCCAAAGAGCCTGCTCAAACCACAAATAATCAGTAAGTCGCCTCTATGGAGCGTGAAATGCAATTTTCTAAAATGCATGGCTTAGGCAATGACTTCATGGTTGTCGATGGTGTTACACAAAATGTGTATTTTTCGCCTGAATTGATTTGTCGATTAGCAGACAGGCATACAGGCGTTGGGTTCGATCAACTATTATTAGTTGAAGCACCTTATGACCCTGACCTTGATTTTCATTATCGTATTTTTAATGCGGATGGCAGTGAAGTTGCACAATGTGGCAATGGAGCCCGTTGTTTTGCACGTTTTGTTAGGCTAAAAGGCTTAACGAATAAGCAGAAAATTAAGGTCAGTACTCAGTCCGGCCGTATGACATTAACCATAAATGAAAATGATGATGTCAGCGTTAATATGGGCGAACCTGATTTTGAACCGCAGAGAGTGCCATTTCGCGCTATCAAAGAAGAAAAGACCTATATTATTCGAGCACAAGAACGTACAGTGTTGTGTGGGGTTGTCTCAATGGGGAACCCACATTGTGTCATTCAAGTTGAAAGTATTCATACGGCAGAAGTCGAAGTGTTAGGTCCCGCATTAGAAAGTCATGAGCGCTTCCCTGAACGTGCCAATATTGGCTTTATGGAAATTATCAGTGCTGACCATATTCGCTTGCGCGTCTATGAACGCGGGGCTGGGGAAACTCAAGCTTGTGGTAGCGGAGCATGTGCGGCTGTTGCAGTTGGAATTACTCAAGGGTTACTGGCGAAACGGGTTAAAGTCGATTTGCCGGGGGGCTCATTAGATATTTCGTGGGACGGCCCTGGGTCGCCACTTTATATGACAGGCCCTGCAACGCATGTTTATGACGGAGTCATTCAACTCTAATTTTGAATAGCCGAAGAGGGAAAAATGGATAAAACCAAAAAAGCACAGGAATTGGTTCATCAAATTGATGAGCTCGATGTCGTGCGCTACTTAACGGAAAACCCCTATTTTTTTCTTCGTAATGCTCAACTGTTGGAACAGCTAAAAATCCCCCATGTTGTGCGGGAGGCTATTTCATTACCTGAATTAGTGATGAGCCGTCAACGGTTGAAAATCAAAGAGCTCGAACAAGACATTCGTTTTATGGTTGAGCAAGCCCATGAAAATGCGGAGCTTTTTGAAGAGTTATTAGTGTTGGTGATTGAAATGTCGTCAGCAGAAAGTTTACAACAAATGCTGTTAGCGCTAAATCGTTGGGCAAAAAAATTAGGTTTATCAGGTGCCCAAGTACGTTTGTTTAGCGATAGCTGGCATTTGTCTGCACCGATGGATGCGCATCAACTTGTTATTTCGCGTCGTGTCTTTGAACCCGTGAGAATTCAACGGTTTGGCGATAATCTTAACTACCTCGGTCGGCTAAATGGCCCTGAAATTCAATTACTTTTACCCGAAGCATTAAATGTGGGCTCAGTCGCTATTTCACTGTTTGGTCATCACGGTGAATCAGGTATGGTCATTTTTACTAGCCGAGATCGTGAACATTACCAACATGATATGGGAACGGTCATGCTGGAAAAAGTTGCTCAAATTCTACCGAGGTTATTATGCCAATGGATAGAACGCCTGTAAAAAATCAGCCAGAAGGGTTGATGAGCCAAATTGAAGCTTTTCTGCATTATTTGCGAGTTGAACGCCGGCTAAGCCCCGTCACTATCACTAATTATCGCCGTCAACTCAGTGTTATCGTGGAAATGTTAGCTTCATTAAATATCCATGAATGGCAAAAAGTAGATGCGACTATTGTGCGTAATGTTGCCGCGAAAAGTCGTAAATCTGGCTTGCAAGCAGCAAGTATGGCGTTGCGGTTATCATCGTTGCGTAGTTTTTTTGATTGGATGGTACATCAAGGGGAACTACCAGCAAACCCGGCAAAAGCAATCCATGCTCCAAAATCCAAAAAGCGTCTCCCTAAAAATATGGATGTGGATGAAGTTTCCCAACTGTTGAATATGGATAGTGGCGACCCCCTTGTTGTACGTGACCGAACAATGCTTGAAGTAATGTACGGTGCGGGGTTACGTTTATCTGAGCTCGTTGGGCTGGACGTTCGCCATCTTGATTTAAATACGGGTGAAGTGTGGGTGATGGGAAAAGGGAGCAAAGAGCGCAGAGTGCCAATGGGGAAAACCGCAGTGAGCTGGCTGCAGCGTTGGCTTGAGATGCGAGAACTCTATGAACCAGAAGATGACGCTGTTTTCATTTCAACCCAAAGTGGTAAACGAATTTCGAATCGGAACGTACAGAAGCGTTTTGAGCAATGGGGAATAAAACAAGGGGTTAATAGCCACATTAATCCCCATAAATTACGCCACTCTTTTGCGACACATATCCTTGAATCCAGTGGGAATTTACGTGGAGTGCAAGAACTTCTTGGGCATGCAAATTTATCGACGACACAAATCTATACGCACCTTGATTTTCAGCACTTAGCAAACGTTTATGATGTGGCTCATCCGAGAGCAAAGAGGGAGAAACCTTAATGCATTTTTACCGTCCGTTATCACCCATTTTGGCGATCACGTTTGATTTGGATGACACGCTTTACGATAACCATCCCGTTATTGATAAAACGGAAGAAGAAGTTTTACGTTTTGTTCGTGAATATGATCCGCGCTTTAATCATTTTAATAATGAAGATCTTTATGCTTTTCGGCGCCTTGTTGAAGAACAAGAGCCTGATATTTATCATGATATATCACGCTGGCGTTGGCTTTCTTCCAAAATGATGCTTTGCCATTATGGTTACTCGAAAGAAGCCGCGCAAAAAGGGGCTGATGACATCATGGCGCACTTCACATATTGGCGAAATAGAATCGATATCCCGTCATCTACCCATGAAACATTGCGTCAGCTCGCAGAGAAAGTTCCGCTGGTGGCGATCACAAATGGAAATGCAGAGCCTGAAGCATGTGGGTTAGGTCAATATTTTCAATTTGTATTGAAAGCAGGGCCCGACGGCCGCTCAAAACCATTTTGTGATATGTATCGCTTAGCGGCGAAGCGGCTTGAGATGGAACCACAGTTTATTCTTCATGTTGGCGACAACCTGTTAACGGATGTTGAAGGTGCAATTAATAGCGGTATGCAAGCTTGCTGGATAAACACAGAACAAAAAACACTGATGGAAGAGAAAGAGGGGCGTTTATTACCGCATGTGGAAATTTCGCGGTTGGATTCTCTCTTATCATTGGTATAATCATTTACTGTATAAAAAGACAGTGGGGTTTGCCATTGTCAATAACCTCACAGTGGTGTTAGCCACTGTTTTGCTTTGATGGTAACTATGGACGTCTCTTATCTGCTTGAAGGTCTTAATGACAAACAGCGCGAAGCGGTTGCCGCACCGCGTACCAATTTACTTGTCCTTGCGGGGGCGGGGAGTGGTAAAACTCGGGTGTTAGTGCATCGAATCGCATGGCTGATGTCTGTAGAAAATGCTTCTCCATTTTCAATTATGGCAGTGACGTTCACGAATAAAGCAGCTGCAGAAATGCGCCATAGAATCAATCAATTGATTGGAACCAGTGAAGGCGGAATGTGGATAGGGACATTCCATGGATTGGCGCATCGCCTATTACGCCAACACTATATGGATGCCAATTTACCCCAAGATTTCCAAATTCTCGATAGCGATGACCAGTACCGTTTAATTCGTCGTTTACTCAAGGCGATGAATTTAGATGAAAAACAATGGCCGCCACGTCAGGGTATGTGGTACATCAACGGTAAAAAGGATGAAGGCCTTCGGCCTCAACACATTGAAGCCTACGGTAATCCCGTTGAAGCAACATGGCTAAAAGTATACCAAGCTTACCAAGAAGCCTGTGACAGAGCCGGACTGGTGGATTTTGCTGAGCTATTATTACGAGCCCATGAATTGTGGCTAAATAAACCCCATGTCTTGCAGCATTATCGTGAGCGCTTTACCAATATTCTTGTCGATGAATTCCAAGATACCAATAATATCCAATATGCATGGATCCGTGTACTCGCGGGGGATACGGGCAAAGTCATGATTGTTGGTGATGATGAC
The DNA here is from genome assembly GCF_028484875.1 of Providencia sp. PROV032. Taxonomy (NCBI): domain Bacteria; kingdom Pseudomonadati; phylum Pseudomonadota; class Gammaproteobacteria; order Enterobacterales; family Morganellaceae; genus Providencia; species Providencia sp. PROV032. The sequence continues at coordinate 27,751 of NZ_JAMPSX010000015.1, forward strand.
CAGTCAATCTATGGTTGGCGTGGCGCTCAAGTCGAAAATATCCAGCGCTTTCTCAATGATTTTCCTGGTGCAGAAACTATCCGTCTCGAGCAAAACTATCGCTCAACGAATAATATATTAAAAGCAGCGAATACATTGATCGCGAATAATAGTGACCGCTTAGGAAAAAATTTATGGACGGAAGGGGGAGATGGCGAGCCAATTTCCCTCTATTGTGCTTTTAATGAGTTAGATGAAGCCCGCTATGTGGTTGGGCGTATCAAGCAATGGCATGAAAATGGGGGCGCTTTACAAGATTGCGCTATGCTCTACCGTAGTAATGCCCAGTCTCGTGTATTGGAAGAAGCGCTTATCCAAAGTGCTATGCCATATCGTATCTATGGTGGGCAACGCTTCTTTGAGCGCCAAGAAATCAAAGATGCGCTCTCTTATTTAAGGCTGATAGCAAATCGCAACGACGATGCTTCTTTTGAACGTGTGGTCAATACACCAACCCGTGGGATTGGAGAGAGAACATTAGATACTGTTCGCCAAACTGCACGGGATCAACAACTGACATTATGGGAAAGTTGTGAGTACTTACTTCGTGAGCAGGTACTCGGTGGGCGGGCAGCCGCTGCAATTGAGCGTTTCTTAGAATTAGTCGATGCATTAGCTAAAGAAACCCAAGATATGCCATTGCATGTTCAGGCTGATCGAGTGATTAATGACTCAGGCCTTCGAGCGATGTATGAACAAGAAAAAGGTGAAAAAGCACAGGCACGAATTGAAAACTTGGAAGAGCTAGTCAACGCGACTCGTGACTTTAGTTATCAAGATGAAGACCAAGACTTAATGCCACTGCAGGCTTTTCTTTCTCATGCAGCATTGGAAGCAGGAGATGGGCAAGCGGATGTCAGTCAAGATGCGGTTCAATTAATGACATTGCATTCAGCTAAAGGCCTAGAGTTTCCCATTGTATTCATTGTGGGGATGGAAGAAGGTATGTTCCCAAGTCAAATGTCGATGGATGAAAGCGGTCGTCTTGAAGAAGAACGTCGCCTTGCCTATGTCGGTATTACCCGAGCAATGGAGAAACTCACGATCACTTATGCTGAAAGCCGTCGTTTATATGGCAAAGAAGTTTATCACAGGCCTTCTCGTTTTATCGGTGAGTTACCAACTGAGTGTGTTGAGGAAGTTCGCTTGCGAGCGCAGGTTTCAAGACCAGTTAGTCATCAACGCCTTGGTACCCCGATTAGCCAAAATGATTCGGGGTATGCATTAGGGCAGCGTGTAGTTCATCCTAAATTTGGCGAAGGCACGATTATTAACCTTGAAGGTAGTGGGGAACACTGCCGCTTGCAAATTGCTTTTCAAGGGCAGGGAATTAAGTGGCTGGTGGCTTCTTATGCACGGCTAGAAATGCTGTAGATCTCAATTCAATATAGTACCGCGAAGAATTGCGGTACTAATCCACAAATAAATATAATAGAAATTATATAATACTGAATAATGTATTCTTGATTTTATAATTTAATGATATATTTAAACTGTTTGTTTTTTATTTTAACTTGCGATAACCTTTATTTTCAATTTTATTAAGTTAATTAATGGAGATTATTCATATGGAAAATGAAATTTTTGCAAATATAAATCAAAATCTAGATTTGGTTAAGTTGAAAATAAAAAGAATTAATGAGCTATTAAATGATGTTGATAATAGTGCTAATAAATCAATAGAGAGAATGGATTCTGTTCGTGAGGATTTGTTAGTCTCTAAAAGGCGAGATGCTGATAGAATAAATAGCACTATGAATACGGTTGAGATCAAAATAAATGAAAGTCTATCTGAGCAGTATGAGAAAGTTAAACAAGTCTCTAATATGTTATTAAAGCAGGAGTCTGCACTTACTAATTTGAAAGAGGAAGATTGGCAATACAGTCGACTTGAAGCTGATATATATATTAAGGAAGTCAATCAAGATTTGCAAAATAATGAAAGTTGGAATAGACCTGAAAATAATTTCAAGAAAATAGATTTTGTTAATCATGGTGGGTTACGGGGCAAGATTTTTACACCTATTTCTAGTTTTAATATAAAAAGTAATGAGTTAGCTAAAGAGATTTATGAAGTTGAAATGTTAATGAAAGAAATGAATCGAGAGCGCTTAAATATTGAATTAGATTTTTTAAAGGGCATGAAAACACCGAAATCATCACTTACTCAACGTCAACAGCCAGATACACTTGCTGAACAAATTGTAGGGTTCAAGCCAGCTTATGAGAGTAATGCTTCATCAAGTATTGATGTCCCTATATTGGATCAAAAACCCATCATTCAAATTAAAGGTTGCGTCGGAAGAACAGCAATGTGTGGAGTAACACACTAAAGATATCATTTTGCTAATTGGTTGAGGGTGCTAACTGGTTACTGTTAGTCCCCTTAATTAATATCCTCTCGAGGAGGAAACTTGTTGAGCATCAATATAATAGATGGCGCTCGAGAGCCTGCATTTAGAAATACCTACTTTTAGGATTAATCATCGATATAGTTGTTGAATCATCAAGATTCACGTTTTTTATTTTAATTTTTCCCGATAATAAAGTATAAAATCTTACCTAATAACCATTCTTATATTTATCATGTCTATCAATAAACTCATTGATTCACTTTCCTCACAAGGTTGGTATGTGTGGAACGATTTTCTGACCTTGTCAGATATTAAAACGATAAAACAATGTATACCAAACACATTGCAAGATGCGCGTATTGGGCATGGAGACTCATTACAAGGTAATAAAGCTGTTCGTGCTGACCAAACTATTTGGCTAGAGCCTGAAATGGGGGCACCTATCACCCATTATCTCGATAAAATGGAACAGATAAGGCAAGAGTTAAACTGCCAGCTTTATCTAGGGCTACGTGATTTTGAAACGCATTTCTGCCGTTATCCTAATGGTGGGTTTTATAAAAAGCACCTTGATAACCCAAGAGGACAAGGGCGTCGTAAGGTGACTACTGTTTTATATATGAATGAAACATGGCAAACAGGAGATGGCGGTGAACTTGTTGTTTACGATAAAGAAAACAATCAACTGTTTGAATTAGAACCCCGGGCTGGCCGCATGATTTTTTTCATGTCTGAAGAATTTCCACATGAAGTGCTACCGACTCAGCAAAAACGAGAAAGCATTGCTGGTTGGTTTTTAACAGAAAAAATACTTTAACCCGTTCAGACTATTACCACCTCTTAATGAGGTGGCTGATAGAAGTATTCTCATTATTTATATATCCAACAAATTTTATAACAGCGGTTTCAATATATTAATTTGATTTTTTGTTTTTCTTGATATTAAAGTTATTCGAGTCTTAGTGTTTTAATATTCAATTGTTGACTATATTTTTTATTGTGTTAATCAATTATATAAAAGGAATTTATGAATGAGTGATACTGATAAATTTGGTTATGGTTCTAAACAGTCCCAACAAGGTGTTAGCGTTATAGAGTATGAACGCCAATTAGAAAAAGCATTGAAGGAGTTAAGTAAGAAAAATATAGGTGATACTGTGATAATTAATTCCAATGATGATATGTCATCATTAATTCAAAATGTAAATCATTTCCCAGCGCAAAAAGACTATTTATCAGTGACTGAAATAGGGGGTTATTCATCTAAATTGAATAGTTCGATTTTTTATTGTTTTAAATAGGTTTGTTTTGTAATCCTAATAATTAAATATTCTCTAATATTGTATTGAATTATGTGCCACCCTAATAAGAAGTGGCACTAATTTTACATCAATCGCTTAAATTCATTTCCTAAAAAAGTAATTACTGCGTTTCCTCTTTCAATTTGATAATGGGAATGATGACGTTGTTTATCCAGTTCATTAAGTTGCTGCGATTGGCTCTCATTCAACTTCCATTGTATTAATTGCTTCGCGAGTTTTTTGTTAGCGTGTTGGCTGCGTTCAGATTGCACTTTGACAGTGATACCTGTGGCGACATGCTTTGCTCTAACCGCAGAGGAGGTTTTATTAACATGTTGACCTCCCGCCCCTTGTGCTTTGGTAAACTCAAATTCAATTTCACTTTCCTCGATAGGTTGAACAGGTGAAAATTGAGTCACACTTAAGAACCAGTTTTTTCGTTTATGCCGTGGCCGAATAGGGCTTTGGCATTGCCACTGGATCGTACCACACCAATTGTTTGCTAAAGTTTCAGCCTCTACACCCTCTAAACAAACTAAGGCAGATTTCAGCCCTTTTTTAGATGGAAAAGACTCTAAGACATCATAAGTGACATGATATTCTTTAGCCTCTTGTAGAAAGTGGGCAAGGGCTTTTTCGACAGCAATACAGCACTCTTCCGGTCCTTGAGCTGAGGAGAATTGTAATAAGATCATTAACACTCTCCACTGGTTTTGTACGTGATGACAGGTTTAAGACGTGCAACCACTTGAATAACGCCAATATTCACCATACTTTCAATTACAGTATCAATAGATTTATAAGATTGTGGGGCTTCTTCGTAAATCAATTGTTTGTTTGCACAGATAACACGGCTACCTAGCGCCGTTCTTGATAATTGAATCGGTGTATATTTATGAGACAAACGCCCTTTACACTCCGTTCGCATCCATTTCCGACCAGCGCCGTGAGCAAGAGAATTCAGACAAACTTCACTTGGTTGTGGGGAAACCAGATAACTGTAATCACCTCGAGAGCCAGGGATAACGACAAGCCCGCGATCTGATGGGGTGGCTCCTTTTCGGTGTATCCATCCATCAATACCATTAATTTTGCAGGCTTCAACTAGGTTATGATTGATATCAAGAACAAGTTCACCCTTTGACTTAACCTGTTGAAGCATACGTAAGCCGATCATCTGGCGATTTAACTGAGCAAAATGCAAAGCACGCTGATGTGCTTCCAGATAATTTTTTGCATCTTGAGTATTGTCTATAAGCCCATCATGACTATGATTTTCTACATGCTGACGAAGGATGGACTGGCCTAAACCTCGAGAGCCACTGTGAACTAATAACAGTAATTGCTGTTTATTTAAACCACTCATACTGAATAATTCTGTATTTAATATTTCGTCAACGGCTTGAAATTCAGCAAAATGATTTCCACCACCAATAGAACTTAATGATGGCATAAAATCATGTGATAGCATGTTGTTTGGGACATGCTCTTCAAGCCATGACAAAGGCGCATGATCTGGCATTTCAGAAAGTTGCTTTTCGAGCTTATCGAGGTTAACTTTCGATTTTTTAAGATCAGTTTGGAACAGTGCCATTCCACAACCAATATCATTACCAACCAGTGCAGGATAAAAGCGTTTGGTAGAGAAAAATGCCGCGCCAATTGGGTATCCACGACCTGGGTGCAGATCCGGCATGCCGACAACAGATACCATACCAGGTAAGCTTGCAGTTGTTTGTAATTGTTGGATTGCTTTACTTTCAATCCATGTAGATCCTGTGGCGATATAGCTAACTTGCTGATCCACAGTATGTAAGGTATTGCCCATAAGCTATTAACTCATTTTTAATTGAAAAATAAGGTGAATTAGCAGGCAAAATTAAGAAAATAGATTAACTAACGAGAGTGGCTATTTCTGAGAGTGCCCGCAAAGAGTTTGATTAATTGTTGTCATGGTAAACCTCCTTGCAGTTAGTAGATGAATGTAAAACGCTGCGGATACTAACGATAACTTTTTTCTTTTGCAAGGACTATTTTTAAGGCTATCGATTTTTAGCCTTTTTCCGAAGTTCAATATATAAAAATAAAATATAAAATTAAATGATTTAAATTTATTTATAATATTTAATCTAATAAATAATTAGGTAATTAAATTTGTATTTTCATTTATTTCTATGAAATTAAACGTGAGTGAAATATAAAAGTTTGTTATTATTTTTGCGGGTGCTTGAGCCTTTTTAGTTCAAGCATACTCTGTCGGAATAAAATGTTTGGATTAGAAATGGAAAAGCCCCGTTCGCTATTATTAACCAACGAGGCCCGATCCAAACCTGAACAGTTGAGATTGTGCCTCTTAACCATTAAGAGGTCAAGGGAAATGAGCAAATTCGCAGTGATTGCGTTTGTTTCAGCGTGTATTACCGTGTTTAGTATTTCAGTACTAATGCGAGACAGACTTTGTCTAATTATCATTAGTCATGGAAATACAGTTGTTCAAACAACGTTTTCTTACGAAGAGTAATGTTGCTTTACGAGGGAAACTATTCCCTCGTAATTTCCCGATTTAATTGTGCGTATTCAGGTTTGGAATTAAGCACTCAATTAAAAACACCCCAAGATAATATTTAATCTTTGGGGTGTTTATTTAATTATATAGATAATTAAATTATTAAGCGATATGTACTGTTTTTCCGCCAATAATTGTGCGTAATACTTTTACATTCTCAATATCATCAGCTGGGATCTCAAATACATTACGATCTAGCACGATCATATCTGCAAATTTTCCAGCTTCTAATGAGCCAAGTACATCTTCACGGTGTTGTGCATAAGCGGAGTCTATCGTAGCAGAGCGCAAAACTTCAATTACCGTTAAGTCTCGGTCATTATCCAGTCTCGGTGCTTTTTGACCATTAATATCACGGCCACGGCGTGTTGCTGCCACTTTTAAGTCATACCACTCGTCGAAATCATCGATTGGCCAGTCACTACCAAATGCGACAACTGCGCCAGCATCGACAAATTTAGCGATGGGTTCAAGTTGCTCAAAACGTTCATCACCGAGCATTTTTTTCTCAAAAGCGGCGAGCTCTGGAGTTGGCGCTGCCCACTGGAAGGATAAGAAAGCGATGGTTTTCAAACGCGCAAAACGTGCATAGTCATCGGCATGGACTAATTCATTGTGAGCGAGTCCTGGGCGAATATCTTTTTCGGGGTGTGCAGCACGCATTTTTTCTATCGCATCTAAAACGATGGAAACGGCACCTTCACCGACAGTATGCAAGTGAGGGTCATAGCCCGCTGCGGCAATTTTTTCCATTAATTCATCAAGAATCTCAGCCGTGAAATACAAATCACCGTAGTTATCCGTTTCAACCCAATTCGGAGCGTCATCCGTGCCCTGATTGATACGGTATGGCTGCAATAATGACGCTGTCATGGTTGGAAACTGCATGACACCATCAACAAACATTTTAATATTATTTAAGCCAATACCCGGGGTTGGCGTCCAATCGGCTTGGTGCCATTTTTTGGCAAATGCAACAGCTTTATCCACTGCTGCCGCTACTGAGGCAACATTTGGTGTTTCATCAGGGGTAATTTCACGTGCTGCTTGGAAACGGATTGTCAGGTCGCCACGTTGTTGTAATTGAGAAAAGGCTTCAAGTTGTTGTTCTGAGACGCGTGCATCCATCACCATGGTCACACCTTGCTGATTAAGGACTTTCTGTACTAATTCAGCAACTTCAATTGCTTGGTCTTCACGAATTGAAGGAATGCTATCGGCAGCACGCATAGCAGGCGCATCTTCAAGGATACCATTTAACTCGCCATTCTCGTATTTACCAATTTTACCATCAGGTGGCTCAGGCGTATCTTTGGTGATTTCAAATAATTCGAGGGCACGGCTATTTGCTAGCAGTGTATGGCAGTCATTTGAAAACAAGACGACAGGGCGTTTTGTATTGAGCTTGTCCATATCTTCACGGTACATATCAACACCTGCAGGGATCATACCTTGGCGCAGCCATGCAGTGACTTTGAGCCAATCATTTTCCCCGGTACGAGGGTCTTTATCGAGGTGATCTTGTACGCGCGCTAAAATTTGGTCGATAGTTAACGATTCATAATTTAAATGGCAACCAAAGAGTTGAATACCGCCCCAAAAAGGATGCATATGACCATCAATGATGCCAGGCATCATCATTTTTCCTTCGAGATCGATACTCTCTGTCTCAGGGCCAACATATTGATGAAGTTCATCAGAGGTACCTGTGGCAAGAATATAACCATCACGAACAGCAACCGCATCGACAACGCGATTTTTATCATCTGCGGTATATATATAACCGTTAAAGTAAATAACGTCAGCTAATTGATTATTCATTGTAAACCGTCTGTATCAGTGGTGCTTTGGTGGCACCAGAGCTAAAAAAACAACGGGGAAGGCAAGTGCTCCCCCGTAATCATTTATAAGACTTGAAATGCTTAGTTTATAATCATTTCAGTTTCATCGTCAGAGATTGCAGGTGGACGACGAGTAAAACCATGGGTCAATAGTGCTAGGTAAATAGCCCCAGCAGCTAACCACCATAAACCTACTTTAAAGGCTTCGCTATCAAGGCTTGTCCATAACCATAATGTTAGGATAACACCAACAGAAGGCATAATCAGGCAAGTGATAATTTTTGTATTATCCAACGGTGCTTTACGGTCAATATAAAAATGCTTAATGACCGATAAATTCACAAAAGTAAACGCGATTAAGGCACCGAAGCTGATCATTGAGGCGACCATGCTGAGCGAAAGTACCAATGAAAGTAATGACGCTAGTGCAACAAAAATAATCGAGTAAATCGGTGTGTTGAGTCTTGGATGCAGATAGGCAAACAGCGAACGTGGCAACACACCTTCTCGGCCCATCGCATAGAAAATACGCACAATACTGGCTTGTGAAGTCATTGCGGAGGCAAATACACCAATAACATAAGCGGTGATAAAGCTAGATGCCATCATCGCGCCACCCACTTGTTTCATTACCGCAAGGCTCGCAATATCGGTATTAGGAATAAAATCCTGCCACATCGGGTAAACCAGATGCGCGCCATAGGAGATGACGACAAACAGGGTACCCGCGATAAATACGGTGTATAAAATCGCTTTGGGTAACGCACTCCGTGCATCTTTGGTTTCTTCTGCCATGGTGGAGATCGCATCAAATCCAAGGAAGGCTAAGCAGAGTACCGCAGCACCTGCAAATAACCCTGATACTTGTTCTGACATGACCGTAATCGGTGCTAATAAAGCATCAGTATCCAATATAAATGAAGTTTTAAAACTCAAATATAGGAACACGGCGATAAAGACAAATTGCATTAAAATGATTAGCATATTCATTGAGGAAACTAATTTAATTCCCAAAATATTCATAATGCTAACAATTGTAATTGTGCTGCAAATAATCACATACATCGGGATATTGGGGAATGCTTCGTGAACAAAGATCCCAATCGCAATGTAATTAATAATAGGTAAAAAGAGGTAATCGAGCAGTTGTGCCCAACCCACTAAAAAACCGAGTGTGCCGCCAAAGGTTTTTTGCACGTATGAATAAGCAGATCCTGAAAGCGGAAGTGCGCTTGTCATGCGGCAATAGCTCATGGCAGTGAAAAAGACGGCAGCTAATGTAATTAAATAAGCGATAGGCAGATGGCCTTCACTTAATACAGTCACTTGTCCATAGGTGGTGAAAATTCCGAGTGGCACCATATAAGCCAGCCCGAAAAAAACTAACGCAGGCACGGTCAGTACGCGTTTCATTTGAACGGTATTCTGTTGCATTTTTAAGCCCTTCCCAAAAGCCCTTAACAACGTCAACTCTGTCTGAATGTTCAGGCCGAGTGAACCTAAAATGCAGCCGTACTCGTCATACTTCGAATCACAACGTTGTTGGCTTCGCTCGCTCGCACTAGTCACATACTTTTGTATGCTCCTAGCGACTCTCTTGCTTGCCGCCTAGTTGTGTTTTCGAATTATTTAGAGTCGTACTCGTCATACTTCGAATTACAACGTTGTTGGCTTCGCTCGCCGCCTAGTTATGTTTTCGAATTATTTAGAGTCTTAACGCTACATGATTGTATAAAATTAAATTTTAGAACCGTCTGCATTCAATTTCAGAAAACCTCGCACCAGGACATTTTAAAAATGAAATGTCATCGTGCGCACTTTAATGAAACGTCAGTGATGAATCGGACCATCACCATCCGCTGGGGTGAATACAAGCGGCGTACAATATAATTACCAAGTTCCTATTAAGCAATCATTAATTTAAAAAAATAAACAACTACTTTTATTTCAAAGAGTTGTTTGATGGATGTGTTTATTAATTGAAGTGGATTTAAGATAAGTTAAATCATAGCGATTATACTTAGAAAATCAAGATGAATTTTTTGTGGATAACATACTGATTTTGTAGGGTAAAGTTTATTTTGTTACAATTTTGGCATATTATAGATAAGAACAAAAAGATTTAAATTAATTTTGATTTAGGATGAGTTAGATAAAGAATTTGCGACTTAATTAAATAGCCTATTTGCATTAATTAAATTAACTATTCGAGTTCCATATAATGAAACGCCGAGCTCGTTTAGAATATTAAACGAGAGTCGGCATTTAATATTAACACTATTTTCCGGCTATCTGAGTTTTTGAAAACTGTTATCCGTTATTTTCTTCTTAGTTTTTGCTGGGTATATAAAGCATCTAATGTAAATAAAATTAATGCAACCCAGATAAACCCAAAGGTGACTAACAATTCAGGAGTCATAACTTCACCGTACACAAAGACAGCGAGCAAGAACATAATACTTGGCCCCATATATTGGAAAAAGCCTAGCGTTGAAAGCCTTAAATGGTTAGCCGCTTCTGTAAATAGTAACAGTGGCACTGTAGTAATTATCCCAGCAGCAATCAAAAGCACATTCAAATGCCAATCATTCATTGTCATATCACTCGTTGGACTATCTGCAAAAAATAATAAGAAGATAATCCCTACAGGAAGAAGCCAAAGTGTTTCGAATGTCATTCCTGTTTGTGCATCGACCCCTAATTTTTTGCGTAATAAGCCGTAGGTGGCAAATGTTACAGCCAAGCTTAGCCCTATCACAGGGACTGAGCCAAATTGCCATAGCTGGATCAAGACACCCGTTAATGCAAGACCAACAGCAACCCACTGCATGCGGCGAAAACGTTCTTGTAAAAATAGCATTCCAAACAGTACGTTAACTAATGGGTTGATAAAGTAGCCTAGGCTGGCTTGTAGCATATAACCATTATTAACTGACCAAATATAAATTAACCAGTTACAAGCAATCGTCGTTGCAGTCACACCAAGAACTAATATTTTCTTTGGTTGCTTTAGTACTTGGCGGACATAGCTCCAATGCCGTGAAACGGTTAATAATAAAATCATAAAGAAAAATGACCAAATAATACGATGAGTCAGAATTTCTTCTGCGGGCACTTCTTGGATACTTTTAAAATAAATAGGTGCGACACCCCAAATAAAATAGGCGCCTAAGGCACATAACACGCCTTTGGTAGTATTTTGCTGGCTCATTGTTGGCTCTGAAATTGAATTAAAGACTAAAAAGATACTTATACAGAGAGACCGAGCCGATTTAAGCGGCTCGATTTTTGATACCACTAATGTGACATTGCTCAGGTTTTTTTACAAGTTATTAGTTTAGTAGGTGACTAATTATTTATATTTTATTTTTACCCAACCAGATAAGTTGCCGTTGCTGTTGCAATGTGTTGATTATTTTCATTATGAAGCTCACAGCGGGTAACGGCTATTTTATTACCGTCTCTTAATAAGCTGGCACTGGCGGTAAATAGTTGGCCTCGACCAGGACGCAAATAATCAACTCGTAGGTCAATTGTCCCCATACGAGACATTTTGTCGACGATCTCAGTATGAGTTAAGGGGGTAATTCGCTGCAAAATACGGTTAATACACACCATGCCTCCTGCAACATCTAAAATCGAAGCGATCACACCGCCATGTAGGATGTTTTGAGTGAAATTACCAATTAATTGCTGACGATTCTCAATGCTAAGCTGAACAAAATCATCATTTAGACTCATTAATTTAATACCAAGTAGCTGGTTAAATGGCATTTTATAAATAAAAGCATGGCTCATTAACTCACTGGCTTCTTCTAAAGTATAAGTACGGTCATTCATCGCTTTCATCCTTTAAAAATATGTAAATCATAAGTTAACATTATGTTTAAATGATGTCTCTAACAAACGAATGAATAATCTTGCAACAGTTATTCAGTTTTGTGTGTAAAATAGGACAAACTTTTTTTGGACGATGTTGAAAATAGGAATGACTAATGCGCGCTTTACCGATTTTGTTAAGTGCAGTGCTCAGCTTTTGGTCTGCTTCACTGTTTGCGACCGAAGATACAGATATTCAGCCTGTTGACGATGTAAAAAATACCCTACCAATTCGTGGTAGCATCATTTCAGGGTTACTACAACACCACGATAACCCATTTGTGTTGTACCCGTATGAATCGAATTACATCATTTATACCTATACATCCTCGATAAATAAAGAAGCCATTTCTAGCTACAATTGGGGTGATGATGCGTTAAAGGATGAAGTTAAATTTCAACTAAGTTTAGCTTTTCCTTTATGGGCAGGTATTGCGGGTGATGACTCAATTTTAGCTGTTTCTTATACTCAGCGTTCTTGGTGGCAGCTAAGTAATAAAAAAGAGTCTTCACCATTTAGAGAAACCAACTATGAGCCTCAAGTGTTTGTTGGCTGGTTAACCGACTACCAATTTGCTGGTTGGACGTTACGTGAGTTTGAAACGGGCTTTAACCATGAGTCAAATGGGCGTTCAGAACCGACTTCTCGCAGCTGGAACCGAGTATATGCGAGAGCGATGGCGCAAAATGGTAACTGGCAAGTTGACCTTAAACCGTGGTACCGCATTCATGAAAGTGAAGGGCGTGATGATAATTCCGATATTACCAAATATATGGGTTACTATCGTTTAAAAGTAGGGTATGCATTGGGAGACAGTGTATTTACTACAACTGGGCGTTATAACTGGAATACGGGTTATGGTGGTGCAGAACTGGGGTGGAGCTATCCAATTAGTAAACATGTGCGTTTTTATACCCAGTTGTTTAGCGGATATGGTGAGTCGATGATAGACTACAATTATCGCCAAACACGTTTTGGTATCGGTGTTATGCTAAACGATATGTTGTAATGGAAGAAAAACTCAGTTCTCTATTTTGTTCTGAGTTGCATACCAAGTCATAAATCAACAAATTCGCTGCTCAATTGGGCAGCGACTTGTTTTATCGATTGAGGAAGTTTGTGTCCACTGCTTGCGTCATTAACCCACTTTCATTGGCTGAAAATGTGCTCAATAGTACATTTGGTTATCAGTCATTTCGCCCAGGGCAAGATGCCGTTATTGGGGCCATCCTGGATAACCGTGATTGCTTAGTGTTAATGCCAACTGGGGGCGGGAAATCCCTTTGTTATCAAGTTCCTGCTTTAGTGAAAGAGGGCGTTACACTGGTGGTTTCTCCCTTAATTTCATTAATGAAAGACCAAGTTGACCAATTGCGGTTACATGGGGTTAATGCTGCGTGTTTAAATTCATCGCAAACGTCACAAGAACAACGTCAAATTATTGAGCGGTGCAGTCAGGGGGAAATAAAACTACTGTATGTTGCCCCTGAAAGGTTGTTAACTGACTATTTTCTAAGCCAACTAGCAGGATGGAATATCACCTTGCTAGCGGTGGATGAAGCCCACTGTATTTCCCAATGGGGGCATGATTTTCGGCCTGAATACCGCGCACTAGGTCAATTACGGCAATCATTACCCAATGTACCCGTGATGGCGCTAACCGCGACTGCGGATGAAACCACACGTGCAGACATTATTCGTTTATTAGAACTCCATGAGCCACTCGTCCATGTGAGTAGCTTTGATAGGCCAAATATTCGTTATACCTTAGTCGAAAAATATAAGCCTTTAGATCAACTTTGGTTTTTTATTAAAGGCCAAAAAGGCAAAGCGGGTATTGTTTATTGTAATAGTCGCAGTAAGGTTGAAGAAACGACAGAGCGATTGCAAAAACGCGGCTTAAGTGTTGCGGCATACCATGCAGGGTTAGATGCTGCGCAACGTGAATGGGTACAAGATGCATTTCTAAAAGATAACCTACAAGTTGTTGTGGCAACAGTGGCTTTTGGGATGGGAATAAACAAATCAAACGTTCGGTTTGTCGCTCATTTCGATATTCCGCGTAATATCGAAGCGTATTATCAAGAAACAGGGCGAGCAGGGCGTGATGGTGTTGAAGCCGAAGCCATTTTATTCTATGACCCAGCAGATATGGCATGGTTACGTCGTTGTCTTGAAGAAAAGCCAGCGGGTATGCAGCAAGATATTGAACGACATAAGCTGAATGCTATCGCCGCTTTTGCCGAAGCGCAAACCTGCCGTCGTTTGGTGCTACTCAATTATTTTGGTGAAAATCGCCAGCAACCTTGTGGTAACTGTGATATTTGCTTAGATCCACCAAAACAGTACGATGGATTAGTTGATGCGCAAAAAGCACTATCTTGTATTTATCGTGTTGGTCAGCGCTTTGGTATCGGCTATATTGTAGAAGTATTACGTGGTGCGAATAATCAGCGTATCCGTGACTTAGGTCATGACAAGCTGCCTGTTTACGGTATCGGTAAAGAACAAAGTAATGAACATTGGGTCAGTGTGATCCGTCAGCTGATCCATTTAGGTATGATCACACAGAATATTACGCATTTTTCAGCGCTTCAATTAACTGAGGCTGCAAGGCCAATATTACGGGGTGAAGCGACACTGAAACTCGCAGTTCCGCGTGTTTTAGTGGTAAAAAGCCGTAATCAACAAAACAAAATTTATCATGGCAATTATGATAAAAAGCTCTTTGCGAAACTGCGTAAACTGCGTAAATCCATTGCAGATGAAGAAAATATTCCGCCATTTGTGGTGTTTAATGATGCAACATTGATTGAAATGGCTGAGCACACTCCGACTTCACCAGCCGAATTATTATTAATTAATGGTGTTGGCGAGCGCAAACTCGAACGTTTTGGAGTGGCATTTATGGCACTTATCCAAGACCATCTTGAAGGTTATGAATGAATAAATAAGGAAGCTGTTGGATGACGCCTGAACACCTAAAAGAGAGTTGGCTGAATCGAGAAACTCAATTTTCTGCTTTTACAAATGGCCCACTTTTAGATTTCTGGCAACGCCGTGAAGAATCTCAATTTATAGGTGTTGATGATATTCCCATTCACTATGTCCGTTTTATTCACCCTAAGCATCACAAAGCGATAGTTATTTCACCAGGACGTAGTGAAAGCTATGTAAAGTATCCAGAAGTGGCTTATGATTTTTATCATTTAGGCTATGATGTTTTTATTATTGATCATCGCGGCCAAGGCCGATCAGGGCGCATGTTAGCGGATCCTCAAAAAGGTCATGTTGAAAAATTCACTGACTACATTGATGATTTTGAAAAGTTCATTGAGCTTGAAGTTAAATATCGGCATTATCCAAAATGTTACGCGTTAGCTCACTCAATGGGGAGTGCTATCTTAGCCGGGTATTTATTGCGAGATAGCGTCACATTTGATGCTGCAACCTTATGTGCACCGATGATTGGAATTAATCTACCGATGCCTCGTTGGATGGCGAGCTTTATTGTTGATAGGGCCGAATCTCGCGAAAGTGTTCGTAATGACTACGCGGCTTCTACTGGGAAATGGCAGCCGTTACCTTATTTAATCAACGTATTAACACACAGCCCGGAGCGTTATCGGCGTTACTTACGCTATTACGCCGATTATCCCGAATTGCGCTTAGGTGGGCCAACTTACCATTGGTTACGTGAGAGTTTTGTGATTGGCGATGAGCTAATTGCGAGAGCGGGAGAGATTGATGTACCACTGATGGTGTTAGAAGCCAGTGAAGAAAAAGTGGTCAGCAATAAAGAGCTACAAGCTTTTTGTCAAAGCAGGCAAAAAGCGCAAATAGGACGAGAAGAAAAATTACCTCTCATTATAGAAGGGGCACACCATGAAATCCTATTTGAAGTGGATGCATTAAGAGCGATGGCGCTCAATGCTATCTGTGATTTTTTTGAGCAGTATTAGTTAGGGTTTGAATATGAAATATCCTGTAGTTGCTTCCGATTTAGATGGGACACTGTTATCTCCCAATCATGACTTAACGTCTTATACCAAAGACACCTTGAAACAGCTAGTGACTTCGCAAGATGTGCATTTTGTGTTTGCAACAGGCCGTCATCATGTGGATGTTGCTCAAATCCGCGATGGTTTAGGCATCGATGCGTATATGATCACGTCTAACGGCGCACGGATCCATAATACTCGCGGTGACTTGATTTTTGAGCACAATGTTGCGCCTGAAATTGCTCACGAGTTGTGTTTGATGGAATTTGATAACTCTGAACTTATCACTAACTACTACCATGGTGATGATTGGTTTATCAACCGTGAAAGCCCTGAACAAAAAGAATTTTTTAAAGAATCGGTATTTAACTATCAGTTATTTGATCGCTATGACTTTGTCACTTCTGAGGTCTGTAAAGTTTACTATACCAGTGAAGATCATGATTTGCTGGTGGATTTACAGCAGCGTATTCAAGCACGTTGGCAAGATAAAGTGAATGTCACGTTTTCACTGCGTAGCTGTTTAGAAGTTATGGCTGGTAGTGTTTCTAAAGGTGAGGCACTGAAGCAAGTGGCCGCACTACATGGTTATACACCGAGTGATAGTATTGCTTTTGGTGATGGTATGAATGACAAAGAAATGCTGACGATGGCTGGAAAAGGCTGCATCATGGAAAATGCGCACCAGTTGCTGAAAGATGCGTTACCGCAGATGGAAGTTATTGGCTCGAACAGTGATGATGCAGTCGCTCGCTACCTGAGAAATAAATACCTTAACAACGCATAATTTATTTTGTTATTTGAAATAGAGAAACCAGATAGGCATTATGTTTATCTGGTTTTTTATTATTGTAATTAGATGAAAAACACAAGTTCCCATAGAGAAAATACAGCGAAACGTGCTTTTTGTGAAATTTAGGCCACTTTTCCTATTTTTTCTGACAGAAAGTAAATTTAAACTAGGGGGATGAGTGTTTAGGTCGATATTAATGGATAGCACTGTTTTCACAGTTTGCATATTGCACTGTTGAGGGTTCCTTAGGATGAAAAGAATAGCGTTAGTATTGTTGTTGGGCTCGATTTGTTATAGTTCCGTTTTAACCGCTAAACCTACCCCTGTGCCAGCATCGGCAACAGCAGCACAAGAACCCTCGATTGAACAAATTACGCAGTTAGCCCAAAAAGGTGATCCTAAAGCCCAATTCCAGCTAGGTGAACGTTATTTTAAAGGGTTAGGTGTTTCTCAAGATTCTAAAGCAGCGGCTGAGTGGTTTATCAAGGCTGGAAACCAAGGGAATTCAGATGCGCAATTCCGTCTTGGCACGATGTTTGTTAATGGTTTTGGTGTGCGTCGTGATTATGACAAAGCGATGCTATGGTATGAGCAAGCAGCAGAACAAGGTGATACGCGAGCTGAAACCAATATGGCGATGATGTATGCGCAAGGCTTAGGCGTCACTCAAAATTTAGAAAAAGCGGCATTTTGGTTTAGAAAAGCAGCGCAAGGCGGAAACATACTTGCTCAATTCCAAATAGGTCAAATGTACTCGATTGGTAGCGGCGTTGATTTAGATGATGAAAAGGCGGTGTTTTGGTTTAGAAAAGCCGCAAAGCAAAAAGATGCTAAGTCTCAAGACCGCTTAGGCGTTATGTACTCTGAAGGACGTGGCGTGAAGAAAAACCTGCAACAAGCCTACGCATGGCTTGCAACTGCAGTGTTCAGTGGCAACGCAGAAAGCCATCGCCTGCAAAAAAAGATAGCGGATCAGTTAAATCCTGAAGAATTACAGCAGGCACAAAAATTAGCAGAAAACTACATTAAATCGTACGGTTTCAAAGCCAGCTAATGGCTAAGCCGATGTGTGGGAGACTATTTTGTATCCCACCATTATGGCTATAGAGAATACAAGATAACACCACGAAAGCCGATAGAAACGGTTATTCCCCCAGCCTCGACGAATAGCTAGCTGTAGCTGTTGTGATGATAGCTTGCCACAAAGTACACGAAACCCAACGATATAAACCGCACAATACACTTGCCAAAGGTACAGTGTATTAAATGCAAAAGCTTTCCCAACAATTAATAAGATAATTAATGGAATTAAAAAGAATAAAATCGACCCAACACGCTCAAGTTGGGCGATCTTCAACGTCACCAACTCATCTTTATCATCTGGTTTTAATCGCATAATACGGCTTACAGTTCCCCTGGTTTACGGCTTGGATTACGTGCCGAAAGATTGTTTGTCGCACTTTGTAGCGAATTATCACGGACATCCACCCTTGCTTGGAATGGTGGGAATGGTAAGGTAATCCCTTGTTCAGCAAAGGAAACTAAGATGTTTTGATGGATTTCATGACGTGCAGGTAACCGGTGGCCCATCTCAGCAGCATAGACACGTAATTCGAAAATTTGAATACCTTGTTGTAAATCAACCAGATAAACCTCTGGCGCAGGGTTATCTAAGATCATGGTAGAACGTTTGGCTGCACGTAAAATGGTATCTGTCACCAGTTCACTATTGGCGTCAGAAGGTGCTGGAATGGTCATCACAATACGTGTGATCGTGTCAGACAGCGACCAGTTAATAAATTGTTCAGTAATAAATGCCTTATTTGGCACAATAATTTCTTTTCTGTCCCAGTCCGTCAGTGTAGTGGCACGAGTGTTGATCTTGGTAATACTGCCGGTCAAATTACGGATAGTGACGGTATCTCCAATTCGGATCGGTTTTTCAAATAAGATCATCAACCCCGAGATAATATTAGCAAAAATTTCTTGTAAACCGAAACCAAGCCCGACCCCCATTGCAGCAACAAGCCATTGCAGTTTTGACCACTCAATCCCTAACATAGAGAAGCCAACAATGGTTCCGATAATAGTAATCGTATATTTTGTTAATGTACTGATGGCGTAGCCGGTACCGGGTGTTAAATCCAAATGTTGGAGTACGGCCAGCTCAAGTAAAGCGGGCAAGTTACGCACTAATTGGGCAGTAACGATAATAGTCAAAATAGCAATAAAAATTGAGCCCATGGTAATAGGTTGAACAGTATCAACGCCATTAACGGTTGATGTCACATCCCATAAGCGTATATTTTCAAGGAAAGAGAATGCGGTATGTAGCTCAGACCACAGCCAAATCAATGAAACCAAGGCAATCATAGTTAAAATCGAACGAACTAACCCAACGGATTGGGTGCTGATGGCATCTAAGTCGATAACCTGTTCTTCGATATCAATATTCCCTTCACTGCTGGCATTTGCTTGCTGGCTATCGTCCTCACCTTTAGCACGTTGCGCTAATATTTCAGCACGGCGCTGTTTTGCTCGCTCAAAGGCTAATTTACGGCGCTGCATTGACATCCAGCGGCGAATAGTGTGGTAAATGATGAGGATGACAAACCAAATAGCAACGGAGGTTTCTAAGCGCGCTAGTAAGGCTTGTGAGGTTGAAAAATAACCTAAAATGGAGAAAAACCCAGCAACAATAGGTGCGAGTAATATCATCCACCACAATGCTTGATTAACAATATTCTCACCGGACCCATGTCTATCTAAATAGAGAGGGATTTGTGAGCGGCGTAAGTTGTTGGTAATTAAGCTAAGTGCGACACATAAAAAGATAAAGCATAAGCGGCCAATACTAGCTGCAAATTCCCTATCGCTATAATGTTCAAAGGTAATAATTGCCATGACTAATGGAACGATGACAAAAATAGCCATTCGGTAATAGCGCATCGCACGCTTAACCGAGTCTTTATCCCAACCGAAGTGAGAAATAAATAACCCTGTAGGGCGAGAGAATGTTTCGCTGATCATAAATAGCCACAACAACGGTGTCGTGGCACTAACGCCATAGCCAATGGCAGCAGCCATAGGGAACTGCCATGCACTTTGTAAGCCATAACCGATGGCGGACCACATCATAGGGAGAGGAAGTGCAACAATAATTGACCAGAAAATAGTGCGAATGGTTAAGTAGAAACGGTCTTGTGTCACTTTACCAATGCGTAAACTGGAGCGGTCAAGAAATGCTTGATAGTGTTTACGTGTGCTAATACTGAAAATGACTAAGGCTATCGAACCTAAAAGATACAAAAAGGTATCTTGTGTCGTTAGCATAACACGCAGAGCACCAGCCAGTTGAGACAAGGTATCCAAAGAAAGTAATTGAGTAATATCAGTCACTAACATAACGGGGTAGCTGATGCTAATCGGTGGAACATCAGCGACCCAGAAAAGATAACGGTTTGAGGCATCTTTGACCTCTTTCAATGCATCGGTCAACTGCCCTGTAGCGACATTGAGCTTGGTTAGCTCCAACATTTCAGCATCGAGACCTGAAATTAAAGAGGTTAGTAGCTCACGACGCGTTTTAATCAATGACTGATAAACTTGCACTTGAGCTGCATTGAGCCCATGTTCGGTTTCCTGCTCGGTTGTATCTATTTTACTTAGTCTATCGAGGCTATCTTCATAATTTAATCGTTGAACACGTAAAGCCGCCATTTCACGATCAAGTTGCTGGCTTTTGGGAATATCAGGCAAGCGAGAGAGCTGTGTTCGGAGTGCTTCCCCTAATGTACTTGAGCTGCTGATCCATTGAGCTTGTTCACGAATAGTTGTGAGTGCTTGGCGCGCATCACGGATACTCGTTGAAATTTCGGCTTGGCTATTAGTAATCGCGCTCATACGTTGTGCTTGAGCGGTTAATTCCTGAGACATTTTTCGATTAATATCAAGCTGCTCAGTTAAAAATGGCGTAAGCTCACCTTGCGCAGCCAACATCTCTGTGTGTTCTAGCGCTAAGATTGCTTTTTGTTGGCGTTGGGTATTTTGGAAATCCCGCAGGTTTTGTAATTCAAGTTCCATACGTTGGTAGCGTTTTTTATATAATTCCAACGTAAGCCGTGAAATTTCTTGACGATTATTGGCAGAAAGCTGGGCCATTTCCAGCTCATTAACTACGGATTTGCGAGCGCTTACTTCGGCTTGAGCCAAAGTGTACTGGGCATCGGCTAATGGTGTTGATGGTGTACTCAGAGACTGAAAACGCGAAGAGGCTTCGTTGAGCAAACGCCTCGCCTCAGAAAGTTGTTGTGGGAGAATACTGAGTGATTCACTGATTTCGCGGCCTTTATCTTGTTCTTGCTGAGTTAAGCGACTTAGATCAAGTAATTGGCTGCTAAGTTGAATAATGCGTTGCTCAAGCTCACCTAGACTGATACCAACGGGTATAGGGGTAGGCTCATCACTTTCATTGAGGATTTTTTGTCTTATGTCTTTGATGATTTTAGGGAAATTATCAATAGCTTCTTGGTAAGACTTGGCTTTAGCGTCGGACTCACGTGTCTCACTCATCCAATTTAGCGCGCCCTGTAATGCTTGTGCTATCTCTGCATCTTTAGGATTGGTGCTTGACTCGAGTTGTTTGAGCTCCTGCTTAATCTGTGCTTCGTCCTGCGCTGCAGTCGGCGCTGCAACGGAAGAAAAAACGATTAACAGGCTAAGAAAAAAACTGATAATCACACGCACAGTGAGGAGCTCCTTCAAGGAATAATAATTTAATTAAGCGTCAACGGACTCTTCTGCCACTGTATTTGTAACAGTTTCAGCGAGTAATTCACCCATGCGAGTTGCATAACCGGGGATCAGTGATGAATTAAAGGTTACTTTATTTGGCTCAAATAAATTAATCACCGTTGAGCCCAGTTTAAATAGCCCCATTTCCTCACCTTTTTTCAAGAAAACAGCACCTTCAGAATCCAGCTCAGGGTAAACCCAACGTTTGATGACACCTTCACGCGTGGCGTTAACGCAACCGCTCCAAACCGTCTCGATACTACCAACGATGGTTGCACCTACAAGGATTTGTACCATTAGGCCGACAGGGGTGTCAAAGACACAAATCAAACGTTCATTTCGTGCAAACAGGTTGGGAACATTTTGTGCCGTTAATGGATTTACAGAGAATAAATCGCCTGGTACATAAATCATCTCTTTGAGTAAGCCATCACATGGCATGTGTACACGGTGATAGTCACTTGGGGAGAGGTAAGTGGTAATAAAGTCACCGCCACGAAAACGTTCTGCTAATTGGTATTGACCCGCAAGTAACGCTTCAACGGTGTAATGATGGCCTTTAGCTTGGAAGATAAGGTCATCATTTATTGGACCTAATTGGCTCACGGCACCGTCAGCAGGCTGAGCAAGTTGGTGCTCTTTTTCGACAATAGGGCGAGCGCCTTCTTTTAACAGACGGACAAAGAAATCATTAAAAGTGGCATAAGCCGTAAGCTCGCTTTTTTGTGCTTCATTCATGTTCACTTTATAGACTTTTGCGAACAGTTTAATTGCCCATTGCGTCATGAAACCCGCATTGCGACTTGCGAACCAGCCAGCAAATTCAGTAAGACATTGTTTTGGAAGCATATATTGCAAGCGAATTTTAATTTTATCTAGCACGTTAACCTCTGATTTTTAAAGGTATGTTAGCAAAAGGGCGGTTATTGTACACAGTTTACTCGTCATATTTCAAACGGTCGCGTAACTGACTAACCGTGATTAAATTATTTAGAGCGAGTTTAGTGTTAGTTAGGTATTTTGTAAGTACTCACTAACATTATTTCTCTTTTGCCATAAAATTGCCACGAGGCTTGATTTGCTCCATGCTTTCTAAAATGCGATGGTAGTTTTCAAAACGTGATTCCGCAATTTTATTTGCTTCTACGGCTTCACGTAACAGGCAACCAGGATCATCCAAATGTTTACAGTCACGGAATTTACAGCCACCAAGGTAATCTTTAAATTCGACAAATCCTTTGGTCACTTGTTCCGTGGTTAAATGCCACAAACCAAACTCACGCACACCAGGGGAGTCAATCACATCACCTCCCAATGGGAAATGATATAAGCGGGCTGTCGTTGTTGTGTGTTGCCCCAGCCCTGAGTTGTCTGAAACGTCATTGACTAAAATGGCTTCTTCATTGTGTGGAAGCAATGCGTTTAATAAACTGGATTTACCCACACCAGACTGCCCAACAAACACGGACACTTTACCTGCTAGCGCGTTAGTAAGCGCTTCCATGCCTTCATTGGTATGGCTTGAAACTTCGAGAACTTGATAGCCAATATCACTATAAATCGTCATCAAATCGCTTACCCACTCGCGGTTTTCGTCGTCGAGTAAGTCGACTTTATTAAGAACGATAACAGGCTTAATCCCCGTGGTTTCACAGGCAACCAAATAACGGTCAATAATATTCAGCGAAAGCTCAGGTAAAATAGCGGAAACCACAACAATTTGGTCAATATTAGCGGCAATCGGTTTCAAGCCATCATAATAATCGGGACGAGTCAGAACAGAGTGGCGTTCATGAACAGCTTCAACAATGCCATTTACTTTGATATCGCTTTGTGTGTTCAGGGCAGGCCGCCACACCACATTATCCCCTGTAACGAGGGAAGAAATGGTTCTGCGTAAGTTACAGCGCTGGATAGTCCCGTCACTTGCTTGAATATCAGCATGTTGCCCAAAACGGCTGATGACTAAGCCTTCTTGTGCTTCACCTAATTGGCTATCATCGATCTCAACGTTTTTTTGCTTTTTGAGTCTTTTTTGATGATTTTCTTGAACTCGGCGCTGTTGGCCTTTCGAAAGTTTCTGTTTAGCCACCTGTCCTCTCTTTACTGTGGGCGGTATTTTAGGGTTACTCACGCCTGTCACTGATGGCATGAAGAGTGCTATCATACCTTAACTTCATAGAATGCGGTTAGGGTATATCATGCAAAAGAATGAGAATAATTTAATTTGGATCGATTTAGAAATGACAGGGCTCGATCCTGTTCGTGATCGTATTATTGAAATAGCGACCATTGTAACAGATAGTCATCTTAATATTTTAGCAGAAGGCCCTGTCATTGCAGTACACCAAACGGATGAACAACTCGCTTTAATGGATGAGTGGAATGTAAACACCCATACCAACAGCGGTTTAGTTGAACGTGTACGCAAAAGTACCGTAAGTGAGCGTGAAGCTGAGTTAGCCACGATTGAATTTTTAGAGCAATGGGTTCCACAGGGGGCATCACCCATTTGTGGAAACAGTGTTGGGCAAGATAGGCGTTTTCTATTCAACTATATGCCTGAATTAGAAAGCTATTTCCATTATCGCTATCTTGATGTCAGCACACTAAAAGAGCTCGCTCGTCGCTGGAAACCTGAAATTTTAGCGGGTTTTTCGAAGAAAAATACCCACCAAGCTCTTGATGATATTCGTGAATCAGTGGCTGAATTAGCTTATTACCGGGAAACATTTATTAAAGAATAAATGATTCGTTATGAAAGTCGCCATTGGCGACTTTCATTCGCGGTTTTTTCTCAATAAGTTAACAATGTTAACGTATTGAAATCAGTTTATTACAACGGGTGTCGATAAAATCATCATTGTGATTGTTTTGTCGGCAAACGGATAAAAAAATAAAAATTTTGAGCGCAAGGGCTTGCTAGTATCTGAATTTTTCGTATAATGCGCTCCCCGTACCGATGAAGTTTTTGTGATTGAGTCGGCACGTGAAACATCCAGAAATGTGATGCGGGAATAGCTCAGTTGGTAGAGCACGACCTTGCCAAGGTCGGGGTCGCGAGTTCGAGTCTCGTTTCCCGCTCCAAATTTTCTTGATGTTTTAGCTAAAGCACTATTTTCGTGATGCGGGAATAGCTCAGTTGGTAGAGCACGACCTTGCCAAGGTCGGGGTCGCGAGTTCGAGTCTCGTTTCCCGCTCCAAACTTTCTTAGTGTTTTAGTGAAAGAACAGTACCCACCAAATGCGGGAATAGCTCAGTTGGTAGAGCACGACCTTGCCAAGGTCGGGGTCGCGAGTTCGAGTCTCGTTTCCCGCTCCAATATTTTCTTTATCTCTTAACTTTTTTCTTAATTAAATCTCACATAATATCCATTTATCTCACTTTTATTAAGTGAAATCACGTAGTGCATACGAACTGCGCTTGTTCACTATTTTATTCCTTGAACACTAGGATCTAAAAGGTTTTTGCGATCTTTTTTGGATCATATCCAGATTTGTGCTTGCATTCACTTTCGGGGCACAATAGAATAGCCACCCCTTAGCAATAGGGTGTTTTACTTCCATCTCTAAGATGAAAACACGAAGTTTAAACAATAAACAAAAATATGCTTTTTTATTTACTTCGAGTATTTTTTCATTTTAACCTTGCTTTTTGGTCACTTTTGTATTGCTAGTTAACGTAAAATCAGTGTTTTTCTTTTCAACGAGACATTAGAAAGTTATCCACAGCTAACTCAATCAACCTGCGCTTTTATCGCGATTTGAAATAACTTATTACACAGAGTTATCCACAGGCTAATTAATAAATTTCTGTTGTGCTAATTAATTCTAGCGTTTAAGTTGCATTATTGTAACTTATTGATTTTATTGTTTTGTGGGTTATTTTGTCAAAATGAGGCTAGCGTAGCTTGCAAATTCTTTACCTATTGTCAGCTAAGCATTTTTTATTTTATTCACATTGATTTGACAATTCTTGATTTCAGATATATGGCAGGCTTTTTTCTAGGCGTCTCTCGGTAAACCTTTGTTAATAGCTCGTACAAGACGTTTTTGTTGCGAAGTTTGGATTGTAACTTGGTTTGCATTGCGTCGGTTAAGCTGTTGTTGTATAGACCATTGGAAGTGTTCATCCAACATAGCGTTAATTCCAAGCCGGTTTTGTAATGCGATAACAATGCTATCTTGATAAGGTGCGTTGCCTAGCGCGACACTGATATTTCTTAACCACTTAATATAGCCAATGCGGCGGATCGCCGAGCCTTCGGTCACTTTCAAAAAGGTTTTTTCGTCCCATGAGAACAAGTCAAGCAGTTCTGGTGTATGCAACGCCTTTCTTGGGCTAAAATCGTCTTCATTCGTAAGTTGAGAAAAACGGTTCCATGGGCAAATGAGCTGGCAGTCATCACAACCGTAAATCCGATTTCCCATTAGCGGGCGAAATTCTTCAGGGATAGCACTATCTAGCTCGATGGTGAGATAAGAAATACAGCGCCTTGCATCGACGGTGTAAGGTTCAACAATCGCACCGGTTGGGCAGGTTGTCATGCAAGCAACACAGCGGCCACAATCTTCTTCGATAGGTTTATCGACAGGAACGGGTAAATTAATCAATAATTCACCAAGGAAGAACCAAGATCCTGCTTCACGATTTAAAACTAATGAATGTTTTCCTGTCCATCCTAAGCCCGCTTTTACCGCAAGAGGACGCTCTAAGATTGGAGCAGAATCGACAAAAGGTCGAAAATTAAGATCATCGATGGTGGTACCATCGGCCAGTATCATTCCATTAAATTCACGACAATAGTCTACAACACGATCTGAAAGTTGTTTTAGGCGTTTTTTTAACAGCTTGTGATAGTCTCGCCCTAGTGCATAGCGGCTGATATAACCTAATTCAGGGTTATTTAGTGTACTGGCAAATGCGGCTTTAGCTGGCAAGTAATTCATGCGCACGCTAATGACACGTAACGTGCCTGGATGCAGTTCGTGGGGTCTGGCTCGCATCATCCCATGGCGGCTCATCCATTCCATCTCGCCATGAAATTGTTTATCTAGCCACGCTTGTAATTTGGGCTCTTCCGCAGACAGGTCAGTATCGCAGATCCCGACTTGTTGGAAACCTGCTTCAATGCCCCATTGTTT
This sequence comes from Providencia sp. PROV032, assembly GCF_028484875.1. Lineage (NCBI taxonomy): Bacteria > Pseudomonadati > Pseudomonadota > Gammaproteobacteria > Enterobacterales > Morganellaceae > Providencia > Providencia sp. PROV032. Next base: position 54,464 of record NZ_JAMPSX010000015.1, read on the forward strand.
AATATTCTGAGCGAGAAGATCGAGATCGAGGTATCTTGCCATCGGATCCTATATTGATAAAGAGTAAAACGGCAGGCACTCTATCATGACCTGCGTTGTTCATCAAAAGGGATGAAAAAATGCCTTCAGTATTGAGAGCAATTATAGGATATTTCTGAACTCATCATTTAGATAATGTTAATTAAGAAAAAAGCCCCATCTTAGGTTAAGATAAGCGGTAATATTGATGTTTGTTGATATCTCTTTATGCATTTTGAACAGCAATATAAACTATGCATTTAAAGGATAAACAGGCGACACAGTCTATTAATGACATAAAAAAGAACAATATGAAAGAACGTACAATACAACTTGCCAATGAAGCGCAAACTGTTGCGTTAGGTAATGCTATCGCTAAGGCTTGCCATCAAGGTACAGTTATTCATTTATATGGTGATCTCGGCGCAGGGAAAACGACCTTTAGCCGAGGCTTCTTGCAAGCACTGGGCCATCAAGGTCACGTAAAAAGCCCAACTTACACCTTGGTTGAACCCTATGAATTAGCAGATCGCCAAGTTTTCCACTTTGATCTCTATCGGTTAGCTGATCCTGAAGAACTTGAATTTATGGGAATTCGTGACTATTTTTCTGGAAATTCGATCTGTTTGGTCGAATGGCCGCAACAAGGTAAAGGTTTTTTACCTGAAGCGGATCTTGAGCTCCATCTGACCTATCAAGGCGAAGGGCGTCAGGCTCACTTTGTTGCTTTTTCTGCCAATGGGGAGTCGTTGTTAGAAGCATTACCCCTACTCTAAGGAAGCTATTGCTCATGTTGAATGCATCAATGCACAGAATAACAAAAAAGGGTTTTTTTACTGTTTTCGTCTTGTTTATGGTATCAGTCATGTGGCTGTTTGCTGCAAAAGCGCACGCGGCAACATTATCAAATATTCAAGTTAATAACAGCCCATCACAAGCAGAAGTGGTGTTAAGCTTTATTGATGGTAAGCCCGATTACTCCTATTTTCCATTGCATTCACCTGAGCGCCTTGTTGTTGATATCAAACAGCGAGGTGAGATCATTGGTTTACCCCTTAAAGTTCCTGCGGGAGACCTCGTAAAATTAGTACGAGCGAGCCAACCTTCTGATAACCAACACAAACGCTTAGTTTTGGAGTTATCCCGAGTAGCAAAAGCGAAAGCGGTACTTAAACAAGTTTCAGGTGAATATCAGTTGGTATTAACGATATCGACTGGGAGTTCATCCAGTTCTACCTCTTTTAATCGAACCAATAATACGGTTAAACCAGCAGTAAATAGCACTCAAGATAAACCGTTGAAGATGAGTGAGTCTGCACCTGTTGCGACACCTACACCGACTAAATATAAGAGTATGCCAAAAGGCAGTAAGCAGGTTGTCATTGCCATCGATGCAGGTCACGGTGGTAAAGACCCGGGTGCGATAGGTAAGAATGGTTATAAAGAAAAGGATGTGACTTTTAGCGTTGCACGTAAATTATACCAACGTCTTGAAGCCGACCCAATGTTTAAGCCTGCGATGACACGTGACGGTGATTATTTTATTTCTGTTAGTGGTCGTTCTGATGTGGCACGTAAGAAAGGGGCGAATATGTTGGTGTCTATTCACGCTGACTCGGCCCCGAATAGCAGCGCACGCGGAGCATCAGTATGGGTTTTGTCTAATCGACGTGCAAATAGTGAACTGGGTAGTTGGCTAGAACAACGTGAAAAACAATCGGAATTATTAGGTGGGGCGGGTGATGCACTGAGTGGCGCGGACCCTTACTTAAGCCAAGCTGTTTTAGATTTACAATTCGGTCATTCTCAGCGTGTGGGGTACGATGTTGCAGTTAAAGTGATCGAACAGCTGCGAAAAGTCGGTAATATTCACAAAAGAACCCCTGAACATGCAAGTCTAGGTGTATTGCGTTCTCCTGATATCCCATCGATTTTAGTGGAAACAGGGTTTATTAGTAATACCGCGGAAGAGCAGTTGCTAAAATCTAATGAATTCCAAGACAAAGTTGCAGAAGCGATTCATTTAGGATTGCGTCAATATTTCTTGGCAAATCCAATACAAGCGGCGCCACAATAAGGGGGAGACATGGCAATACATATTCTCTCCCCACAACTTGCCAACCAAATCGCAGCAGGCGAGGTGGTTGAAAGGCCTGCGTCAGTGGTTAAAGAGCTCGTAGAAAACAGTCTTGATGCAGGGGCAACGCGTATTGATATCGATATTGAACGTGGCGGAGAAAAACTGATCCGCATTCGTGATAATGGCTGTGGAATCAGTAAAGATGAACTGATTCTGGCTTTAGCTCGCCATGCGACCAGTAAAATTGCCACATTGGATGACCTTGAAGCCATTATGAGTATGGGGTTTCGCGGTGAAGCACTCGCGAGTATCAGTTCTGTTTCACGTTTAACGTTGACATCAAAGCCCGCAGACCAGACAGAAGCATGGCAATCCTATGCCGAAGGTCGGGATATGGATGTGATGGTTAAACCTGCTGCCCACCCCAACGGCACAACAGTTGAGGTATTAGATTTATTCTATAATACGCCAGCTCGCCGTAAATTTATGCGCACAGAAAAAACCGAGTTTGGGCACATTGATGAAATTGTTCGCCGAATTGCGCTTTCTCGCCCTGATGTGGCTATCAACCTGACTCACAATGGCAAATTGGTAAAACAATATCGTGCCGCCCATGATGAGGCGCAGCAAGAAAGGCGGCTTGGCACGATTTGTGGAACAGGCTTCATACAAGGCGCTTTAGCGTTGTCTTGGGAACATAGCGATCTTGCAATCAAAGGGTGGGTCGTTTCTCCATCAATGACGTCGGGTAGTGAAACACAATATTGCTATGTTAATGGCCGTATGATGCGTGACCGCCTGATTAATCATGCTATTCGCCAAGCTTATGAAGGGCATTTAGACGAAAACCAGCAGCCTGCTTATGTTTTGTATCTGACCATTGACCCAAAACAAGTTGATGTTAACGTACACCCAGCAAAACATGAGGTTCGTTTTCACCAAGCTCGTCTGGTACATGATTTTATTTATCAAGCGGTACGAACAGTATTATTAGAAGCCGCATCTATCGATGAGCTTCCGGGTATTGAACCAGTAAATGCAGAGCTGGAAAATCGGCCTTCTGCGGGGGAAAACTATTTTTCTTCTCCTAGCGTGGCTCCTAAGCAATTTAAGACAGAAAACCATACGCGAATCGAAAATACCGCTCAAGAGTCTAAGACATCGAATAAACAAGCTAGTCACTTAATGGACAATGCGGTAAATCACGCCTTCTCTTCGCCGAAATCAACGTCAGGTTTTTCAGAAAATGTACCAGCAAAAGCGTTTGGTTCAACTTATGACAAAAAAGCCGGTGAACTGTATCAGAGCTTAATGTCTATTCCTGTTGCCCCTGAAGATAAAAAACCGCTTTTTCCTGAACGTAACCCAATCAGTTCACCGCAAATATCCTCACAACCTGTAGCAAAAAATGCGGATAACTACCTTTTTGGCAAAGTATTGACAATTTACGCAAAAAACTTTGCATTAATTGAGTCTTCGTTAGGGCTAATCCTGTTATCCTTAACGGAAGCTAATTATTTATTGAAATTGTCACAGTTATCACCGAGTGGTGGAGCCTTAAAGCCCCAACCATTATTAATACCTCTAAAAGTGTCACTTAAAAATGATGAAATAGAGGTTTTACAGCGGTACAAGGAACAATTGACAATATTTGGTATCGAAGCCACGATATTACATGGAAAAGTCACAATTCATACGGTATCGTTACCATTAAGAACACAAAATTTATCACAGCTTTTTTCTGAATTACTCGGTTTTTTATCGGGAAAAGAAAGTGTAACTGACGAAGAGATAGCACAATGGCTTGCTAAAGCTGTTTCACAGGTTAAAACAGAAGAAAGTTGGAGTTTAGCACAGGCTATTCAGTTGCTGGCAGATGTTGAGCGGGTGTGTCCGCAGTGGGTGAAAAATCCCCCACCAACATTATTACAATTAATTAATTTACAATCCGTGGTAGCTACACTAACAAATGAGTGATTTAGCAACTCAAAAAAAACCTGATGCAATATTCCTAATGGGTCCAACGGCCTCAGGTAAAACCGCTTTGGCGATAGAACTTCGCAAGCATTTGCCTGTGGAAATTATTAGTGTCGATTCGGCATTAATTTACCGAGGGATGAATATCGGCACAGCAAAACCAACAGCAGAAGAACTCAGCCAAGCTCCCCATCGTCTGATTGATATTCTCGATCCGTCTCTACCATACAGTGCTGCTGATTTCCGCCATGACGCATTAAATGCCATGGCCGAAATTACTTCGCAAGGTAAAATTCCATTATTAGTTGGCGGCACAATGTTGTATTTTAAAGCTTTGTTAGAAGGACTTTCGCCACTTCCTTCAGCGGATCCAACTGTGCGTGCTGAAATTGAACACATTGCGAAAGAGCAAGGGTGGGGGGAAATTCATCGCCGTCTTACTGAGGTTGACCCAGTTGCAGCTGCAAGGATCCACCCTAACGATCCACAAAGATTATCCCGTGCTTTAGAGGTATATCTCATTTCGGGACAAACTTTGACTGAAATGATACAAACAGCCGGGGAAGAATTGCCTTATAATGTGTTTCAGTTTGCTATTGCGCCACAAGATCGTAAAATTTTACATGAGCGCATAGAACAACGTTTTCATCTGATGATAGCGGCGGGCTTTGAAGAAGAAGTTCGCAAATTGCATCAACGAAATGATTTACATGTTGATCTCCCTTCAATTCGTTGTGTGGGGTATCGGCAAATGTGGTCATATTTGGATGGTGAAATTAGCCATGATGATATGATTTATCGGGGAATTTGTGCAACTCGCCAATTGGCAAAACGTCAAATTACCTGGTTAAGAGGCTGGGAGAATGTTCATTGGCTAGATAGTGAACAACCACAGCAAGCGCTTAGCACCGTTATGCAGGTTATGCGTGCATAGGACTGATGTTTGTGTACAATTAGAACGTTAAGCGCAATTTTTGAGTAGTTACTTTTTGGAATCTAAAAGATTCTCTTTTAAAAACAACAAAATAAGGAAAACATAGAATGGCTAAGGGGCAATCTTTGCAAGATCCGTTCCTGAACGCATTACGTCGTGAAAGGGTTCCGGTCTCTATTTATCTCGTTAATGGCATCAAATTGCAGGGGCAAATTGAGTCTTTTGACCAATTTGTTATTTTATTAAAAAATACAGTTAGCCAGATGGTTTATAAGCATGCTATCTCGACTGTTGTCCCTGCTCGCCCTGTTTCTCATCATAGCGGTACTACTGGTAGCACAGGTAATGGTAATTACCAGTCAGGTAACCCAGCAGCGCAAGATGGCGAAGTAACTGAGTAAGTTTGTACGCTAAAAGACAAGGAAAGCATGGGTAGGGAGACTGTACCTGTGTTTTTCCTTTGCAATAATTGTTTAGCCTAAGAGGTTACACCTTGTTTGATAGGTATGAAGGCGGTGAACTAGCTGTATTGGTCCATGTCTTTTTTTCTCAAGAGAAAGACGTTGATAATCTAGCGGAATTTGAGTCACTTGTGACATCTGCTGGCGTGAAACCAGTACAAATAGTCACGGGCAGTCGTAAAGCTCCTCATCCAAAGTTTTTTGTTGGGGAAGGTAAAGCAGAAGAAATTGCCCAAGCTGTTGAGGAAAGTGGTGCAGATGTGGTGCTGTTTAATCATACTCTAAGCCCTGCTCAAGAACGTAATCTCGAAAGGATTTGCCAATGTAAGGTGGTTGACCGTACAGGGGTAATTTTAGATATTTTTGCTCAACGCGCACGTACACACGAAGGTAAGCTTCAAGTTGAATTAGCTCAGTTAAGGCATTTATCGACTCGCTTAGTGAGGGGATGGACGCACCTAGAGCGACAAAAAGGCGGGATTGGCTTACGAGGTCCCGGTGAAACTCAACTTGAAACCGACCGCCGGCTATTAAGGGATAAAATTAAACAAATTTTATCTCGTCTTAGTCGGGTGGAAAAACAGCGTGAACAAGGACGTCAAGCGAGAAGTAAGGCCGATATCCCGACCATTTCGCTTGTCGGTTATACCAATGCTGGTAAGTCAAGCTTGTTTAACCGCATGACGGCCGCTGATGTTTATGCTGCTGACCAGTTATTTGCAACACTTGACCCAACGCTTCGTCGTATTGATGTAGAAGATGTGGGTGTTGTAGTGCTTGCAGATACTGTGGGTTTTATTCGTCATTTACCTCATGATTTGGTTGCTGCTTTTAAAGCAACCCTGCAAGAAACACGTGAAGCAACGTTATTGCTACATGTTATTGATGCAGCTGATAATCGCTTGGATGAGAATATTCATGCAGTTGAAAGCGTATTAGAAGAGATCGAAGCGGATGAAATACCAACACTTTTAGTGATGAACAAAGTCGATATGCTGGAGGGGTTTGTCCCGCGTATTGACAGAGATGAGGATAACAAGCCGGTTCGTGTCTGGGTTTCAGCACAAACGGGCGATGGTATCCCATTGTTGCTGCAGGCATTGACGGAACGTCTTTCAGGTGAAATCGCACATGTTGAATTGCGTTTACCGCCGAATGAAGGTCGTTTACGTAGCCGTTTCTATCAACTTCAGTCAATCGAACGTGAATGGCTGGAAGAGGACGGCTCAATTGGCCTTGAGGTGCGTATGCCAATGGTGGATTGGCGACGTCTGTGCAAACAAGAGCAGCAATTACCTGACTACGTTATTTAGTTGCTTTGGTTTTTATAATGCTTTGGCCATTAATAATATAGTTAGGCAATGGAATTGATATTAAGAGCCCTATCGCTCTTAGCCCTGAAAATCAATCATAAAGAATGGAGCTAAAACATGGCGTGGAATCAGCCCGGTAATGACGGACAAGACCGCGATCCGTGGGGAAGCGGCAATAAAGGCGGCAACTCTGGCGGGAACAAAGGTGGTCGAAAACGTGGGGCTTATGATCTCGACGATCTCTTTCGTAAACTAGGCAGCAAGCTTGGTGGAAACAAAGGCGGCGGTGGTGATGGTGATAATAAACAACCATCACAAATCAGCGGCCGTTTAGGTATGTTAGCTCTTGCTGCTATCGTTGTTGTATGGGCAGGTTCTGGCTTCTACACCATCAAAGAAAGTGACCGTGGCGTAGTATTGCGTTTTGGTGAATACAGTGGTGTTGTTGGGCCTGGTTTGAACTGGAAACCAACCTTCATTGATAGGGTCATCCCTGTCAACGTGGAAACTGTGCGTGAGCAAGCGACAAATGGCATGATGTTAACGTCAGATGAAAACGTGATCCGCGTTGAAATGAACGTCCAGTATCGTGTTACAGATCCTGCACAATATTTATTTAGTGTCACAAACCCAGACAATAGCCTGCGTCAGGCGCTAGATAGTGCTGTGCGTGGTGTAATTGGTCAATCTGCAATGGAGCAAGTATTGACTACGAATCGTGCTTTTATCCGTGATGTTACACAAAAAGAGCTCGAAGCAACAATTGCGCCATACAAGATGGGGATCACCCTGCTTGACGTCAACTTCCAAGCGGCTCGTCCACCTGAAGATGTTAAAGCAGCGTTTGATGATGTAATTGCAGCAAGGGAAGAAGAACAAAAAACCATTCGTGAAGCACATGCTTATCGAAACGAAGTTCTTCCTCTGGCAAAAGGTAATGCACAACGCTTAATTGAAGAAGCTGAAGCTTATAAAGCTAGTGTGGTCTTCAAAGCAGAGGGTGAGGTGGCAAGCTTTGCAAAAATGTTGCCTGAATATCGTGCTGCACCTGAGATTACCCGTGAGCGTCTGTATATCGAAACGATGGAACGCGTATTAGGTAATACACGTAAAGTAATTGCAAATGATAAGAGCAACAGCATGTTAGTGCTGCCGCTTGATCAAATCATGCGTGGCGCTAATACGAACGCGACGTCAGCACCGAAAGTCAGTCCATCAGCCAGAATGGCGACGCCAAATAATAACGCGTCATCTAATGGCGCAACATCCGCTCAGCCAAACAGTGCTGTTCGTGGTGATGCAGTTAGAGTAGGGAGACAATAATCATGCGTAAATCGCTAATTGTTATCGTTCTGGCCATTTTGGCAGTTGCATACGCATCCATCTTTATTGTTCCTCAAACTGATCGTGGCATTGTCTTACGTTTTGGTAAGGTTCTGCGTGATTCTGAAAACAAGCCGATCATTTATGAGCCGGGTCTGCATTTCAAAGTTCCATTTATTGAAACTGTGAAAATGTTGGATGCACGTATTCAGACTCTTGAAATTCAAGCCGACCGCTATCTGACAAGTGAGAACAAAGACTTAATGGTGGACTCCTACCTGAAATGGCGTGTGACTGATTTCAGCCGCTACTATGTAGCGACGGGGGGCGGTAACCCATTCCAAGCGGAAACCCTATTAAAACGTAAATTTAGTGACCGTTTACGTTCTGAGTTTGGTCGCTTAAGCGTGAAAGATATCATTACTGACTCACGTGGTCGTTTGACTATCGATGTCCGTGATGCCTTGAACAAAGGTACTGCAACCGACGACGCGACCAAAGAAGCGGATGCAGCGATTGCAGATGCCGCAAAACGTGTTGAAGAAGAAACGAACCTGAAGCCACTGGTTGTGAATGCAAACAGTATGGCGGCGTTAGGTATTGAAGTTGTTGACGTGCGTATTAAACGTATCGAACTGCCAAACGAAGTTTCTGAGGCTATCTATGCGCGTATGCGTGCAGAGCGTGAAGCAGTTGCACGTCAGCACCGTTCACAAGGTCAAGAAGAAGCAACGAAAATCCGCGCTGTTGCAGATAAAACAGTAACAGAAACGTTGGCTGAAGCTGAACGTACCGCGCTGACTTACCGAGGTGAAGGTGATGCAATGGCAACAAAACTGTTTGCTGATGCATTTAACCAAGACCCAGAGTTCTATGCGTTTATTCGTAGCTTACGTGCTTATGAACAGAGCTTTAAGAGTGGTGACGACGTGATGGTCATGAGTCCAGACACTGACTTCTTCCGCTTTATGAAGGCGCCAACTAAGCTTCGCGCGACAGATTAATAACAAGTTAAGTTGCGTGCAACCTAGCAAAATAACTGTTAATCTATTAAAGAAAAGCCCGCTTCGGTGGGCTTTTTTTCGCCTGTCGTTTTAAGTGTAGGATTTTTCAGGGAAAATTTGAGCTGCTCAACTGATGGCATTCATTTTGAGTTTACGGCAGAAATAAAAAATACCATTTTACTTGCTTTCCAGAAAAAAATTTTTGTATTGCCAAAATATCACTGGAACAGTTCATTTTTGATGGTAGAATTCATTTTTAAGCAACCGAGTGTATTTCAAAATGGGTAAGAACGTTGTCGTACTGGGCACCCAATGGGGTGACGAAGGGAAGGGCAAGATCGTTGACTTGCTGACAGAGCGTGCTAAATACGTAGTTCGCTATCAGGGCGGCCATAATGCTGGCCATACTCTTGTTGTAAACGGTGAAAAAACCGTTCTCCACTTAATTCCATCCGGTATTCTTCGTGAAAATGTCATCAGTATTATTGCTAATGGCGTCGTTTTAGCGCCAGACGCATTAATGAAAGAGATGAAAGAATTGGAAGACCGCGGTGTTCCTGTTCGGGAACGTTTACGTCTTTCTGAAGCATGCCCACTGATCCTGCCTTATCATATCGCACTAGATAATGCGCGTGAAAAAGCACGTGGTTCCAAAGCGATTGGAACAACAGGTCGTGGTATTGGTCCTGCTTATGAAGATAAAGTTGCTCGTCGTGGTTTACGCGTTGGTGATTTATTCGATAAAGCAACGTTCGCAGAAAAATTAAAAGAAATCGTTGAATACCATAACTTCCAACTTGTTCATTACTATAAAGAACCTGCTGTAGATTACCAAAAAACGTTAGATGATATCATGGCTGTGGCTGATATCCTGACTGGCATGGTCATTGATGTTTCTGATCTGCTCTATAAAGCAAGTCAGAAGAATGAATTCGTGATGTTTGAAGGCGCACAAGGGACATTATTAGATATCGACCACGGTACGTATCCTTATGTAACCTCTTCAAATACGACTGCTGGCGGTGTGGCGACAGGTTCTGGCTTAGGTCCTCGTTATGTCAACTACGTATTGGGTATCATCAAAGCTTACTCAACACGTGTTGGTGCAGGTCCATTCCCAACTGAACTGTTTGACGAAGTGGGTGAATTCCTGCGTGAAAAAGGCCAAGAATTTGGTGCAACTACTGGCCGTAAACGTCGTACTGGTTGGTTAGATATCGTTGCGATCAATCGAGCAGTGCAAATTAACTCACTGTCAGGTTTCTGCATGACTAAACTGGATGTTTTAGACGGTTTAGAAGAAGTTAAAATTTGCGTAGGTTACCGTCGTCCAGATGGCAAAGTGCTTGAAACAACCCCTTTAGCTGCAGATGAGTGGGATGGTTTAGAGCCAGTTTATGAATCAATGCCAGGTTGGAAAGAAACGACTTTTGGTGTGAAACAAAGAGAATTATTGCCACAGGCCGCTCTGGATTACATCAAACGCGTTGAAGAACTAACGGGTATTCCAGTTGATATTATTTCAACGGGCCCAGATCGTTCAGAAACCATGGTTCTACGTGACCCGTTTGACGTATAGCCTAATGGCTGATTAGGTACTGCTAGTAGCCTGCTCATAGTATGTATTAGCAAGTATTTTAATTAGATGAAAAAACACCGATTTGTTCGGTGTTTTTTGTTATAGGCTAATGGTATTTTAAATTAGCGATATCACTTCCTGCTGGGTGTTGATAAATTCGTAGCTTAAAGTAGTTGGCAGATGCATTAACATACTCAAAAATTTCGGATTGAACCTCTTCATAATCAACCCAAGTGGTTGAGCGTGTAAAACAATAAATTTCAACAGGTAATCCATTTGGTGTCGGTGGCATTGTTCGTATCACCAAATACATATCCGTTCTGACATCGCCACGCAGCTTTATCCAATTCAGAATGTATTTTCTAAACAGCTGTAGGTTAGTGACACCATTATTTATCATCCATTCATTTATATCCTCAATTTCACTTCGTTCTTCTAACATGCTTTCTATGCTTTGACGTAAGGGAGGGGTATTTTTTAATTCATTAAAGAGATCTTCTGTCGCAAAGGAAATTGACGATTGATCAATATAAAAGCTACGTTTGATGCGGCGGCCTCCTGAGGAAAACATGGGCTGCCAGTTGGTATATTTTTCAGTCAAAAAATCTTTAGTTGGAATGCGTGAAATGGTGTTATCCCAATTTCTAACCGTAATAGTATGTAGCGCGATATCGATGACTTCACCACTGATATTACTGCTTGGGAGCTCAATCCAATCATACAGTTTTAACACTTTTCCATTTGATACTAATATATTGGCTACAAACGATAATAGCGTGTGCTGAAATACAAACATTAATACTGCAGCGATAGCACCGAAGCTGGAAATAATAATGATCGGGGACTGTTCGGTCATCAGCGCAATAATTAAGATAAAGGAAATTATCCAAACAATAATTTTCGCTATTTCGATATAGCCTTTTATCGAATTATTACGATGTAATATTTTTTTTGACTGACGGATAATAAACACATCTAAGCCATCGTTTACTAATGCGGCAACATTAATAATAATCAGTGCCCAACAGATAGTTTTAAACGTAATGTTTACTTCATCAGAAAGGGAAGGCAGCATCTGGTTGATATAAAGTACAAGCGTTACCGCGACGATCGATGCAATTTTTCGAGCGATGCCATCAATTAACTCATCGTCACTTAAATTCGTGAATAATGGTAATAACCTTCTCGCAACCCGTAAAAAAATGACTTTTCCTACAAACCACGTTAATAGCAATATGATGACTAGAAAAGAGGCCATTAAGAAAGTGTTTTCTGATATATCATTATATATTTCAATGATTTGTTCCATATTCCCCTAAGTCACCTCTTTATGATACTGGCTCTTTATTGTATAGCGAATCAAATAAAAAGATTTGATGTTAAAAGTGATAAGTCAGTGGCTATTTCTTTATAAACCTTTTTAAACAGTATAGATAAAGAGGAGTAAGCTCAAGAAACACGAGTCGCCAAAAAATATGTGCTATTATGTGTTCGATTGTTCTTTGATATTATTTGTTGTAAATGTATAGCAGAAAGGTTGAGCAATAAATACCCTATAACGGTAACAGGTCATTTGGTTACTCCATGATAGAACTGCTTTTTCTTTGTAGAGTAGATAAGCTAAACGCTAATAAAATGCTATCTTGTGATGTCAAATTGAGGCGAAATTAGTCTCAGTAAATTTCACTATCTTGTTCCTAAATATTGGCCTAAGACAAAAAGATAGAAAGTAATTTGTCTATAATTTGAGATTATTAAGACAGATATGATGAGATAGCGATTGGCTTAGCCAAAAAATTTTGAGGTGATTGTGCAGCTAACAAGTTTTACAGACTATGGATTACGTGCGTTGATCTATTTGGCATCTCTCCCAGAAGGGAAAATGACCAGTATCACAGAAGTCACTGAAGTTTATGGTGTCTCTCGTAATCATATGGTTAAGATTATTAATCAGCTCAGTCATCTTGGTTATATTAAAGCCACTCGAGGCAAAAATGGCGGGATCACACTAGGCCAACCAGCAGAATCTATCCGTATAGGGGATGTCGTTAGATCACTAGAGCCCCTAACCCTTGTTAATTGTAGTGGCGAGTTTTGCCACATTACACCTGCGTGTCGTTTAAAAGGTGTGCTACACCAAGCAATACAGCAGTTTTTACAAGAACTTGATCAATACACGCTGGCGGACATGGTGAAAGACAACAGCCCGCTCTATCAACTACTGCTCGATTAGCATTTGCGGTAGTTATGAATTCTGATGACAACGGAGGTAACGATGTCACAAGATCCTTTTCAGGAAAGAGAAGCAGAAAAATACGAGTCCCCAATTCCAAGTCGAGAATATATTCTTGATCTTATCTCAAAACGTACAGCGCCTGCCAATCGCGAAGAAATCGCACAGTTATTAAATTTATCGACAGAAGATGAATTAGAAGCCTTACGCCGTCGACTAAGAGCGATGGAACGTGATGGGCAATTAGTTTTTACTCGCCGTCAGTGTTATGCATTACCGGAGCGTTTAGATTTATTAAAAGGGAAAGTCATTGGCCACCGTGATGGCTACGGCTTCCTGCGCGTCGATGGTAAAAAAGAAGATTACTATTTATCTCAAGATGAAATGAAACGCGCCCTGCATGGCGATGTTATTCTTGCGCAACCTTATGGGCAAGATCGTAAAGGACGTACAGAAGTTCGGGTTGTTCGTGTATTAGAACCACGGAATAACCAAATTGTTGGTCGCTATTTTATCGAATCGGGTATGGGGTTTGTCGTACCGGATGATAGCCGTTTAAGCTTTGATATTTTGATCCCAAAAGACCGCATTTGTGGCGCTCGCATGGGGAATGTTGTAGTTGTAGAGTTAGTGACTCGTCCACAGCGTCGTTCTCAAGCGGTGGGGAATATCATTGAAGTATTAGGCGAAACCATGGGAACGGGTATGGCGGTTGAAATCGCTTTACGTACTCATGAAATCCCACATTCATGGCCACCACAGGTTGAAAAGCAAGTCGCTGACCTGAGTGAGCATGTCCCTGAGTCTGCGAAAAAAGGGCGTATGGATTTACGCGATCTACCATTGGTAACTATCGATGGTGAAGATGCTCGCGACTTTGATGATGCCGTTCACTGCGCACCGAAAAAAGGTGGGGGATGGCGCTTATGGGTTGCGATTGCAGATGTAAGCTATTATGTTCGCCAGCAAACGGCACTGGATACAGAAGCCCGTAGCCGTGGTAACTCGGTATATTTCCCATCTCAAGTTGTTCCTATGCTACCGGAAGTCCTATCGAACGGCCTGTGCTCACTTAACCCAGGTGTTGACCGCCTATGTATGGTATGTGAAATGACGGTGTCGGCTTCCGGGAAGCTTTCTTCATATAAGTTTTATGAAGCGGTTATGAATTCGCATGCAAGGTTAACCTATACAAAAGTATGGAAAATCTTGGAAGGAGACGAAGAACTGCGTGAGCACTATAAAACATTAGTGCCACATATTGAGCATTTGCATCAATTATATAAAGCACTTGATGCTGCACGTATTGAACGTGGTGCGATTTCTTTTGAATCCGAAGAAGCGAAATTTATTTTTAACGCAGAACGCCGTATTGAAAGTATCGAACCTGTAGAGCGAAATGATGCACATAAATTGATTGAAGAATGCATGATTTTAGCTAACATTGCAGCGGCTCGGTTTGTTGAGAAAAACGAAGAGCCTGCGTTGTACCGTGTGCATGACCGCCCTAAAGAAGAAAGCGTGATGAATTTACGCTCAGTATTCAGTGAATTAGGCCTGACTCTGCCGGGCGGAATGAAGCCAGAACCAAAAGATTATGCGCAAGTCATGAATGAAGTGGCTGAACGCCCCGATCATGAATTACTGCAAACTATGATTTTACGTTCGATGAAGCAAGCGATTTATGATCCTGAAAACCGCGGTCACTTTGGTTTAGGCTTGAAATCGTATGCTCACTTTACATCGCCAATTCGTCGTTACCCTGACCTGACGTTACACCGTGGAATAAAATATTTGCTGGCTAAAGAGCATGGCCATGGAGATAAGCGCTGGACAGAAACCGGTGGTTGGCATTCAGACATGGACAGCATGTTACAGCTGGGTGAGCACTGTTCAATGACTGAACGCCGTGCTGATGAAGCGACGCGTGATGTGGCTGACTGGCTGAAATGTGATTTTATGCAAGACCAAGTTGGCCAAACCTTTACAGGTTTAATTACCAGTGTGACCGGTTTTGGCTTCTTTGTGCGCCTTAATGATTTATTTATTGATGGTTTAGTGCATATTTCAACGTTGGATAATGACTACTACCGTTATGATGCAGTTGGTCAGCGTTTAATTGGTGAATCATCAGGTACGACTTACCGTCTTGGTGATGAAGTTGAAATTCGCGTTGAAGCGGTGCATATGGATGAGCGCACCATTGATTTCGCATTAATTTCAACCACCCGTAAAGCGAAAAACCCAGGCAAAACTGCTCGGGACAAAATGAAGCAAGAAGTAAAAAATGCGACACGTTCTGCTCGTCGAAAATCCGATGTGAGCAAAGATAAAAACTTCGAGCCTGATTCTGCATTTCGTCGTTCCGAGAAAAAAGGAAAAAAAGCCGAGGCCAAATCAGAGGCGAAAGGAAAAGGCAAAAAGCCCTCTGATAAAACGCGTAAAATTACAGCAAAATTAAAAGCTAAACGCGTTGCAAAAAAATCCCAAAAACAAGAGGGATAATGTTTTTGCTGTAGTTATTAACCATAGTGATTAACCAAAGTGGCGTTAATACGCCACTTTACTATTTATATTAATAAATAAGAAATTTATGAGCGAAATGATTTATGGCATTCACGCAGTGAAAGCCTTACTTGAGCGTTCACCGCAACGCATTAAAGAAGTCTATATTCTAAAAGGCCGTGAAGATCGCCGCTTAATGCCGCTGGTGCACGAAATTGAAGCGCTAGGGATTGTCGTTCAAGTGGCAAATCGTCAATGGATGGATAGCCAAACCGAAGGCGCAGTTCACCAAGGTATTATTGCGAAAGTATTACCGGGAAAACAATATCAAGAAGGTGACTTGCCTGATTTGCTGGAAAGCACACCCTCGCCATTTTTATTGGTATTGGACGGCGTGACAGATCCACATAACTTAGGTGCGTGCTTACGTAGTGCTGACGCAGCAGGTGTTCATGCTGTGATTGTCCCGAAAGATAAATCTGCCCAGCTCAATGCGACCGCGAAAAAAGTGGCTTGTGGTGCGGCAGAAAATGTTCCTCTTATTCGCGTGACGAATCTAGCAAGGACATTGCGTTTGCTACAAGAATATAATGTATGGATTGTGGGAACGGCAGGTGAAGCTGACCATAACGTATATCAAAGCAAACTAACGGGCCCGATAGCGCTAGTGATGGGGGCTGAAGGCGAAGGTATGCGTCGTTTAACGCGTGAACACTGTGATGAGTTAATCAGTATTCCTATGGCAGGCTCGGTGTCATCATTGAATGTGTCAGTGGCGACAGGGGTTTGTTTATTTGAAGCCGTGCGTCAACGCTTATCCGTTTCCGCAGAAAAATAATATTTTAGTGTAAAACGGTATCCATCTCTTGAGTTTTATCTCAGGGATGGGTATAGTTACGCGTCAATTTTTTAGCCGCACTCAACAAGTTCCTTGCCTCCGCGGGCCGCGGTTAACCCAGACAGGAGGCTAATAATCCGTAAGGAGCAACTACTAATGCGTCATTACGAAATCGTTTTTATGGTCCATCCTGACCAAAGCGAACAGGTTCCGGGCATGATCGAGCGTTACAGTGCTGTTATCACTAACGCACAAGGTCAGATCCACCGTCTGGAAGACTGGGGCCGTCGTCAACTGGCTTACCCAATCAACAAACTGCACAAAGCACACTATGTTCTTCTGAACGTAGAAGCTCCACAGGAAGCGATTGATGAGCTGGAAACTAACTTCCGCTTCAACGATGCCGTTATCCGCAGCATGGTTATGCGCTTAAAACACGCAGTAACTGAAGCTTCTCCAATGGTCAAAGCTAAAGACGAACGTCGTGGCCGTGACATGTCTGATGAATATCAGGAAGAAGAAGCTGAAGAAGCTGGGGATTCTGAAGAGTAATTGCGCAGGTGACCACTAATCGTTTGGTGCTGACAGGCACAGTCTGTAAAGCATTGATTCGAAAAGTGAGTCCGTCAGGCATTCCTCACTGCCAGTTTGTTTTAGAACATCGTTCACAACAACAGGAAGCGGGGTTGTCTAGGCAAGCATGGTGCAGAATGCCCATTATTGCCAGCGGACAAACCTTACAAGCCCATACTCACAGTATAACGGTCGGCAGTTGGATTACAGTAAGCGGTTTCATTAGTACCCATCAAGGGCGTAATGGGGTCAGCAAGATAGTCCTCCATGCCGAGCAGATTGATTTGATAGATTCTGGAGACTAGCCATATGGCACGTTATTTCCGTCGTCGCAAGTTCTGCCGTTTCACAGCGGAAGGCGTTCAAGAGATCGACTATAAAGATATCGCAACGCTGAAAAACTACATCACTGAAAGTGGTAAAATTGTACCAAGCCGTATCACTGGTACTCGTGCAAAATATCAGCGTCAGCTCGCTCGTGCTATCAAGCGCGCTCGCTACCTGTCTCTGTTACCATATACTGATCGTCATCAGTAATTGGTACAGTCCATTAACGACTAATAGAGGATAAGGTAATGCAAGTTATTCTGCTTGATAAAGTAGCTAACCTAGGTAGCCTGGGTGATCAGGTTAACGTTAAATCGGGCTATGCTCGTAACTTCTTAGTTCCACAGGGCAAAGCTGTTCCTGCGACTAAGAAAAACATCGAATTCTTCGAAGCACGCCGCGCTGAACTGGAAGCTAAATTAGCTGAAGTTCTAGCAGCAGCACAGGCTCGTGCAGCAGCTGTTACTGCTCTGGGTTCTGTGACTTTAGCTTCTAAAGCTGGTGACGAAGGTAAACTGTTCGGTTCAATCGGTACTCGTGACATCGCTGACGCAATTACTGCGGCTGGCGTTCAAGTTGCGAAAAGCGAAGTTCGCCTGCCAAACGGCGTTCTGCGTACTACTGGTGACCATGAAGTTCACTTCCAGTTACACAGCGATGTTTTCGCAGAGCTGAACGTTATCATCGTTGCTGAGTAATCAATAATGATGATATGCATCATTGGGTTATCCATGGTGCAAATAAAAACACCGGCTAAGTCCGGTGTTTTTTGTTTTCTGGTATTTAGTTTATTGATTTGCCAAGCATTCGTAGTCGAGTAATTCCCCCGCTGAACCTAAATTCAAATCCCATATGCTAAAACGGTTTGCGAGCAGCACCTTTGAACCGTCTTTCAGCTGCACCATCACTAGGCCATAATTGCCCATTTCATCATGATGTTTTACAACGTATTCATTGAGCTGATTAAATGCATTATCGAATTTGGCAGGGGATTTTTGGAGTTTCTTGGCTAAATAGTGATGGCCGATCAGTTCAGTTGATAACTTAGCCCAGCCGGTTGTTATCTCCGATGAAACTTGATTAAGTTGTTGACTAATTTCAGGTTTCAAACACGCAATATGGATATGCAGTTGGTCTTGGGAGCGGCCATATTGGGAATTCACTGCAACAGCGAGCAAATCATCAGAAATTGAGATGTTCGCTTGTGACGACACGCTTTTCCGTTCTTGCCAAGCAATATCAAAATAGTCTGGTATATTTCGCTCAAGTAATCGTGCGGATTCTATCCCTGTGATTTTTTCCATTGGGATAATTAAGTTGTGTAATGGCCCTTTTTTATCTTTAAACAGCACATACTGTTGATCTCTATCGACTTTTAGACAAGATAGCGCAGCTTGCTGCGGTGGTATACATTGTTCATTTATCATGTTCCAAAGTGCATTTGAATTGAGTTTAACCCATGAAACATAGCCAATAATAGCGGTAAGTAATAATAAAACAGTACCTAAAAAAGCGTTAATCCATTTTTTTATTAACATAATAATTTTCAGTTACCTAGCATTGTAGTGAAAGACAATATTAGTTATTCGTTGCTAGGTAAAAATCAATGCATATAGCGATGATTCAGACAAAGTTTTAGGGCAGCTCTGACGCAAGCCACCCTAAAATGACTACGGAGTCCGGTAGTAACTGCCATCACTTAACCGCGCGAAACTATATGTTTTCCCATCAGATGCAGTTGTTTCTAGCAATTGAATTTCACCTTTTTTGTTCGCCTTTAAACGAATTTTTTGCCCTTGGCGCAAATTACTCAGTGGTTTTTCGGCACCTTCAACGCGAGCCATAATAAAAGCGTCATTGGCTTGTAAGTTATTATCGCGGAACAGTTGCGCAAGCGTTTTCCCTTTTTGTACTTGGTAGCTTTGCCATTCATTAGCGGAAGGACGGGGAGCTTTGGGCTCTGGCGTGTTCTCTGGTGAAGTCACCGCCGGAGGCTGATTGGGCTCAGGCTCAATAGGCTCTGGGATAATTTCAGGCTCAGTAGGTAAAAGTGGGGGATTACCTTCAGGTGCCGGTACTGGTTCAGGTATTGGTGGTGTAACCGTAGGTTCAGGCATGACCTCAGGAGCTGTGGGTGGAGGAATGACAATAGGCTGGTTTTGGACAATATCGCTAGGGGACTTATCGCTAGCAGGCCAAAAGAAAGCGACCACAACAATTAGGGCGAGCAGTGCAATGCCATAGCGATGAAATTTTGAAAGTTTAAGCATCACTCCTCCTTGATGAGGCAATGAGTAAATTAGGCTGTATTTATACGCATACTAGCACCCTTTTTAGACATTTTTAGCGTTTGGCTGAATTTTTCAGAGAACACTGAATAAATTTGTCGGGAATCAATCAGTTTTATTCTTTAGATTCATTGTTTGGGTTTACCCATAAGGATGGGGCTGCTATTCTTGGTTTTTCTCAAAATCATATGGGTGTTTTCATGGCAAACCAAAATTTCGATTCGGTAGAAGCTCAAGCGAGTTATGGCATAGGTCTACAGGTTGGGCAGCAATTATTAGAGTCAGGGCTAGAAGGTTTAGTGCCAAATGCAATTTTAGCCGGCCTCGTTGACGCTTTAGAAGGCAATATGCCATCAGTGCCTGTTGAAACATTGCATAAAGCACTGCGTGAAATTCATGAGCGTGCAGATGCCGTTCGTGTTGAGCGTCAGGCAGCATTAGCGGAAGAAGGCCAAAAATTCCTAGATGAAAACCAAAAGCGTGATGGTGTTTCAACGACTGAGTCTGGCTTACAATTTTCAGTCGTTAACCAAGGTGATGGTGCTATTCCTTCACGTACAGATCGCGTTCGTGTTCACTATACAGGCCGTTTAATTGATGGCTCTGTGTTTGATAGCTCAGTACAGCGTGGGCAGCCAGCAGAGTTTCCTGTAAGCGGTGTTATCCCGGGTTGGATTGAAGCATTGACCCTGATGCCTGTTGGTTCTAAATGGGAATTATATATTCCTCATCAATTAGCTTATGGTGAGCGTGGCGCAGGTGCATCAATCCCGCCATTCAGCACATTAGTATTTGAAGTTGAATTACTTGAAATTTTATAATTTCTGTTAGTTTAATTCACAGCTAAAAAGCTTCATTGTCTTTGGACTTTGGGGCTTTTTTTATGGCGTTAATTTCACACAATTGCTACTCTTGCTGTAAAGGGTTATCAGAGAGGTGAATAATATGCTACAGCAAATTTGCGAATTAGCTCAAGAAGCGGGTTATGCGGTTATGGAAACGTATAATGCGCAAGAACCTTTACAGGTTGAACACAAAAGTGATAATTCGCCTGTTACCGAGGCTGATATTGCCGCCCACAATGTGATCACTGCGGGTCTTGCTCGTATTGCTCCTGATATCCCGCAATTGTCCGAGGAAGACCCGCCAGAATGGCCAATTAGGCAGAATTGGCAACGTTATTGGTTGATTGACCCATTGGATGGAACGAAAGAATTTATTAATCGTAATGGGGATTTTACGGTTAACATCGCACTTATCGAGAATGGTGTGCCAATAATGGGGGTGGTATATGCCCCGGCCAAAGGGTTGCTGTATTACGCTGAAGGCAATCAGGCATGGAAGGAAGAAGGTGGTCATAAGCAACTTATTCATGTAAATGATGCTAAACCACCGGTTATTGTTATTAGCCGTTCCCATCAAGATAGTGAATTAATGGATTATTTAAAACAAATGGGTGAACACACAACAGTCGAAATTGGGTCTTCACTCAAGTTCTGTTTAGTCGCAGAAGGAAAAGCGCAGCTTTATCCACGTTTTGGGCCGACGAATATTTGGGACACCGCGGCTGGACATGCGATTGCGATTGCTGCAGGTGCTAAAGTGGTTGATTGGAATGGGAAAACGCTTGATTACACACCGAAGGAGTCTTTTTTGAACCCAGGCTTTCGGGTGATTCTATTCTAAACCTTAATAAAGGTTGGGAAGTTATTTCCCAACCTAATTAGTTACTAATTATCTAGTTTTAGAACTTTAGCAGTCGCAGTACGAATATCTAAACAGGCTTTTGCATCCGTTTTTAAATCAATTCCATAGGTTGGAATGATCTCTTTTAAGCGTGCTTCCCAGCCATCGGCCTTGAGTTGCTCATCAAAACAAGTTTTTAATACATTTAATGCAATAAATGCCGCTGTCGATGCCCCTGGAGATGCACCCATTAATACAGTAAATGATTTATCCGCACTGGTAATCAATTCTGTACCAAACTCTAAGACCCCTTTTTTATCATGGTCAGGTTTAATAATTTGTACTCGTTGCCCTGCAACCACCTCTTTCCAATCCTCATGCTGAGCTTCTGGGTAGAATTGTTGCAGCATGGCAAATTGGTGAGCAGATGTTTGCAGGACTTGGCCTACTAAGTATTCTGCAAGTGACCAGTTATCTTTCGCTACTGCAAGCATTGGTTCAAGGTTATTCAATTTCACCGATTCAAACAGGTCTAAATACGAGCCGTGCTTAAGGAATTTACTCGAAAAACCGGCATAAGGCCCGAATAAGAGAGAGCGTTTCCCCCCAATAATGCGTGTGTCTAAGTGTGGAACAGACATTGGTGGTGAGCCTTTGTCTGCTTTACCATAAACTTTAGCGTGGTGGCGAGAGGCAATTTCTTCGTTATCGCATCGCAACCAGATCCCACTGACGGGAAACCCACCATACCCTTTTCCTTCTGGGATCCCCGATTTTTGTAGTAACTCGATCGCCCGACCACCTGCACCCACGAACACAAACTTTGCGGAAGTGATCGTTTTTTCATGGGTCAGAAGGTTTTTAACTTCAATATTCCATCTGCCATCGGCGGTTTTTTTAACATCAATGACTTCATGTTTATAGTGAATAGAAAAACCGGATTGTTCGCTTAATTGTGCGATTAATAAATGCGTTAGCGCACCGTAATCGACATCAGCGCCTGTATTAACACGGGTGACTGCAATTGCTTCTTTAGGGTCGCGGCCTTCCATGATCAGTGGCGCCCATTCGTTGATCTGTTTTGGATCATCACTGTATTCCATGTTGTGGTAACAGTGGTGAGCAGACATCTGCTGGTAGCGCTGTTTTAAGAATTTTACATTGTCTTCACCCCAAACAAAGCTCATGTGTGGGCATGGGTGAATAAAGTCACGTGGATCTTTAATTTTTCCTTTGGTGACTAGGTAAGACCAGAGCTGGCGAGAGAGGTCGAATTCTGTATTAACTTCAAGCGCTTTACTAATATCCACCGTACCATCTGGGTTTGGTGGTGTGTAGTTCATTTCACAGTTTGCAGCATGCCCTGTTCCCGCATTGTTCCACGGGTGGGAACTTTCTTGAGCACAGTCGTTTAGCCTTTCAAAAACGGCGATCGTCAGTGATGGCTCAAGTTCTTTGAGAAATGTACCCAGTGTTGCACTCATGATCCCTGCGCCAATGAGGGCTATATCGACATTTTCAGCAATCGGTTTATTCATGATGGCCTCTATTTTTGTGTTGGAGTGAAGCTAAGGTCGGTGCCTTCTTGGTAGACAACATAAGCACGACGCCAAGGTTCATCACCAATAAGCCGCCATTTATGGCCGGTTCCGGTATTATCTTGTGCCAGTAAAATATCACCTGGATTGATGATAAATTTAGAGCCATCTTTAGTTTCGAATTCTAAAGTGCCTGAAAGGGTAATGACATAACGAGGGACTGGGTCTTGATGCCAATCAAAAGAGCCACCGGAAACTGTTTCACGGAAGGTCAGCTCGCTAACTGCAATGGGGGAGGTCTGGCTATCTCCACCTGTGACATTATTGAGCTCAAGAGTGCCTTCTTCAAAAAGAGAATTCCCATCTTCTCCTGTCCACATACGAACGCAGCGTATCATTTTATTTAGCTCCTTAATCACTGACTGTAATATATAACAATTATTTGATATTTATTGGATGCAAAAATAAGACTCTTAAAGTGATGATAAATAAAATTAATATTATTCAAATTTAAGGTTTTTTAATGAAGAGGTCAAAGCGAAATATGTTTTATCTTAGTTTTATGGTTTTAATTTTTAATTAAAAAACAAAATCATAAAAATTGATTATCTTTTTATGATTTATTTTTATTTTCATTATTCGTTTAATGATGGGTAAAAAGTAGAAAAGCTCACCATGATGTTATTTTATCATTATGAGCTATGAAAAAAGGATTAGCTTTTTAGAATAGAGTTTAGAGCGAGGTATTGGATCAGCATGATGGTTTTACCATCAACAATTTCTCCCGTTTTTATCGCATCAATGGCTTTAGGGAAAGGCCACTCTAACACTTCAATATCTTCCCCTTCTTCTTCCAGCCCGCCACCTGCATTTTGACGGTTATTATCACTGTACTCAGCGATGTAAAAGTGGAGTTTCTCGGTGACTGAGCCAGGGCTCATAAAGGCTTCAAAAACTTTCTGAATTTTATCGACTTTAAAACCTGTTTCTTCTTCTGTTTCAGCAATAATACGAGCTTCTGGTGAGGCGTTTTCGAGTAAGCCAGCGGCGGCTTCGATTAGGAAATCAGAATATCCATTCACATAAACTGGCATGCGAAATTGCCGAATTAAGATAATGCTATTCTTTATTTTGTTATATAACAAAATAACAGCGCCATTCCCTCTGTCATAGACTTCGCGCTCTTGCTGTTGCCAACTACCATCTTGTCGTTGTAACTCATAAGTATATTTTTTTAAAATATACCAATTATCTGAAAGTAGTTTCTCTTGAATATTTCGTATGTTAGGACGTTTTACAGTCATTAAGCAGCCTTAAAAAACAAAAATGATTTTGTTAATGTAGCACTGTTAATTTCTGTATAAAATAGGATTTAGATGGGGCCTGCTTTAAAGCAGGCCCCATTGTAAACGTGGTGAATTATTTAATAATTTGGATTTGTTTAACTTCGACTTCTCTTGAGTTCCAGTCTTTATCAATTTTACCGCGAATTTCAACTTTATCTTTTGGCGTCACATTTACACCATTCCAACGCTTTTCGCTGATTTCTAAATTAATAGTGCCAGTACCATCGGTGAATTCATAATGTTTATGGTCGAGTTGTTTGACGATATTCCCACGTAAAATAACCCAGCTGTCATCTGACATATCAAGCGCTTTTGCAACCGTCATTTCCCCACTATTTGGGCCGATAAAACCACCCGTTTTAGAGGTTTGAGTTGTTGTATTTGTGACCGCGCCTGGGCCGTCAAATCCACCATTTGCAGCGAAAACAGGTGCACTTGCGAGTGCAGCGACTAAAGCGATTATAGGTAATTTTTTCATCATCAGTATCTCCAAATGGACATGAATTTGTTTGTATGGAGGGTATTAAACCAAGTAAATCTTAACAGGATCTTAAGAAACTTAACTAACGAATTATATTTTTAATTTCATTAATAATAGCTAGTCATCTTAAGGCTGATGGGATAAATATAATAATATTCTGTTGTGGGGGAGATTATGCGAATTCTTTTAATTGAAGATGACCGGTTAATTGGTGACGGTTTAAAAGTGGGTTTAACGCAGCTAGGGTTTACGGTTGATTGGTTTATGGATGGTAAACAAGGACAACTGGCTGTATTTGATGCACCTTATGATGCTGTTGTACTCGACCTTTCGTTACCCAATATTGATGGCATGGATATTTTAAAACATTGGCGCAAAGAAGGGCGTGATGAGCCTGTCTTGATTTTGACGGCACGAGATGCATTGGATCAACGTGTTCAAGGGCTTCAGCAAGGGGCTGATGATTATCTGTGTAAACCATTCGCTTTAATGGAAGTCATGGCGCGTTTGCAAGCGTTGATCCGCCGCAGAAGTGGGCAGCTGTCTTCTAAACTTACGCATGGCGATGTCGAAATGGACCCAATTGCAATGACGGTGACACAGCAAGGTGAGCCTGTACAGCTAAAAGGCAAAGAGTTCGCTTTACTGTCTTTATTTATGCATAACCCAAATAAAGTTTTTTCTCGCCCTTTAATTGAAGAAAAATTATATAACTGGGATGAGGAAGTCTCTAGTAACTCGGTTGAGGTACACATCCACCATTTACGACGTAAATTAGGTAATAAATTTATTCGAACTATTCACGGTGTAGGCTATCGGTTAGGTGATGATACATGATGAAGACATTTAGTCTTAGGCTGAAACTCACGTTAATGCTACTCCTATTAGCTTTGCTGACATGGGGGATCGCCAGTTCGCTAGCCTGGTATCAAAGCTATAAAACGATCAATGAACTGTTTGATACCCAGCAAATGGCGTTTGCTAAACGGTTATCTGTTTTGCCATCAGACTTCGAATTGAGCCGGCCTTCACTGACTAAAACCAAAAAATTATTACGCAAGAACCGCGGGCATCAGGATGACGATGCACTGGCATTTGCTATCTTTACACCTGTTGGTGAAATGGTTTTAAACGACGGTGATAATGGTAGAGATATTGTCTATCAATTTAAACGAGAAGGTTTTACGGATGGAATGATCGAAGGAAGTGACGATCCTTGGCGCTTTGTATGGCTAAAATCTCAAGATGGTCAATATGTTATCGCGGTAGGGCAGGAGTGGGAATACCGGCAAGAAATGGCAACCGATATTATGGTGGCACAATTTATGCCTTGGTTAATTGCTTTGCCAATTATGTTATTGCTATTTTTATGGCTGCTTACACGAGCTTTACGTCCATTGAAGGATGTAGCAAAGCAGTTGTATCACCGAAAACCCGATGAATTAACCCCAGTACAAGTAACGCGTATTCCTAGTGAAGTCAGACCTATTATTGACTCTATGAATGTGTTGTTTGGCCGTATTAATGACATGTTTGCTCGCGAGCGACAATTTACCTCGGATGCTGCTCATGAATTACGTAGCCCACTCGCAGCGTTAAGGGTGCAGGCGGAAGTGGTACAAATTGCGGGGAATAATAACGCGATCCGTAACCATGCAGTGGCGAATTTATCGGAAGGTATTGATAGGGCGACTAGGCTTGTTGACCAACTACTCATGTTGTCTCGGCTAGAATCATCCACGCAACTCGATGATATTACAGTTGTATCTTGGCCCGCATTAATTGAATCGGCGATAAAAGATGTGGAGCCCGAAGCTCAAGAGCAGCAAACAACGATAATAAACACGTTAGTTAGTTGCCCCCCTGATTTTCAAGGCCAACCATTACTACTCAACGCGTTACTGAGAAATTTACTCAATAATGCAATACGTTATGGAAAAATAGCGGGGCGAGTCGAAATTATTTTGTATACAGATCATCTTGAAATTCAAGATGATGGTGATGGCGTGACACCTGAGGTTTTACAGCGCCTAGGTGAACGTTTTTATCGTCCGCCGGGGCAAGAAAAGACAGGGAGTGGCTTAGGGCTCTCTATTGTTAAGCGAGTTGCACAATTGCATCATTTGCAGGTTATTTTTACTCACGGTACTAATGGTGGATTTTGTGCCAAAGTCTATTGGAATGAAATAAAAACGTGATAATGAGCACATTAGCCATGCTTGTTTATGAAAAAATTAATCATAATTATGCATATTTAGTGTAAGGGTATTTTAGCATAACTCACTATTTCTAGCTCAAGCGAGATAGGGTTAATTACAGACGTCGTGTGCGAAGTGACCCACACGACGACATAGTAAAAGTTTGCCCTTATTGGTTTAGCGATGAGACTAATAAACTAATGACTTTTTGAATTTCTTGGGTATTTAATTCACCATCTTTGAAAAACAACACTTTTCCTTGATTATCCAATACGATAATCGCCGAGCTTTCTGGTTTCAAGCCCCATGCGTTCTTTACTGTCCCCTCATTATCAACAATAAATTGTGAGTAAGGAAACTCTTTTTTGCTATCTTCAACGCTATTTTTAACAAAGACACCAGTACCAAAAATTGCATCATCGGTATTAATGATTGTCGTTGTCTGATAGGTATCATGAGGGAATTTGGCTTGCTTGATAGCTTCAACTAAGGGGGCATTGAGCTCTTTTGCTGAAGAGCGGCCTGCAATGTGCTGGATAGTACGCACCTTCCCAACGAGTTGTTGGCTTTTCCACGGTTGATACTCCAACTTCCCTTCATTATTCATCACAAGCTCACCTTTATCGGTGACGGAAATAGCAGGAACAGATTGGTTTAATTGAATATTTGCTGCAGAAGCTACTGCTGATACCCCAAGCAAACATATTAAAAGTAAATAATTTCTTATCATAAAAGCCCCTTGATTGATGATTTTGCCATGTGAGCCTAGTGGTTTGTCTGATGAAGACTATTTATAGCATAGCTCATCGGATGAGTTTCAAGAGGTAATTTAACATTTTTTTAAAATTTAGAATAAAAGCAAAGTTTATGGGGTTTTAACAGTTAATTTACAGTGTCATGTTATGTCAGCAAATTGAATAAAACTGCAATTTTAGAACCAAAGTAAAAATTTCTGGTCTATGATTATTGTACGGTATGAGTTATTGAATATCGTAAGAACAAAGGGGAGGCAAAGTTCTAATGAAAATTTTTAACCGTTATAACCCATCGAAGATTGCTCTTTACGTCAAAACGCTATTCCGTGGCAGGCTCTATATTAAGGATTTTGGGGCATTTGAGTTTAATTATGGGAAAATTCTACCACCTAAAATCAGTGATAAGCGCCATTACAATGTGATGAGTGAGGTCAATAAACAGGTTTCATTATTGCAGGCGGAACTGGGTTAGGTTAATCAAGAAGGTTTTGGTTAACAACGCGCCACATGGGTGGCGCATTGAAAGAAACGGCTTCGCTATCAAGCACTAATGTTCAGTATCTTTTGTTTGTTGTTTTGCGTCAGCCGTTTCAATAGTATTTTTTCCGGGCTGTACAACCACAGGTGATGGCACCGTAGTAAGGCGAGTTACGAGTAGTTGGTCAATTTTGTAATTATCGATATCGACGACTTCAAATTTATAACCCGCATATTTCACATAATCTGTCCGCTTCGGCATTCTTCTTAACCGGTACATCATAAACCCTGCGATGGTTTCATAGTTGCTAAAGTCAGGGAAATCATCAATATCCAAAATGCGCATCACATCTTCGATTGGCGTTCCACCTTCAACTAACCAAGAATTCTCATCACGGACCACGATTTGCTCTTCTTGCCCTGGACCAATTAAATCACCCATTAAAGTGATCATTACATCATTGATGGTAATGATACCCATGACCAATGCATATTCGTTGAGAATAACAGCAAAATCGACCGCATTTGCTTTAAAGGCTTCTAAGGTATCTGATAGTGATAAGGTGTCAGGGATCATTAGCGTATTTCTAATGTGAGCACCTTCTTTTAAGCTTAAACTTTGCCCATTGAGTACACGATTAAGTAATTCTTTTGAATCAACATAGCCGATAACATGGTCAATATCCCCCGCACAGACCAAGAACTTAGAATGTGGCTGGGTTGATATTTTATGTTTGATACTTTCTTCTGACTCGTTTTTGTCAAAATAGATGATACTTTCACGCGGGGTCATAGCCGATGGTACAGTACGTGATTCTAGTTCAAAGACATTCTCAATTAATTCATGTTCTTGCTTACGTAACACACCCGCGACAGCACCCGCTTCAACAACCGCAAAAATATCATCAGAAGTGATGTCTTCATTACGTGATGTAGGTAATTTGAATAATTTAAAAATTAGGTTAGCGAGACCATTAAAAAACCAAACGAATGGGCCCAGTATCACTAAGCAGAAGCGCATCGGATTCACGATACGAATAGCAATGGCTTCAGGTTTTACCATACCGATACGTTTTGGCGTTAAATCAGCCACTAAAATAAACAAGCTCGTGACAATGGTGAACGATAGGATGGATGAAACTTGTTGGGCCCAGCTTGGGGATAAAAACTGAATAAAGATATCGTACAAAGCAGGAGAAAACGCAGATTCCCCGACAATACCTGCAAGGATAGCAACGGCATTTAAACCAATTTGAACGACGGTAAAGAACATTCCCGGCATTTCTTGTAATTTAAGCACGCGAGCCGCGTTAATGTTGCCCTCATCGGCCATGAGCTTAAGTTTAATACGGCGGGAAGCTGCCAGAGAAATTTCTGACAAAGAAAAGAATGCGCTGATTGCACATAATAATAGAACGATTAATAAACTGTTGAGCATAAGTTATCCAGCCAATCAAAGGGAGAATCCATTAAATTCAAAGATCTCTGAAGGCATAGTCTCGTGTATTTTAATATATTGAGTATGCAAATATATGTTGCGCAATATGCGCAAATTGTTGATATGTTGCATGAGTATAGCACTGAGGTGATTTATCTGCCTAGATATTCATCATCATTCAAACTGCCTTAAGTAATATAGATAGACAGCCTGAACGATTTGTAAAGTGAATTTACAGCACTAACCTATTGATTTAGCTTTTTAATGAAGGTGGTAAACAAACACCAATTCCTCCTAATCCACAATATCCATTTGGATTTTTGTATAAATACTGCTGGTGGTAATCTTCTGCGAAATAGAAAGTGTCTAATGGCGCTATTTCGGTTGTGATTGCACGAGGGTCATGTTGTGCTTTCATTGCCTCTTGGTAAGCTTGCAGTGTCTCCATCGCTTGTTGGTCTTGTTCATCAGACACAGTATAAATGGCAGAACGATATTGACTC
This sequence comes from Providencia sp. PROV032, assembly GCF_028484875.1. Taxonomy (NCBI): domain Bacteria; kingdom Pseudomonadati; phylum Pseudomonadota; class Gammaproteobacteria; order Enterobacterales; family Morganellaceae; genus Providencia; species Providencia sp. PROV032. Next base: position 84,339 of record NZ_JAMPSX010000015.1, read on the forward strand.
CCCATATCATTCCCTTGGCGCATACCTTGTGCGGGGTCATGGTTTTCCCAAAATAAAGCTAATAATTGGGTGTAACTGATAATTTTCGGGTCAAAAACAACACGAACCGCTTCTGCGTGGCCAGTTCGCTCTGAACAAACTTCTTCGTAGGTAGGGTTAGGGGTCACACCACCACAATACCCTACAGATGTTGAATAAACACCAGCTTGCTGCCAAAATAGTCGTTCGACTCCCCAAAAACAGCCCATGGCAAAATAAGCAACTTTCATATTCTTAGGAATAATCTCAATCGAATGATGGTTAAGTGCATGATATGGTGAGTAGGTCATAGCAGTTGCTCTGCCGGGCAGAGGTTGTGCAATACTTGCAGAGTGAAATTTATTAAAAGGCATAATGATTCCTATATATATTGACCGTACAAATAATCTAAAAATGGGGATGAAAACTTGTGTCTATGGCGAATTTTACTCAAAATAAATTGATATGAAGTATTTAGTCAATCGAACAATCACCTTAGGAGTAGGCGTGTCGAAATACCCTCTAATTTGTTTTCTCTGCCTAACTGCGGCAGTGCCTGTGGCACTCGCAGCTAATCTTCGTCTTAATATTGAAGGCCTTGAAGGACAACTTAATCAAAACGTTCGCGTACAGCTATCTAATATATCGCAAGATGAAGTTGTGCCAAACGGCCGTTTTCGAGCCCGTGTTGAGAAAGCAATTAAAGAAGGTTTAAAGCCTTTAGGTTATTACCAACCCACGGTTGAGTTTAGCTATGAAGAAAAAACCCCGCCTGCTCGTTCCGTTTTAACCGCCAAGGTCACTCCTGGGGAACCTATTTTATTAAAAGGGGTGAATGTTGAGTTACAAGGTGGAGCAAAAACGGATCCAGCCTATGAAAAGATGCTCAAACAATATACGCCAAAGCTTGATACTGTTCAAAATGATGGCGAATACGAAGAATTCAAAGGGCGCTTTAACAGCTTAGCGGTTCGTAAAGGTTATTTTGATGCGATGATGGAGAAAAGCCAATTGGGTATTTCTCTTGATCACCATGCGGCTTATTGGGATTTTGATTTTAACAGTGGTGAACGCTATCGGTTTGGTGCCATTTCTTATTCAGGCTCACAAATTCGTGAAGATTACCTGAACAACCTTGCGCCTTTCAAAAAAGGGGAATACTACACATCAGAGCAACTCGCTGAATTTAATCGTCGGTTAGCAGAAACAGGTTGGTTCACTTCTGCGATTGTGACGCCGCGCATCGTGAGTGCTCGAAAAGAAAACTCCTATGAATTGCCGATGGAAGCGGTGATGACGCCTAGAGCCAAAAATTTTATTGAGCTTGGTGGGGGGTATGCAACAGATGTAGGTCCTCGCGTTAAAGCGACATGGAATAAGCCGTGGATCAACTCCCGTGGGCAGAGTTTAACGTCAAATATTAGTTTATCCCAACCAGAACAATTAATTGATGCGAGCTATAAAATTCCATTAAAAGCGAACCCGCTTGAGCAATATTATGCGGTTCAAGGGGGCTTTAAACGGACAGATTTAAATGATACCCAAGCGAATACAACAACCTTGAATGTGTCTCGTAATTGGGATTATTCATCCGGTTGGCAGTATGGTGTAAACATGCGTTGGATGCTGAGTAACTTTACCCAAGCCAACGTGACGAATACGACCATGTTGCTATATCCCGGGGCCTATGTGAGCCGCATTCGCCAACGCGGCGGTGTGATGCCAACATGGGGTGATAGCCAACGTTATTCTATTGATTATTCGAATAAAATATGGGGTTCAGATATCGACTTCGCTGTACTACAAGCCAAAAATGTATGGATCAGAACGCCATGGGAAGGTCATCGCTTTGTCGTTCGTGGAAATATCGGCTGGATTGAAACCAATGACTTCGACAAAGTTCCACCGGACTTGCGTTTCTTTGCGGGTGGTGACGGCAGCGTGCGTGGATATGGCTATCAAAAGATCTCGCCAGAAGATAGTAAAGGTAAACTAACAGGGGCATCAAAATTGGCGGTAGGCTCTGTGGAATACCAATATAACTTTACAGGGAATTGGTGGGGAGCAACCTTTATTGATAGTGGTGAAGCCGTTGATAATTTTAAAGATAATGATTTTAAAACGGGTGCGGGAATTGGTATCCGCTGGGTCTCACCGGTTGGTCCAATAAAATTAGACTTAGCAAAACCTATCGGTGATCCAGATAACAACAAAATACAGTTTTATATCGGCTTGGGGACTGAGTTATGAGGTGGTTGAAGTGGCTAAAATGGACCAGTCTTTCCATTTTATTAATTCTTGTTCTGGTTGTTGCCGCACTCAGTTGGGTGATTGGAACCCAGTCTGGTCTTCACTTTGCATTAAATACAGCGACACGCTTTGTTCCTGAATTAACCATTGATAAAATTGACGGGGATATTAGTAACTTAACGCTAAGCGGCGTTAAATACCAAATGCCAGGGGTTGATGTTAACGCAGGGAAATTAAATTTAGCGGTACGTTTAGGTTGTTTAACCAGTCGTGAACTCTGTGTCGACAACTTAGGCACAGAAAATGTCACTGTCAATGTGGATACCACGCAGTTTCCTCCTTCAGAAGAAACACCACCATCTGAACCTTTGACTGAACTCAAGGCACCTTTGACTATTCGTTTGAATCAATTGGCTTTGGTTTCAACGCACGTCAATGTGGATGGCATGGACATCGATTTAGCCAAATTTACCACAGGGATCACGTGGGAAGGAAAAGCGATCACTATCATTCCAACCGATATCATGGATTTGGCAATTAATTTACCTGAAACCAAATCAGATGCCGTCGTTGAAGAGAAACTGCCAGAGCCAACGCCGACTAATGAACAAAAATCATTAGCGGACGAATTAAAAGCGCTATTTTCTAAACCGTTACTCGCTGAACTACCAGAAGTTATTTTACCTGTTGATTTAAATGTTGATGGCATTAATGCTTCGAATTTTCAATTAACGGGAGCGACTGAACTTAAAATTAACCAATTACACTTGAGTCTTTCGAATGAAGGGCAACAAGTTTTAGTTAAACAGTTAAAAGTCGATGCACCGCAGGGGAATATTGCGTTATCTGGCACAGCAACATTGCAAGATAAATGGCCAGTCTCATTGTCGGTCGTGGGGGAAAGCCGTTTAGAGGATTTAGACGGGCAAAAAATAGACCTCTCCTTAAAAGGCGGTTTGGTTGATGAGCTAAAATTGGCATTGAACTTACACGGGCCAATTAATGCGAAATTAGATGCAGAAACGGATTTGTCACAAGCAGACCTGCCTATTTTGCTTACATTAGAAAGTGATAAGTTAACGTGGCCGTTAGTGGGGGAGGCGCAATATCAACTCGATGGGACTCGTCTGCGCCTAAATGGCCGGCCATCGGCTTATGATATGTCTGTACGTTCAGCGATCACTGGGCAGGATCTCCCTCCCTCTACCTTGCTATTAGATGCGAAAGGTAATGAAGAGCAAATTAATTTAACTCGCTTACGCTTAGCTGCTTTACAGGGTAATGCAGATATTACAGGTGTGGCGGACTGGAGTAAGGCGATTAGTTGGAATGCGGTATTGACTCTTTCGGGTATTAATACGGCTAAACAGTATCCTGAATGGCCTGCTAAAGTGGATGGCAAGATTGCTACTCGTGGAAGTTTATACGGTGGTAGCTGGCAGTTAGATATCCCTGAAATTATTTTGGATGGTAATGTCAAAAATAATCTCTTGAAAGCGCGCGGCAAAGCCAAAGGTAACGCAGCAGGCCAATGGGATATTCCAAACTTTAATTTGGCACTGGGTAAAAATAATGTCGATATAAAAGGCTCCCTTGCTGATAAATGGAACCTTGATGCCAAAATTAATGCCCCTGCACTTAATGGTTTGCTGCCTGGCTTAGGTGGCGTGATTGCCGGTGATATGAAATTACGGGGTAATTTAGAGACGCCAGAAGCGCTTGTTGACCTCACTGCACGCGGCGTGAAGTGGCAGGATGACCTCGCTATCGAAAATGTTGTTATCAAAGGAAATGTGGCAACAGGCGAACAAATTAAAGGGAACCTATCTGTTGTTTTGCGTCAGTTAAAACAAGGTGACCTTGTTGTCAGTAACCTGACTTTAGATGCGAAAGGCAGTGAAAAACAGCATACGTTAAAATTGAATATGAAGGGTGAGCCAGTTTCGGGTCAATTAGCATTAGCAGGCAGTTTTGACCGGCAGACTGAAGTGTGGAAAGGGAATTTAACCAACACCTTATTTGATACGGTGGTGGGTGAATGGCGCTTAAACCAAGCGATGTCACTCGATTATGCCAACCAAACACAAGAAGTGACCATTGGCAGACATTGTTGGGTTAACCCGAATGCCCGTTTGTGTGTACCAAAACCGATTAAAGCCGGTAAAAGTGGTAGCGCGGATATCGTGCTAGAACGTTTTGATCTCGCCATGATCAAACCATTTATGCCACAAGATACTCGAGTCAGTGGCGTATTTACGGGTAAAGCTAATGCCATTTGGAAAGCAGATGGTAGCATGCCACAAGTGAAGCTGGACTTGCGAGGAAATGATGTCAAAGCGGTTCAGTTTGTGGATGGTACTCGTTTACCTATTGCTTTTGATACCTTAACGTTAAGTGCGGGCTTAAAAAATGGCAAGGCAGACCTTAACTGGCTGTTTGGGCTAACGAATAATGGGCAAATGCGCGGCAATATCCAAGTGTCTGATATTGAGAAACGCCGCTTACTGTCAGGTAATGTTGAAATTAATTCGGTGACATTAGATTTAATCAAGCCGTTGCTAGGCCAGAAGGAAGTGGCGAATGGGCGCTTGAGTGCGAATTTACGTTTAAGTGGGTCAGCAAATAACCCATTATTAAATGGTAGTTTAGCGCTTTCGAGTTTAGAAGTGAGATCGGCAATGATCCCATTTGATATCAAAAGTGGTCATTTAGGTATTAATTTCAACGGCACAAGCTCAGTAATGAATGGTCAGATAAATACGCCAGAGGGCTATCTGAACATTGATGGTGATGCGGACTGGCGAAATATTGATGCGTGGCGGGCAAAAGTCATGGCGAGAGGTAATAACCTCCGCGTTTCTTTACCGCCGATGATCCAAATTGATGTTCAACCGGATATTGTATTTGATGCATCACCTTCGGTACTCACGTTAAAGGGTACCGTCAATATTCCATGGGCTCGAATTACTGTTCAAGAACTCCCTGAGTCGGCGGTAAGCGCGTCTTCAGATGTGGTGATGTTAGATAGCAATTTACAGCCAATTGAGGAAAAAGCGCCATCCATTCCTATTCAGACCAATTTGGATATTAAAATTGGCAACGATGTGCAACTAGATGCATTTGGCTTAAAAGCACGTCTGACCGGTTTATTGAAAGTGGTTCAGAATATCCATGGCTTGCACATTAATGGTCAAGTAGATATTCCGGCTGGCCGTTTCCGTGCTTATGGGCAAGATTTGATTGTCCGTAAAGGCCAAATTCAGTTCTCGGGCCCTGCAGACCAACCATTCTTAAACTTAGAAGCGATTCGTAACCCAGACAATACCGCAGATAACGTGATTGCCGGGGTGAAGGTCACAGGCCTTGCGGATAAACCAAAAGTAGAAATATTCTCTGAACCGGCGAAAACACAGCAAGAAGCGCTGTCTTACTTATTAAGAGGAGAGGGCTTAGACAGTGGGGACGCAAATGGTTCACAAATGACATCTATGTTAATAGGCTTAGGTGTAGCACAAAGTGGGCAACTCGTGGGTAAAATTGGTGAGACATTTGGAGTCTCTGATTTAGCCGTCGATACCCAAGGTGTGGGGGATGGTTCTCAAGTCGTTGTAAGCGGTAAGATCACTAATGATTTACAAGTGAAGTATGGAGTTGGTATCTTTGACTCATTGGCGACGTTAACTTTACGTTATCGGTTGATGCCAAAACTGTATTTAGAAGCTGTGTCTGGTGTTAATCAGGCATTGGATCTCCTTTACCAATTTGAGTTTTAGATTATGCGTGTAATTGTTTATGGCAGCTTAAGACAAAAGCAAGGAAATCATCACTGGATGACTTATGCTCAGCTACTCGGTGAACATAAGCTAGAAGGCTATGAACTGTATGATCTTGGATATTATCCAGCAGTTGTCAAAGGGGATGGGGCGATAGAGTGCGAAGTGTATCGAATCAACCCGTCCATTTTGACAGAGTTAGATGAGTTAAAGAAAAATTCTCAAGACTATGTGAGGGAGCTCATCCCAACGCCGTATGGCAACGCTTGGATTTATCTATATAAACATTCCGTTGATGGTCTACGCCAAATAAAGAGTGGCGACTGGTTGAAACGTGATGAAGAAGTATAACGGTTTAAGACTCGCTATCGAGTTGTAAAATATAAAACGCCAGCAATAATAGCTGGCGTTTTTACTTTATGACCTAATCAACCTATTAGAGCCCATAAAAAAGCACTGATATTAACCAGTGCTTTCATTATGCCCTTAAAGGGTGATTATTTTTTTGCAGCGCGTTCGAAAGATTCGATGATCTCTGCTTTTGCAGATGCTGCATCTTCCCAACCGTCAACTTTAACCCATTTACCTTTTTCTAAATCTTTGTAATGTTCAAAGAAATGAGTAATTTGAGCACGCAGTAATTCTGGCAGGTCGTTCACATCTTTGATGTGATCGTATTCTTTGCTTAATTTAGTGTGCGGAACAGCCACTAATTTTGCATCTTCACCAGACTCGTCAGTCATTTTTAGGACGCCAACAGGGCGGCAACGGATGACTGAGCCTGGTTGTAATGGGTATGGAGTTGGAACTAATACATCAACTGGGTCGCCATCTAAAGACAGGGTGTTGTTGATGTAACCATAGTTGCATGGATAGAACATCGCGGTTGACATGAAACGGTCTACAAACAGCGCACCAGAGTCTTTATCAACTTCATATTTGATAGGATCTGCGTTCGCTGGGATCTCGATGATAACATAGATATCTTCTGGCAGATCTTTACCTGCCGGTACATTGTTCAGGCCCATTTAAATGTATCCTTTGTGTGAATAATGAATTTACTCATTTTAATGTGTTGCCGTTTTTAGGCAAATTAAATAATAGAGTAGATAGCGTGAGGGACATTATAGCCGTAAAAGGGGGCAAAACTCACTAGTTGGTGAAAAAAAGGAACAAAAAAGGCGGGAAGCCCCGCCTTATAATTAATGAATTAGATTATTCCGTGTCAGGGAATTCACGCATAAATGATTCTGCTTTTTCTACCATCGACTCTGTTCCGACAAAGAACGGCGCACGTTGGTGTAATTCGCTAGGTATGATATCTAAAATGCGGTTTGCTCCATCACTGGCTTTACCACCGGCTTGCTCTGCTAAAAATGCAATTGGGTTACATTCGTACAGAAGGCGCAGTTTTCCATTGGGATGGCTTGCCGTACTTGGGTAAATATAAATTCCCCCTTTGAGCAAGTTACGATGGAAGTCTGCAACCAAAGAACCGATATAACGTGTGGTATACGGGCGATTTGTTGCTTTATCTTCTTCTTGGCAATATTTAATGTACTTTTTAACACCCATCGGGAACTTGATATAGTTGCCTTCATTGATGGAGTACATTTTTCCTTCTGATGGGAACATCACTTTTTCATGAGACAAGCAGAACACGCCCAATGATGGGTCGTAAGTAAACGCGTGTACACCAACACCCGTGGTGTAAACTAACATCGTTGATGAACCGTAAACCACGTAGCCCGCAGCCACTTGGCGGTTACCTGGTTGCAGGAAATCCGCTTCTGTAACCGGTTGGCCAATCGGTGTAATACGATGGTAAATGGAGAAAATTGTTCCAACGGAAACGTTTACATCGATGTTCGAAGAACCATCAAGTGGGTCCATTAAAACAACATATTTTGCGTTTTCTGCGCGGTCTCCTTCGAAAATGACAATTTCGTCTTCTTCTTCAGAGGCGATACCGGCGACTTCTCCGCGTGCTTTTAAAGCCGCTTTTAGTTTTTCGTTTGCATACAGGTCAAGCTTCATCTGAACTTCACCTTGAATATTCGAAACACCGTTAGTGCCAAGAATATCGACAAGTCCAGCTTTATTAATATCACGATGGATAATTTTAGCGCCCAGTTTGATAGCTGATAATAAAGAAGTCAGCTCACCTGTTGCATGAGGAAAATCTTGTTGCTTTTCGACGATGAATTCGCCTAATGTTTTCATGACGAAGGTCCTGAATAAAATTGACAGAGGTTTTGCGGGGCATTTACCCTCGCGCGGGAAGAGTTTAACTAAATAAAAAAAAGATTAATAGGTTAATGCATTTATAAACCTGTTTTTGATGGGTAGAATAGTGACCAACCTCATGCTAATTGGATGAAAAAGAATGCACATACATATTTTAGGTATATGCGGCACCTTTATGGGAAGCTTAGCAATATTGGCTCGTTCTTTAGGACATAAAGTGACGGGTTCGGATGCCAATGTGTATCCACCGATGAGCACATTACTTGAAAATCAAGGGATTGAACTCATTCAGGGGTATGATCCGGCTCAACTTGACCCAATACCGGATATGGTCGTGATTGGTAATGCAATGACGCGTGGTAACCCTTGTGTCGAAGCTGTTCTAGAAAGAGGCTTACCGTATACATCTGGCCCACAGTGGCTTCATGACCACGTGTTACCTGAACGTTGGGTACTAGCTGTGGCGGGGACCCATGGTAAAACGACTACTGCAGGAATGCTTGCATGGATCTTAGAAGACTGTGGTTACAAGCCTGGCTTTCTAATTGGCGGTGTTCCAGGGAATTTTGATGTCTCCGCTAAGATTGGTGAAAGCCCGTTTTTTGTTATTGAAGCGGATGAGTATGACTGTGCATTCTTTGATAAGCGTTCTAAATTTGTGCATTACAGCCCGAAAACCTTGGTATTGAACAACCTTGAATTCGACCATGCGGATATTTTTGAAAACCTCGAAGCGATTCAAAAACAGTTCCATCATCTTGTACGTATTGTGCCAGCCAGCGGCAAAATTTTCACACCTGACAACGACAATCATTTAAAACAAGTGATTGGAATGGGTTGCTGGAGTGAGCAAGAGCTGGTGGGTGGGGAGCACGGCGGATGGCAAGCAGAGAAACTCAGCCACGACGGCAGCCACTTTGCTGTGTACTACCAGCAGGAAAAAGTTGGAGAAGTCACTTGGTCACAAGTGGGTAACCACAACATCCAAAATGCATTGATGGCGATTGCAGCGGCTCACCATGTGGGCGTTCCAGTAAAAGAAGCTTGCCTCGCTTTGAATAGTTTTATCAATGCACGCCGTCGCCTTGAGCTACGTGGTGTTGAAAATGGTGTCAGTGTTTACGATGACTTCGCGCATCACCCAACTGCTATTTTGGCAACGTTAGAAGCACTTCGCAGCAAAGTTGGCGGAACTTCACGTATTCTTGCGGTACTCGAGCCTCGCTCGAATACGATGAAAATGGGTATCAATAAAAATGATATTGCGCCTGCGCTTGGCCGTGCAGATGAAGTGTTTCTTTTCCAACCCGCCAATATTCCTTGGATGGTGACAGACATCGCTGAAAAATGTGTTCAACCAGCTCGTTGGAGCGCAGATATTGAGGCATTCACCAATATGATTATTGAAACCGCACAACCGGGCGATCATATTTTGGTGATGAGCAATGGTGGCTTTAGCGGCATTCATGGCAAATTGCTCGCAGCTTTGAAAGCAAAGGCAGAAACAGAACAAGATGATTAAGCTTTATTAGCGATATACTCGATTACCCAGTGATCCTTATGATTGCTGGGTTTTTTTATGTTTGGCGTACTTAATGAGTGTGGCTCTGTGATGAAACTTAATGTTATTGGGCTATTCATCTCTTTTTTTAAACTTCCCATATAACAATCTAGTGAATCAGTGAAAAGGTGGAACAAGCAGCCAACCGCAATCGCTTTGAGTTTCCATGATGGCATGAATAATAATACGACATAGACAACCGCAGCCCAAAAGGAATGGAGTGGGTGGAAACCAATGCCACAGCGCTCTGGGTCGAAAATTGGATCAGCTAGCAGATGATCTAAATCGATAGCCATCGTAGCAATCATTATCAGGGCCGCTAGTTTCCAATTTTTTCGCCAAAATAGGTAACCAAAGGCAATTGGCATTAGGAAGTGAAAACCGTAGTGTATGACGTTACGGAAAATATCAAATAGCAAAATGATGTCTCAAAATAGAATAGAAACAGACAAAAACAATAAGAGGGAAATCAATTTCCCTCTTAAGCTAATGTATATCAATAGATTAAAGCTCTTGTTCAAATAACGCTAAAATCGCTTCATATAATTCTTTTGTGGTGAAATTGTTGGCGGGTGTTGAGAAGATAGTATCATCACCAGCAATACTACCTAAAATTCCTTCTGCTTTACCTAATGAATCTAACAAACGTGCAATAAGCTGTGCAGCACCAGGACTCGTTCTGATCACGACAACAGAAGGGTTATAGTCTATATCCAAAACCAAGTTTTTGAGTGGACTGGTAGCGGTAGGGACACCAGGCTCTGTAGGTAGGCAATATACCATTTCCATTTTTGCATTACGGGTGCGAACAGCACCAAATTTGGTAAGCATTCTGGAAATTTTTGATTGGTTAATATTTTCGAAGCCTTCTTCTTGCAAAGCTGTGACGATCTCAGCTTGCGAGCTAAATTTTTCTTCTTTAAGTAGGGCTTTAAAAGCCTTAACCAAGTCTTCTTGTTTAGACGGAGTGCGCATAATTAACCCATTCTTTTGCATTGAATTAAGTTGTATTATCCGTAAAAGTGCATTTTTATGCAACAAAATTGCGTTATGATGATTTTGTAACCAGCGAATAACTTAAGGTTAAGTCGTCTCATTTTGGATTGGTAGTTAAAAGTATTAAGTTATAGTAAATTGCGAAAATGAAAAATTAGCATAATAGAACAATGAATTTTCCAGATGTCTACTGTAAATTTATTGTTAATAAAAATATTTTTGATTGAATAATATACACTAAAAACAACTTATTGTGCGAAATGCAACACCCAGAAAAACTATTTGTTAAAAAAGTGCCCGTTATCTCATTAACAGATAAGGAATTTGTTTAGAATACTGGCAATTAATAAACAAGTTCTCTTGCGTTAAACTCTCTCTCTATCTGTTAACAAATTGTTTTTTATACGTAATGTGTTAAGTGTATAACAAATAAAGTGATATCTTTTAAAAGTACAAATTAAGGAGTTTCAGAATGAAAGTTGCAGTCCTAGGTGCAGCAGGTGGTATCGGTCAGGCTCTCGCCCTTCTTCTCAAAAACCAGCTCCCAGCAGGTTCAGAACTCTCCCTCTACGACATCGCACCAGTCACTCCAGGTGTTGCTGCTGACTTAAGCCATATCCCAACTGATGTTAAAGTGACAGGCTTTGCCGGCGAAGATGCAAAACCTGCATTGAAAGGTGCTGACATTGTTCTTATTTCTGCGGGTGTTGCACGTAAACCAGGCATGGATCGTTCTGACTTATTTAACATCAATGCGGGTATCGTCCGTAATCTGATCCAACAAATTGCTGAAACCTGTCCTAAAGCATTGATCGGTATTATCACTAACCCAGTGAATACCACCGTTGCTATCGCTGCGGAAGTCCTGAAAAAAGCAGGCGTATATGATAAAAACCGTTTATTCGGTGTGACGACATTAGATATCATTCGTTCTAATACATTTGTTGCTGAGCTAAAAGGCAAAAATGTTAATGATATCGAAGTGCCTGTAATTGGTGGCCACTCTGGTGTGACTATCCTGCCACTGTTATCTCAAATTGAAGGTGTTAGCTTCACTGATGAAGAAGTTGCAGCGTTAACTAAACGCATTCAAAATGCAGGTACAGAAGTCGTTGAAGCGAAAGCGGGTGGTGGGTCTGCAACTTTATCGATGGGCCAAGCTGCTGCACGTTTAGGCTTATCGTTAATTCGTGGTCTCCAAGGTGAAAGCAATGTGGTTGAATGTGTTTACACTGAAGGTGATGGTGAATATGCTCGCTTCTTTGCACAACCAGTCGTTTTAGGCAGAAACGGTATCGAAAAACATTTACCAATTGGTAAATTAAGTGCATTTGAAGAAAAAGCGCTGAAAGACATGCTAGATGTATTAAAAGCAGATATCGAATTAGGTGAAAAATTCATTAATGGCTAATGCCAATTAACGCTTTTTCTAATTGTGAAGGGTTGAGTTTCGTTCGGAACTCAACCTTTTTTATTTGGTTGTTATCAAAAGATAAGGCCGTGAATACATTGATTGATTTTTCACGGCCTTATCGCTATATCCCATGCAGTTTCTAATCTTCCACTGGTGCTTTAACTCTGACTTTTCTTTCTAATAAATCCCCCGTAATTGGGTCGTAATAACGACTTGGCCAAATTTCAGCAGGGTGAATGGCTAAGAAATTTGCAATGATCCATTCCCCTTTAGGCCAAGGGCGTGATAGTGCATTAGCTAACGTTGAAGAGCTTAGTCCAGCCTCACGTGAAATTGCAGCAAGTGTTGTTCCACGTTTACGTAAAGCAGCAATGATATCTGCAGGGTGCCAGTCCGATTTCCGTAAAATCATTTTTTAGTCCTTTTTTCACTTAGAATCATGTAGAGTTAATGGTACGAGTAACAGAAAATTATGGTACATTCAGTACATCCGTTTCGTTATTGGAAATAAAATAACAGAAATTTCCCAAAATAATTTCTGATTTTTTCTTAAAAATTCATTTTATGAAACTGTCGTGGTTTTTATGAAATTAAATGGAAAGTCAGAATGAATAACTGTGAGTTAGGATAAATCTTTGTTATTAAAACTAACTCTTTCTAGTTAGGGATAGGAATAACATATTTAATGCTACTTTTTACTTGAACTCATAATATATCTAGATTAATTAATAAAATTAGTTAAATTATTAGAGAGTAAATTATTTAATTGTCTGTTATTAAAAGAAATTAGAATTCTAATAACAAATATAATTTGTATATTATTATTTATAGGTATAAATAAAACGAATAGGTTAATGGGGTTTTGAGAAAATAGAGATAGTTTTCAACAACTGAAAATCAAATTGTCATCATGACTAGGAGGGTCAGCATGTACAAGGAATGGCTAACGGCAAAAGAGTTGGTTGGGTTACAAGGGCTTCCCATGACAACCCAAGGTATTAATGCTATGGCAAGGCGTGAAAACTGGGTCAACCGTAAAAGAAGAGGTATTCAAGGTAAAGCGCTGGAATACCATATAAGTTCTTTACCTATCGATATTTTTGAAAGTCAGTTTGCTAACGAAACCTCACCACCTTATCAAGCAAAACGAAATGATAATGCCTTTATTTGGCAAGAGGCTTATAACCAGCTTTCCAGCCAAGAACGAGACATTATCCTGACATTTATTATGCGCGAAGGGGCATTAGCGCTAATAAATTTAATTAATAATAAATAATTTACAATTACTTAAGGTGTAAATAATTAATATATAAAAATAATATTATATTGAATTTAAAAAACGGTTTAACAGATGACATTTTAGTAGGCTGAAAAGCAGGTTTCATAATATAAGTGTGAATTGAAAAATGAAAAAATTGTGGTTCACTGCCAAAGAATTAGCTGGGTTAGAAGGACTCCCGACATCTCCTCAGGGAATTAACCTAATGGCAAGACGAGAAGGTTGGAAAAACCGCCGTAAAAGAGGGGTACAGGGTAAAGCCGTTGAGTATTATTTTGAAAGCTTACCGGGAGAAATCCAAGGGCAGCTTAGCTTACATGAGCCTTCGGTAATTTACCAAAGCCAAAGAACAGATGCATTGCAAATTTGGTCAGAAGCGTATTATCAACTGACAGAGTCCGAGCGCAATAAAATAGTCAAATATATCCTGCGTTATGGCTTATCGTCACTACTTGCTCAAATCGATGAAGAAGACAAAGGGGAAAAATAACGTTTCCCCTTTTCTTGATCTACTTTGTCTTTTCTAGTGACTAAGAATGGCGTTGGATTGCAATATAAGCTAAGCCGATCAATGCATCTTTATAAATTGAATCTTCAATTACATTCAAGGCATCAATCGCTTTTTGTGCTTCTTCTTGGGCTCTTGCATAGGTATATTCAAGGGAACCACAGCGTTTCATGGTTGCCAGAACCGTATCTAACAGGTGGCGCCCATTGCCTTGCTCAATCGCTTGGCGGATCAACGCGGACTCTTCTTCATTACCATTTTGCATAGCGTGAAGTAGGGGAAGTGTAGGCTTACCCTCATCTAAATCATCACCCGTATTTTTCCCCAATTGAGTATTGTCTGCATCATAATCGAGAAGATCGTCAATTAACTGAAAAGCGGTACCAATATAGCGACCATAATCTTGTAGCGCTTTTTCTTGTGCCGGTGTTGCATTCGCTAAAATCGCAGATGCGTGGGCGGCTGCTTCAAAAAGACGTGCAGTTTTACTGTAGATGACTTGCATGTAGTTTTCTTCAGTAATATTGGGATCGTTGCAGTTCATCAACTGTAAAACTTCCCCTTCAGCGATCACATTCGTCGCTTCAGACATCAGTTTTAGCACCCGCATTGAATCGAGATCCGTCATCATCTGGAATGATCGAGTGTAAATGAAATCACCCACGAGGACACTCGCTGCATTACCAAAAACCGCATTTGCAGTTTGTTTTCCACGACGCATATCGGACTCATCAACGACGTCATCATGTAGCAGCGTTGCGGTATGAATGAACTCGATCAATGCAGCAACTTGAGTATGTTTATGACCCGAGTAGCCTAAAGATCGACCTGCAAGCACTGCGATCATCGGCCGGATCCTTTTACCGCCACCACTGACGATGTAATAACCAAGCTGATTAATGAGTGCAACATCCGAATTCAATTGACTGAGGATGGCTTCGTTTACCGCTGACATATCCTCAGTTGTCAGTTCAATGATAGATTCTAAATTCATTGTAATTTATTCATATTATTAGTTTTTGGTTCATTCCCGAAATAAAAAAATGGGAGACCGATAGAACAGTTATCTTTCTAGCATAACATTATTAATTATAAGATTATCAGGTGTGATGCAAAAAATGTTTAAATAAGTAACAATTGAGTGAATAGGCACTAAATCAATGCTCAAAAACGGTTATTGAGAAAAAAGTCGTATTTTTTGTCATCTAACCGCATTATTGGCTTGTGTTCTGATGCTTTTTTGCGTAGAATTCGCGCCCTATTGTGAATATTTTATAGCGTGCTCTGGAATTGAAATATTTAACGGGTACGCGGAAAGCGGAGTTAATATGTACGCGGTTTTCCAAAGTGGTGGTAAACAACACCGAGTTAGCGAAGGTCAAACTGTCCGCCTAGAAAAGCTGGACATCGCAACAGGTGAAACTGTTGAATTTGATCAAGTTCTAATGGTTGCTAATGGCGATGAGATCCAAATCGGTGCTCCTGTCGTTGAAGGCGTTAAAGTGAAAGCGGAAGTGGTTGCACACGGTCGTGGCGAAAAAGTTAAAATCGTCAAGTTCCGTCGTCGTAAACATAGCCGTAAACAACAGGGTCATCGTCAGTGGTTCACTGATGTTAAGATCACTGTCATCGCTTAAGATTTAGGAGAGCAGATTAATGGCACACAAAAAGGCTGGTGGTTCGACTCGTAACGGTCGTGACTCAGAAGCAAAACGTTTAGGTGTTAAACGTTTTGGTGGTGAAGCTGTATTAGCAGGTAGCATCATCGTTCGTCAACGTGGTACTAAGTTCCACGCAGGTAACAACGTAGGTTGTGGCCGTGACCACACTCTGTTCGCATTAGCGGACGGTAAAGTTAAATTTGAAGTTAAAGGTCCAAACAATCGTAAATTTATCAGCATCGAAGCTGAATAAGTTTTCTGACCTTTAATTCAGAATTAAAGCCCTGCAAAAACCTTTTGCGGGGCTTTTTATATTCAGATATTTGATCTTTAATGAACTACACACGTATTAAAGATGCACCATCTCTGAGTAGAACAGCCATCCAGCGTTATGCGGCTCAGAAGCGGAGAGAGAATTATGAAATTTGTAGATGAAGCCAAAATATTGGTCGTGGCAGGAGATGGTGGCAATGGTTGTGTCAGCTTCCGCCGTGAGAAATACATCCCGAAAGGGGGACCGGACGGTGGTGACGGTGGCGATGGTGGGGACGTTTACTTACAAGCGGACGAAAACCTCAACACGTTAATCGATTACCGTTTTGAAAAATCATTTCGTGCGGAACGTGGTCAAAATGGCCAGAGCCGTGAATGCACGGGCAAGCGTGGTCAAGATATCACAGTGAAAGTGCCTGTAGGAACGCGTGTACGCGACTTAGGGACTAACGAAATACTCTGTGACATGACGCGTCACGAACAACGTCACATGGTCGCTAAGGGCGGTTTCCATGGTCTTGGAAATACTCGTTTTAAATCTTCAGTAAATCGTGCTCCACGTCAACGTACAATGGGGACAAAAGGGGAAACCCGCGAAATACTGTTAGAGTTAATGCTGTTAGCGGATGTGGGCATGCTTGGTATGCCAAATGCGGGTAAATCAACATTTATTCGTTCAGTATCAGCCGCTAAGCCAAAAGTTGCCGATTATCCCTTTACCACTTTAGTCCCAAGCTTGGGCGTTGTGCGTATGGATAACGAACAAAGCTTTGTGGTTGCCGATATTCCAGGGTTGATCGAAGGTGCAGCTGAAGGTGCAGGTCTTGGGATCCAATTCCTGAAACACTTAGAGCGCTGCCGTGTTTTGCTTCACTTAGTTGATATTTGTCCTATCGATGAGTCTGATCCTGTCGAAAATGCGAAGATCATCATTAGTGAGTTAGAGAAATACAGTGAAAAGCTGGCAGCAAAACCACGTTGGTTAGTCTTCAATAAGATTGATATTTTAGGTGAAGAGGCGTCAGCGGAGCGCGCAGCAGAAATTGCCAAAGCGATGGGCTGGGAAGATAAATTTTACATGATTTCAGCGGTTAACCACGAGGGTGTGAAAGCACTGTGTTGGGATATCATGGAGTTTATGAATACTCAACCGCGTGATATGGCAACCACTGAAGATGCACAGCAGCCTGAAAAAGTTGAATTCATGTGGGATGACTACCACAAAGAGCAACTTTCTGGTGCTGATGATATTGATGATGACTGGGATGACGATTGGGATGAAGATGACGACGAAGGTGTCGAAATCATTTACCAAAAATAGTTTATCTTAGAAATGTAAAAAGGCGCGAAAGCGCCTTTTTACTGTCTAAAATCGATGTGATCAGTTTTTCTGATACAGATCTTTATACAAGCGGCTTTCGAACCGTACTAATGGAACTCGACGAGTACGCTGCTGGTTTTGTGGTACCGCATACGCAGAAATAAACTGCACGAAGGCAACTCGCTGCCCACTCGCCGTGGTAATAAAGCCTGCGAGGTTATAGACCCCTTGTAATGCCCCGGTTTTGGCGGAAACTTTACCATTGACTCCTGCCTCATCAAAGCCACCGCGATAACGCAATGTGCCATCATGGCCTGCAAGCGGAAGCATGGAGATAAAATCAAGCTGTTGATCGTTTTTTGCGATAAATTGCAAAACTTCCATCATCGTTGCTGGCGTGATCAAATTATGACGGGACAAACCAGATCCATCAACCATCACGGTATTGCCAAGGTCGATCCCCGCTTTTTGCTTCAGTACTTGCCTTACCGCGTCAGATCCTGACCGCCAAGTTCCTGGAACACCATAATATTCTCGACCAATAGTACGAAAAACGGTATCCGCTATCATATTATCGGATTTTTTTAGCATCACTTTTAGCAAGTCATGCAGTGGCTTAGATTCAGTTTTGACTAATACCTGTGATTGAGGTGCTTGGAATGTACGTTTTTTTACATGGCCTGTTAGCTCAATGCCAGCGGTGGTTAACTCATTTTTGACAATCGCTCCAGAGTAACTCGCTCCGTTTTGTACAGCAAAAGCAAGTGGTAGAGGGTCACTGCGTTGAGTTAAACAACCTGTTAGGGTGTAGCGGTTCAGTTCACCAGGGACGACATCAAGCTCGCAATAGCGTGCTTCTGGGGAGCCTTTAGCTAATGTTTTAACTTCGCTGAACATATTGACAGGATAAAAACTAGCCGCCTTAATGAATGCATAATCTCCTGCTTTTTCAGCGGGGTAAAGAGAAACGGAAAAACAGTTTCGGTCAATAATAGCCGCTGCAGGTGGCGCACTAAAGCATTGGGTCATATCATTCCAAACCCAACCGGGTGCTTTGTCATGGCTAGTAAAAGCTGAAATATCAACAACGAGATCGCCATCCACTTTATGGATCCCAAGCTGCTTTAATGCATTAGCCATATTGCGAATTTGTTGGCGGGTTAATGTCGGGTCACCACTGAAGCGGATCACTAAATCACCCGTCAGCGTGTTGTTGCTAAGTTTTGCATCAGTTTCAAAATTGGTGATAAAACGGTAGTCTGGCCCCAGTTGTAACAGGGCAGCAAGAGCGGTCACAACCTTCTGCGTACTTGCAGGTAATGCCATTTGCTGCGCATTATAATCAATTAATGGAGTACTACTTCCCACTTTTTGCGCGACCAGAGCAAGGTTAGTGCCATCAGGTAAATATTGTTTGTACTCATCAATAGGAATAGCTAGAGCTTGCGCACTGGCTAAGGTTATTCCTAAAGAGATTATCCATTTTCTGGTTAAAGTTAATAATGACATATATTTCACGCATTAGGGTGGACATATAATACATACTAAAGTGTAATGCCTAAGAAAGTAAACGGTGACCCGTTATTAAGTCTCAGTTAAAATAGCGTACATTATGATAAGATAAATGAGTACATGAGTCTGATTGCGTTTTTTTACTAGAACACCCCCGTTTTACGTAGGTGTTCGGTGTACTGTTGTTACAAAATCAGGAAGATACTTGTTTTTAGATAGGATTGAACCGAGGTATTTATTAATGAAACAGATCCCGATGACGGTACTTGGTGCGGATAAGCTAAGAGAAGAGCTTGAATTCCTTAAATCTGTCCGTCGCCCAGAAATTATTGCATCTATTGCGGAAGCGCGTGAGCACGGTGACTTAAAAGAAAATGCAGAATATCATGCAGCACGTGAGCAACAAGGTTTCTGTGAGGGCCGTATTCAAGAAATTGAAGGTAAACTTTCTCACGCTCAAGTGATCGATGTCACTAAAATGGTCAATAACGGTCGTGTTATCTTTGGCTCAACGGTAACAGTATTGAATGTTGATACTGACGAAGAGCTAACGTATCGTATTGTTGGTGATGATGAAGCCGATATTAAGATCAATCTGATTTCAGTGAACTCACCGATAGCACGCGGCTTAGTAGGCAAAGAAGTTGATGATGCGGTCTCGATTAAAACCCCAGGTGGCGATGTCGAGTTCGAAATTCTTAAAGTTGAGTATATCTGATTCCTATTTGCCTGAATTGGTTATATTATTTCCCTGATTTAAAGAAAAAGGCCGCAGGCGGCCTTTTTCACCATATAAAACATGCTTTCAATGGCATTTTTATATAAATGATGGGGGATTATTTAGGTAAAATGATTTTGCGGTCTGCCGAAGGACGGTAGATAACAAGAATTTTACCGATGATTTGTACATTTACTGCACCAGTTTCGCGAACAATCGCATCAGCGATCAAATTTTTAGTATCGCGGTCTTCGCCTGCGATCTTGACTTTGATAAGCTCATGATGCGCTAATGAGAGTTCAATCTCAGCTAAAACACCTTCGGTTAAACCATTGTTGCCGATCATAACAACAGGGTTTAAGTGGTGAGCGAGACTTTTTAGGTGCTGAATTTGTTTTTTATTAAGATTCATTGATTTTTTGCTTGGTTAGTATTGAAAATGGCTTATTCTACCGCCATCTGATATCTATCACCATCAATTATATCTTTTTGGTGGTAAAGAAGCAGCAAGTTAGGTGAAGTTCTTTTAGTATAGTTGGAAAGCACAATGGCCAATAAAAAACGTTCGGCAAGCTCAAGTCGCTGGTTGCAAGAGCATTTTAGTGATAAATATGTTCAGCAAGCACAAAAAAAAGGGCTACGCTCACGTGCATGGTTTAAGCTGGAGGAAATCCAGCAAGGTGATAAAATTTTTAAACCAGGTATGACCGTTGTTGATTTAGGAGCAGCCCCTGGTGGTTGGTCGCAATACGTTGTTAGCCAAATAGGTCATAATGGGCGGGTTATTGCTTGTGACTTATTGCCGATGGACCCAATCGTTGGTGTTGATTTCCTGCAAGGGGATTTTCGCGATGAAGCCGTTCTCGCCGCTTTGTTAGAACGCGTTGGCGACAAAAAAGTACAGGTGGTCATGTCTGACATGGCGCCAAATATGAGTGGGACACCAGCGGTTGATATTCCTCGCTCTATGTATCTAGTTGAATTAGCATTGGATATGTGCCGTTCTGTATTGGCTCCTGGGGGAAGTTTCATTGTTAAAGTGTTTCAGGGAGAAGGCTTTGACGATTACCTTAGGGATATCCGCTCCCTGTTTACGAAAGTAAAAGTTCGTAAACCTGAATCTTCGCGGGCACGATCGCGTGAAGTATACATTGTAGCGACAGGGCTAAAACTATAGTACCCTGAGCGTTATTTGTTAACACAGTTGTAATATGAGGTTAATCCCTTGAGTGACATGGCGAAAAACCTGATTCTCTGGTTAGTCATCGCAGTTGTTCTGATGTCCTTGTTCCAGAGTTTTGGCCCAAGCGATTCGAATAGTCGCAGAGTTGATTATTCAACGTTTATCAATGAGTTAGCCCAGGATCAGGTACGTGAAGTTCGTATCACCGGTCGTGAACTTAACGTCAGAAAGGCTGATAATAGCCGCTATACAACTTATCTTCCTATGCAGGATGAGAAGCTGTTAGATACTTTGCTGAATAAGCATGTGACGGTTGTTGGTGAACCACCAGAAGAACCTAGCTTACTGACATCTATTTTTATTTCCTGGTTCCCAATGCTTCTGTTGATTGGTGTCTGGATTTTCTTCATGCGCCAGATGCAAGGCGGTGGCGGCAAGGGGGCAATGTCATTTGGCAAAAGTAAAGCCCGCATGCTGACAGAAGATCAGATCAAAACTACATTTGCGGACGTTGCTGGGTGTGATGAAGCCAAAGAAGAAGTGGGCGAAATCGTAGAGTTTCTGCGTGAACCTGCTCGTTTCCAAAAACTTGGTGGTAAAATTCCCAAAGGCGTCCTGATGGTAGGGCCTCCTGGTACAGGTAAAACCTTACTGGCGAAGGCTATCGCAGGTGAAGCTAAAGTCCCATTCTTTACTATTTCCGGTTCAGACTTCGTGGAAATGTTTGTGGGGGTTGGTGCTTCTCGTGTTCGTGATATGTTCGAACAAGCGAAAAAAGCAGCGCCTTGTATCATCTTTATTGATGAGATCGATGCAGTAGGTCGTCAACGTGGTGCAGGTCTTGGTGGTGGTCACGATGAGCGTGAGCAAACACTGAACCAAATGCTGGTTGAGATGGACGGTTTCGAAGGTAATGAGGGGATCATTGTAATCGCAGCAACTAACCGTGCTGACGTACTTGACCCTGCTTTATTACGTCCAGGTCGTTTTGACCGTCAGGTAGTCGTTGGCTTACCAGACGTTCGCGGTCGTGAACAAATTCTGAAAGTGCATATGCGTCGTGTTCCTATCGACCCAAATGTGGATACTTTCATTCTTGCACGCGCAACACCGGGCTTCTCAGGTGCTGAATTGGCGAACTTGGTTAACGAAGCTGCATTATTTGCTGCACGTGCAAATATGCGTGTTGTTTCCATGGTGGAATTCGAAAAAGCGCGTGACAAAATTTGGATGGGTGCAGAGCGTCGCTCTCTGATGATGACCGAAGAACAAAAAGAATCAACGGCTTACCATGAAGGTGGCCATATGATTGTCGGTCATTTAATGCCTGAACATGACCCTGTTCACAAAGTTACCATTGTTCCTCGTGGCCAAGCGCTGGGTGTAGCATTCTTTTTACCTGAAGGTGATGAAGTTAGTCGTAGTCGCTTGAAACTTGAAGGTATGATTGCGACAGCCTATGCAGGTCGTATTGCCGAAGAACTGATTTATGGGCGTGATAAAGTCACTACGGGGGCTTCTTCCGATATTCAGTTCGCAACCAATACTGCACGTAACATGGTAACGCAATGGGGCTTCTCAGACCGTTTAGGTCCAATGCAATACTCGAAAGAAGAGGGCCCTGCGTTCTTAGGTCGTTCTTCAGGTAATGGTTCTGGAATTTCTGATGAAACAGCACGTATTGTTGATGAAGAAATTAAGAAGATTTTAGACTACTGTTACCAACTGGCTTACAAAACGTTGGAAGACAATATCGATATTCTACATGCAACGAAAGATGCATTGTTAAAATATGAAACTATCGATATGCCAATGATTGATGATTTAATGAATCGTCGGCCAGTTCGTGAGCCTGCAGGTTGGGATGAAGACAAAAAAGTCAGTAATGTGACCGGTACATTTGGTAAAGGTGCAGCAAACGCAGCTGAAAAACCTCAATCTGAAGAGCCGAAAAACAGTACTGAAGAAGCAAATAAGACAGATAATAGTAATAATGCTGATGAATCAAACCCATCAGACAATAACGACAGCAAGCCACAATAAGCGGTCGTGAAATAAAATACGAAGACCCCAGTTCGCTGGGGTTTTTTTTCGTTAAGGAAAAATAACAATGCAGATCAAAGCGAGAGGCAGTGTCCTTGACTTATCAACGCCTAAGGTGATGGGGATTTTGAATGTTACTCCTGATTCATTTTCAGATGGTGGCACTCATAATCGTTATCAGGATGCGCTTGAACATGTGGCCAAAATGGTCCAACACGGTGCGGCTATCATTGATATTGGTGGCGAATCAACCCGCCCTGGCGCTGCCGAAGTTTCTGTGAATGAGGAACTTGATAGGGTTATCCCCGTGGTTGAAGCGATAGCACAACGTTTTGATGTGTGGATTTCAGTCGATACATCTAAAGCACTAGTCATGGCGGAAGCCGCAAATGCAGGCATGCATATCATCAATGATATTCGCTCGCTTCATGAGCCGGATGCACTAGACGTCGCTGCGAAAACAGGTTTACCCGTATGCATTATGCATATGCAAGGTCAGCCAAGGACAATGCAAGAAGCACCGAATTATGAAAATGTGGTGCGTGAAGTAAAAGACTATCTTAACACTGAAATCACCCGATGCGTGACTGCAGGCATAGATAGACAGCAAATTATCCTTGATCCAGGCTTTGGCTTTGGCAAAAACTTGTCGCATAATTACCAGTTATTGGCAAACTTAGAACAATTTCATAATTTCGGACTACCGCTATTGGCAGGGATGTCACGTAAATCTATGATTGGACAATTATTAAATGTTCCACCGCAAGAGCGCCTCGCCGGCAGCCTAACTTGTGCAGTGATTGCTGCGATGCAAGGTGCGCACATCATTCGAGTTCATGATGTCAAAGAAACCGTGCAAGCGATGCAAGTGGTACAGATGACTCTGTCAGAAAAGGAAAAATAAGCGTATGAGCGACCGTAAATATTTTGGTACTGATGGTATTCGTGGCAAAGTGGGTGATAGCCCAATTACCCCTGATTTTGTTTTAAAATTAGGTTGGGCGGCAGGAAAAGTCCTTGCACGTCATGGCTCACGTAAAATTATCATTGGTAAAGATACGCGTATTTCTGGCTATATGTTGGAATCTTCATTAGAAGCGGGCTTAGCAGCAGCAGGTCTATCTGCCTCTTTCACAGGCCCAATGCCAACCCCTGCAGTCGCTTATTTAACACGCACTTTCCGTGCAGAAGCAGGGATTGTGATTTCTGCATCTCATAACCCATATTATGATAATGGGATTAAATTCTTCTCAATTGATGGAACTAAGCTGCCAGATGAAGTGGAAGAAGCCATTGAAGCTGAAATGGAAAAACCGATTACCTGCGTTGAGTCGGCTGAGTTAGGTCGTGCAAACCGTATTGTAGATGCTGCCGGACGTTACATTGAATTCTGCAAAGGCACATTCCCGAACGAACAAAGTTTGGCTAGTTTAAAGATTGTGATTGACTGTGCAAACGGAGCGACGTACCACATCGCACCAAATGTGTTCCGTGAATTAGGGGCTGAAGTCATCACTATTGGTTGCGATCCGAACGGGATCAACATTAATGAAGAATGTGGTGCAACGGATGTTCGTCAGCTACAACAAAAAGTATTAGAAGAAAAAGCCCACGTCGGTTTAGCATTTGATGGTGACGGTGACCGCATTATTATGGTCGACCACCTCGGTGAAAAAGTCGATGGTGATCAAATTCTCTTTATTATTGCTCGTGAAGCGCTACGTCAAGGCCAGCTTAAAGGCGGCGTAGTGGGAACATTAATGAGTAATATGGGGTTAGAAATCGCTCTAAAACAGCTCGGAATTCCTTTCGAGCGTGCAAAAGTGGGCGACCGCTATGTGCTCGAAAAATTACAGGAAAAAGGCTGGCGCATGGGGGCTGAAAACTCAGGTCACGTGATTTTATTAGATAAAACGACTACCGGCGACGGTATTGTTGCGGGCTTGCAGGTATTAAGTGCGATGGTACGCAACCATATGAGTTTGCATGACTTATGTAGTGGCATGAAATTATTGCCTCAAGTGTTAGTCAATGTTCGTTTCAAAGGTCAACATGACCCATTACAGAGTGATGGGGTCGTTGCTGCAAACGAAGAGGTTGAAAAACAATTGGCAGGAAAAGGCCGTGTGTTACTAAGAAAATCAGGAACAGAACCGTTAATCCGTGTCATGGTTGAAGGTGAAAACGAAGCTGATGTGACTGCAATGGCAAACCGCATTGCTGATGCTGTAAAAGCAGCTGGCTAAGTTGTTATTGGGGAAGCTGAGCAATATTTTGATGATTTGTTGTTTTTTTCTGCAAATAATCAAATGGAGTTAAAATAGACTTGCTTGTCTGCTCAGCTTTGGTTAGTATTCGCACCTGCTCAATCCCGTAAGAGTGTTTCTTCACGGTCGAATGAGTAGGTGTGCAGTGATAAAGGTCATAGCATTACGCTATGCACCGCAACTGAATAGGTAACTCAAATGTATGTAGCTCTTTTAATTATATTCTTGCTAGCGGCTATCGGGCTTATTGCTCTGATCATGTTACAGCAAGGTAAAGGTGCTGACATGGGAGCATCATTCGGTGCGGGCGCTTCTGCAACACTGTTTGGTTCATCGGGTTCAGGTAACTTCATGACCCGTATGACTGGGATCTTGGCTGCTGTGTTTTTCATCATCAGTTTAATACTTGGCAACATGACTGCCAACAAGTACGGAACTGGTAGTGGTAGTAAGTGGGAAAACATTAGTGAACCTACTAAAGTCGAGCAACCAACAGACGTTCCGGCGGCACCAGCTACACCAACGAGCGACATTCCTCGTTAAGTGTGAAAGATCCCGAATGAAGGCGACTAATGCCATCATTAAGTAGTAAACTCAGCGATGAGTAAGAAGTTAAAATTTGAGGTTATTGATTAAGTATTGATAACCTCGCCTCAGTGCCGAGGTGGTGAAATTGGTATACACGCTACCTTGAGGTGGTAGTGCCTACAAAACGGGCGTACGGGTTCAAGTCCCGTCCTCGGCACCATTATTTAAGATGGCTTGTGATTTACAGGTTATCTGTGTAGAATATGACACGTTTTCGAACGCGGGATGGAGCAGCTTGGTAGCTCGTCGGGCTCATAACCCGAAGGTCGTCGGTTCAAATCCGGCTCCCGCAACCATTTCTTATTCAACATACCTTGTCAGTATCGTGGTCTATAGTAGTTATCCGGTGTAGTAATCAAGTGTAGTTATCTAATAGCTCTCAAAATTTCTCATCGATTTCTCTAGATTTTACAGGTATAATAAGAATATGGTGAACCCGTGCACTACAGGGTCCAGTTGCATAAAGCCCCGAATTTCGGGGTTTTTTGTTATTTGACAATCGAATTAACTGGGCTTTTATAGCCCTTTTTTTATGTCTGGGGGTGGCCTTGTCCACATTAGAACAGAAATTAACAGAGATGATTTCAGCACCGGTGGAGGCGCTAGGCTTTGAATTTGTTGGCTTAGAGTTTATCCGTGGTCGCACATCGACACTGCGTGTCTTCATCGATAGTGAAGAAGGCATCACTGTTGATGATTGTGCTGATGTCAGCCATCAGGTCAGTGCAGTATTGGACGTTGAAGATCCAATTTCTGTCATTTATAACCTGGAAATCTCGTCACCAGGGCTTGAGCGCCCATTATTCACAATTGCGCATTACGAGCGTTTTATGGGTGAAGAGGTAGCATTGACTTTGCGTATAGCAATGCAGAACCGCCGTAGGTGGCAAGGTATTATTAAGGCCATAGACGGTGAAATGATTACGGTTACTGTAGATGGTAAGGATGAGGTGTTCGCCCTCGGCAACATCCAGAAAGCTAACTTGGTACCCCACTTTTAATAAAGTTCAATGAGGCAACTAGGATGAATAAAGAAATTCTGGCTGTTGTAGAAGCGGTTTCTAACGAAAAATCCCTCCCTCGTGAAAAAATCTTCGAGGCTCTGGAAACTGCATTAGCGACGGCGACTAAAAAGAAATACGAGCAAGAAATTGATGTCCGTGTGGAAATTGACCGTAAATCAGGTGATTTCGACACGTTTCGTCGTTGGTTAATTGTGGAAGAAGTCACAATGCCAACACGTGAAATTACGTTGGAAGCGGCTCAATACGAAGATCCTGCGCTGCAGCTTGGAGAGTATGTCGAAGACCAAATCGAGTCTGTTGTATTTGACCGTATTACCACTCAAACAGCTAAGCAAGTTATCGTGCAAAAAGTGCGCGAAGCAGAACGTGCTATGGTTGTTGACCAATTCCGTGAGCAACAAGGTGAAATTATCACTGCTCAGGTAAAAAAAGTGAACCGTGAAAATATCACGTTAGATTTAGGCAATAATGCGGAAGCGGTTATTCTGCGTGAAGATATGTTGCCACGTGAAAACTTCCGTCCAGGTGACCGTATCCGCGGAGTCCTGTATGATGTTCGTCCTGAAGCACGCGGCGCACAACTTTTTGTTACGCGTTCTCGCCCTGAAATGTTGATTGAATTATTCCGCATTGAAGTGCCAGAAATTGGCGAAGAAATTATTGAAATCAAAGCCGCTGCCCGTGATCCAGGTTCTCGTGCAAAAATCGCAGTAAAAACTAATGACAAGCGTATTGACCCAGTTGGTGCTTGTGTTGGTATGCGTGGCGCACGTGTTCAAGCCGTTTCTAGTGAACTAGGCGGCGAAAGAATTGATATTGTGTTATGGGATGATAACCCAGCTCAGTTCGTTATTAATGCTATGGCTCCGGCTGATGTTGCATCTATTGTCGTCGATGAAGACAAATGTACGATGGATGTTGCCGTAGAAAGTAGTAACTTGGCACAAGCCATTGGGCGTAACGGTCAAAACGTGCGTCTGGCAGCTCAGTTACTGAAAAAACACCGTGGTGATGACAAATGGGAATTAAATGTCATGACCGCAGAAGAGCTCAATGCAAAACATCAGGCAGAAGCACATGCTTCTATTGATACATTCACCAAGCATCTTGATATTGATGAAGAGTTTGCCACTGCACTTGTTGAAGAAGGCTTCTCGACGTTAGAAGAACTGGCTTACGTGCCTATTAATGAACTTCTGGAAATTGATGGTCTTGATGAAGAGACTGTTGAAGTTCTACGTGAAAGAGCGAAAGCGGCCCTCACCACAATAGAATTGGCTCAAAAAGAGAGCCTCGGTGATAATCAGCCAGCAGAAGATTTGTTGAATCTTGAAGGTATGGATCATACTCTTGCCTATAATTTGGCTACACGTGGAATCTGTACACTGGAAGATCTTGCTGAGCAGGGCATCGACGACCTGATTGATATTGAAGGTCTGGATGATGAGAAAGCAGGTACGCTCATCATGGCCGCACGTAATATTTGCTGGTTCGGTAACGATGCGTAAACACTGTAGCAGGAAGGAACGGCATGACAGAAACTGTAAAAACATTGGCAACGGAAATTCAAACCACAGTTGATCGCCTGGTACAGCAATTTGCTGAAGCAGGGATCAAAAAAGGTGAGAATGACTCTGTTAGCCAGTCAGAAAAAGAAGCTTTACTGAGCCATTTAAACCGTGAACAAGGCGGTGCAACGGGTCAGCCAAGCAAATTGACACTACAGCGCAAAACTCGTAGTACGCTGAGTGTCCCCGTCACCGGTGGCAAAAGCAAATCGGTAAATGTCGAAGTCCGCAAAAAACGCACTTATGTGAACCGTGATGCTGAAGAAGCAAAAGCGGAAGAGCAGGCGCAGCGTGAGGCGGAAGAGCAGGCACAGCGCGAAGCTGAAGAACTGGCACAACGTCAAGCAGAAGCTAAACGATTAGCAGAAGAAACAGCTAAACGTGAAGCGGAAGAAAAGGCAAAACGTGAAGCCCAAGAGAAAGCAAAACGTGAAGCAGCAGATAAAGCTACGCGCGAAGCAGCGGAAAGAGAAAAAGTGAAACCAAGCGAAAATCAACAAAAACCAGGCAAAGCTGTAGAAAGTAATGCCGACAAACAACGCCGTGAAGCTGAAGCTGCGGAGCTAAAACGTAAAGCTGAAGAAGAAACTCAGCGCAAAGTTGAAGCAGAAGCGCGTCGCGTAGCTGAAGAAGCACGCAAAATGGCAGAAGAAAACGGTGAAAAGTGGACTGCTGAAACGAAAACTGACGAAGACAGCGATTATCACACCACAACGTCGACGCACGCTCGCGCGGCTGAAGATGAAAGTGATGAGAAAGAAGAAGGCCGTCGTTCACGTAATCGTACTGCAAAAGCACCTCGCCAAAAGAAAGGTAATAAACTTTCTGAGAAGGCAGATCGCGAAGAAGAACGCGCCGCGGGCCGTTCAGGTCGCAGTAAAGGTAAACAACGTAAAGGCAGTTCTTTGCAACAAAGCTTTACTAAGCCAGCTGCAGCGGTTAACCGTGATGTTGTGATTGGTGAAACAATCACGGTTGGTGAACTTGCTAATAAAATGGCAGTAAAAGGTTCTCAAGTCATCAAAACGATGATGAAGATGGGCGCAATGGCGACTATCAACCAAGTGATTGACCAAGAAACTGCACAGCTAGTCGCAGAAGAAATGGGTCATAAAGTGATTCTGCGTCGTGAGAACGAGTTAGAAGAATCAGTAATGAATGACCGTGATACTGGTTCTGCAGCGCAAGAGCCTCGCGCACCAGTTGTCACCATCATGGGTCACGTTGACCACGGTAAAACTTCTTTACTTGACTACATTCGTTCAACGAAAGTGGCGTCAGGTGAAGCGGGCGGTATTACTCAGCACATTGGTGCGTATCACGTCCAAACTGACAAAGGTATGATTACCTTCTTAGATACCCCAGGTCACGCCGCGTTTACTTCCATGCGTGCTCGTGGTGCCCAGGCAACGGATATCGTTGTACTGGTTGTTGCAGCGGACGATGGTGTAATGCCACAAACTATCGAAGCTATCCAGCACGCAAAAGCAGCGGGTGTTCCAATCGTAGTTGCAGTGAATAAAATTGATAAGCCAGAAGCTGACCCAGACCGCGTTAGAAATGAACTGTCTCAGTACGGTGTTATTTCTGAAGAATGGGGCGGTGATACTCAATTTATTGGTGTATCTGCGAAAGTGGGTACAGGTATTGACGATTTACTTGATGCGCTGTTGCTGCAAGCTGAAGTATTAGAACTTAAAGCGGTTTATACCGGTATGGCGAGTGGCGTGGTTGTTGAGTCTTATCTGGATAAAGGTCGTGGCCCAGTTGCGACAATCTTAGTTCAAGAAGGTACACTGAACAAAGGCGATATCGTCCTGTGTGGTTTCGAATACGGTCGTATTCGTGCTATGCGTAATGAATTAGGTAAAGACGTTCAGTCTGCAGGGCCTTCAATGCCTGTTGAGATTTTAGGCTTATCTAACGTGCCTTCGGCAGGTGATGAAGCGACCGTTGTACGCGACGAGAAAAAAGCCCGTGAAGTTGCCCTGTATCGTCAAGGCAAATTCCGTGATGTTAAACTCGCTCGTCAGCAGAAATCTAAACTGGAAAACATGTTTGCTAACATGGAAGAAGGTAAAGTTTCTGAGCTGAACATCGTTCTGAAAACCGACGTTCAAGGTACTTGTGAAGCGATTACTGACTCTCTAATGAAGCTGTCGACTGATGAAGTTAAAATTAAAATCATCGGTTCTGGTGTTGGTGGTATCACTGAAACTGACGCAACATTAGCAGCGGCATCGAATGCTATCATTTTAGGCTTTAACGTCCGTGCTGATGCTTCTGCACGTCGTGTCATTGAAAGTGAAAGCGTTGACTTACGCTACTACTCTGTTATCTATAGCTTGATTGATGAAATCAAACAAGCGATGAGCGGTATGTTAGCGCCTGAATACAAACAGCAAATCATTGGTCTTGCAGAAGTCCGTGATGTGTTTAAATCACCAAAATTCGGTGCAGTTGCTGGTTGTATGGTTACTGAAGGCACCATCAAACGTAATAACCCAATCCGCGTATTACGTGATAACGTTGTTATCTACGAAGGTGAGTTAGAATCACTGCGTCGCTTCAAAGATGACGTCAGTGAAGTTCGTAACGGTATGGAATGTGGTATCGGCGTTAAGAACTACAACGACGTTCGCGTTGGCGATATGATCGAAGTCTTCGAAGTCATTGAAGTTAAGCGTTCTATCGACGGTTAATTTTGTGAGAACCCACGAAGCATCGTGACTACAAAATAGTGTTAATAAGGGGGCGATTGCCCCCTTTATTGTCAGGAGACATGACGATGGCAAAAGAATTCAGCCGAGCTCAGCGCGTTGCGCAAGAGATGCAAAAAGAAATTGCGATCATTTTACAGCGTGAGATTAAAGATCCGCGCATTGGTATGGCGACTGTTTCAGGTGTCGAGTTATCTCGCGATCTTGCGTACGGTAAAGTCTTTGTGACTTTCTTTAATATCGCGAACGATAAAAGCGAAGAAGAGATGGTTGCTGATGGTATCAAAGCATTAAATGAAGCAGCGGGTTTCATTCGTTCATTAATTGGGAAAGCGATGCGCTTACGTATCATTCCTGAGTTAACGTTCGAATATGATAACTCATTAGTCGATGGTATGCGTATGTCTAACTTGGTATCGAATGTCATTCGCCATGACGAAGAGCGTCGTGCTGATACAGATAGTAAAGAGGAAAAATAATGGGGCGTCGTCGTAGCGGCCGTAATATTGACGGTGTAGTGCTGCTGGATAAACCCACGGATATTTCTTCAAATGATGCGCTGCAGAAAGTGCGGCGCTTTTTTAATGCCAACAAAGCTGGGCACACAGGGGCACTTGACCCTCTCGCAACCGGTATGTTGCCTGTTTGTCTCGGCGAAGCGACGAAATTTTCCCAGTTTTTACTCGATTCAGATAAACGTTATCGCGTCATTGCTCGTCTTGGGCAGCGTACTGATACGTCAGATTCACATGGCGAAATTATCAGTGAGCGTAACGTAGAGTTTACACAGCAGCAACTGGATGATGCTTTAGAATTTTTCCGTGGTGATACATTACAAGTTCCTTCAATGTATTCAGCGTTGAAACACCAAGGTCGTCCATTGTATGAATATGCGCGTAAAGGTATTACCGTTGAACGTGAAGCTCGTCCAATTACAGTGTATGAATTACAGTTTATTCGTTTAGAAAATAATGAATTAGAACTGGAAATACACTGCTCTAAAGGCACCTATATTCGTACAATTATCGATGATTTAGGTGAGATGTTAGGCTGTGGTGCGCATGTCATTTACCTGCGTCGAGTGCAAGTGGCTAACTATCCTTATGAGCGAATGGTAACATTGGAGCAACTAGCCGCTTTACGGGCAAAAGTCGATGAGGGTGAAGGTTCTTTTGAGTCCTTGCTTGACGCTTTATTATTGCCAATGGATACCGCAGTTGTTCATTTTCCAGCAGTAAATATTACAGAAGAAACAGCGGCTTATTTCAAACAGGGTCAACCTGTGAGAGCCGCAGTCCAAGCCCTTGAAGAGGGGTGTATGGTACGTGTCACTTGCGGTGAAGCGCAACGATTTATCGGTATTGCTCTTATCAGCGAAGATGGCCGACTTGCACCGAAGCGTTTGGTCGTGGAAAATGAACCGTCCGCATAGTGGCGCTTATTGCTTTGCTGCCTTAAGCAGCGTAGAATAGCGGCGCTTAATCTTGAGATGCTAAATTAGAGATTGGCTCTCATCACTTACATTAATCATTTTGGAGTTTATTATGTCTCTAAGTAATGAAGCGAAAGCTAAAATCGTTGCTGAGTTCGGCCGCGGTGAAAATGACACTGGTTCAAGCGAAGTTCAAATCGCTCTGCTGACTGCACAAATCAACCACCTGCAAAGCCACTTTGCAGAGCACAAAAAAGATCACCACAGCCGTCGTGGTCTGCTGCGTATGGTTGCTCAGCGTCGTCGCTTACAAGCTTACTTGAAAGGTAAAGATATCGCGCGCTACACTGCTCTTATCGAGCGTTTAGGTCTGCGTCGCTAATCTTGTCAGTTTCAGAGGAAAGGGGCCAAATGGCCCCTTTTCTTCTAAAAGTTATTTTGAAAGTTGAAGTAATACTCGAATTATACTTAACTTAAATGCTAAGCTGTAAATCGTAGTAAGTTGTTTTTATTTATGCCTCTTCGCTACATCCGATTCGCGCGGCTAATGAGAGAATTGATCACGGGAATATCAGTATTCTCATTAGTCGCGAGGCTGTAGTAGGAAGAGTAAGCCAATGCTCCCTGAGAATCTCAA
This sequence comes from Providencia sp. PROV032, assembly GCF_028484875.1. Lineage (NCBI taxonomy): Bacteria > Pseudomonadati > Pseudomonadota > Gammaproteobacteria > Enterobacterales > Morganellaceae > Providencia > Providencia sp. PROV032. Next base: position 117,333 of record NZ_JAMPSX010000015.1, read on the forward strand.
GGGGCCTTACAAAAAGGGTAATATAGTGTTAAATCCTATTGTTCGTAAATTCCAATATGGTCAACATACTGTTTCGATTGAAACAGGTATGATTGCACGCCAAGCATCTGCAGCTGTTATGGTTAACATGGATGACACTGCAGTATTTGTTACTGCGGTTGCACAGAAAAAAGTGAAAGAAGGCCAAGACTTCTTCCCTTTAACGGTTAACTATCAAGAACGTACATATGCAGCAGGCCGCATCCCAGGCAGTTTCTTCCGTCGTGAAGGTCGTCCTGGTGAAGGCGAAACATTAATCGCACGTTTGATTGACCGTCCTCTACGTCCTCTGTTCCCAGAAGGTTTTTACAACGAAATTCAAATCATTGCTACCGTTGTCTCTGTTAACCCACAAGTTAACCCTGATATCGTTGCGATGATCGGCGCATCTGCGGTATTAGCGCTGTCTGGTGTTCCATTCAATGGCCCAATTGGGGCGGCTCGTGTTGGTTTTATCAATGACCAATATGTTCTGAACCCAACAGCAGACGAACTGAAAAACAGCCGTTTAGATTTAGTGGTTGCAGGTACTGATAACGCAGTATTAATGGTTGAATCTGAAGCTGATTTGTTAAGTGAAGAACAAATGTTAGGTGCGGTGGTATTTGGCCACGATCAACAGCAAATTGTTATTCAGAATATCAATGAGTTAGTGAAAGAAGCCGGTAAAGAGAAATGGGATTGGCAGCCAGAGCCAGTTAATCAAGCTCTTAATGACCGTGTCGCGGCATTAGCTGAAAGCCGTATGGGTGATGCCTACCGCATTACTGAGAAACAAGAACGTTACGCACAAGTTGACTTAATCAAAGAAGAAGTCACTGCGGTATTAGTTGCTGAAGATGAAAACGTTGATGTTTCTGAAGTGGCTGATATTTTAGCTAACTTAGAAAAACAAGTGGTTCGTAGCCGTGTTATTCGTGGTGAGCCACGTATTGATGGCCGCGAAAAAGATATGGTCCGTGCACTGGATGTACGTACTGGTGTTCTGCCTCGTACTCACGGTTCTGCGTTGTTCACTCGTGGTGAAACTCAGGCGTTAGTGACTGCAACATTAGGTACAGAGCGTGATGCACAGGTTATCGACCAATTAATGGGCGAGTACACTGACCGTTTCTTGTTCCACTATAACTTCCCTCCATACTCTGTCGGTGAAACTGGCATGGTTGGCTCACCAAAACGTCGTGAAATCGGCCATGGCCGTTTAGCGAAACGCGGTGTGTTAGCGGTTATGCCTGACCACGCAGATTTCCCATACACAGTACGTGTGGTGTCTGAGATTACTGAATCTAACGGTTCATCTTCAATGGCGTCGGTTTGTGGTGCGTCATTAGCACTGATGGATGCAGGTGTACCAATTAAAGCTGCGGTTGCGGGTATCGCAATGGGCTTGGTAAAAGAAGGCAACGACTTCGTTGTTCTGTCCGATATCTTAGGTGATGAAGACCACTTAGGTGATATGGACTTTAAAGTAGCGGGTAGCCGTGAAGGTATCAGCGCACTGCAAATGGATATCAAAATCGAAGGTATCACTAGCGAGATCATGCAAGTTGCATTAAACCAAGCAAAAGGTGCGCGTTTGCACATTCTTGGTACGATGGAACAAGCAATCAATGGTCCACGTGAAGAAATCTCTGAATTTGCTCCACGTATTTACACTATCCGCATCAATCCAGACAAAATTAAAGATGTCATCGGTAAAGGTGGTTCTGTGATCCGTGCGTTAACGGAAGAAACAGGCACAACAATCGAAATCGAAGATGACGGTACTGTGAAGATTGCAGCAACGGATGGCATAAAAGCGAAAGAAGCGATTCGTCGTATTGAAGACATTACTGCAGAAGTTGAAGTAGGCCGCATTTACCCAGGTAAAGTCACTCGTATCGTCGACTTTGGTGCATTTGTTGCTATCGGTGGTGGCAAAGAAGGTCTGGTTCATATTTCTCAAATCGCGGACAAACGTGTTGAGAAAGTGACTGATTACCTGCAAATGGGTCAAGAAGTTCCTGTTAAAGTCTTGGAAATCGACCGTCAAGGCCGTATCCGTCTTAGCATGAAAGAAGCGGTAGCAACTGAAGAGCCAGCAGCGCAACCGCAGGACTCAGCAGAGTAAGCTGACCTAACAGCGCTCTATTAAGTTAGGGCGCTATCAGCCTAAATTTGCTGAAACCATAATTTGTAAAGCGTGGTAATGTAAGGGCGGAGTATGTTGAACAGTATCTGTCTTCGGGTGAGAGATTATTGCACGTTACCGCGTGTACTCTTGGCGCTTATCTTTTTTGTTATTATTGGATGTAGTAGCAAAGATTGGCGAAAGAACGAGGTATTTGCCGTTCCACTTCAACCTTCATTGCAACAAGAAGTGATACTGGCTCGTATGGAACAAATCCTTGCGAGCCGGTCTTTAACCGATGATGAATACGCACAGCTTTTATATGAGCGCGGTGTGTTGTATGATAGTCTAGGTTTAAGGGCGCTGGCACGTAATGATTTTTCAACTGCGTTAGCCATTCGTCCTGATATTCCTGAAGTTTTTAATTTTTTAGGAATATATTTTACGCAGGCAGGGAATTATGATGCTGCCTATGAAGCGTTTGATTCTGTTTTAGAGCTTGATCCAACTTACAATTTCGCGCGAATGAACCGTGGCATCGCATTATATTACGGTGAACGGTACAAACTAGCGCAGGATGATCTGCTGGCGTATTATCAGATAGATCCAAATGATCCTTTTCGTACTCTGTGGCTTTATCTCGTAGAGAAAGACATAGACCCGCGTATGGCGCAAGATAATCTTGCCGCCCGCTACAACCAAGCGGAGAAAGGGCAATGGGGCTGGAATATCGTAGAATTCTATCTTGGCAATATCAGTGAAACGACATTGATGGAGCGTTTGAAAGAAACATCTACGGATAACACTTCGCTCGCTGAGCATCTCAGTGAAACTAACTTCTATTTAGGTAAGCATTACCTAAGTCTGGGGGATAAGAATAGCGCAGCTGCGTTATTCAAACTGACGGTGGCTAACAACGCTCACAGCTTTGTTGAACACCGCTATGCATTGTTGGAATTGGCGCTGTTAGGCCAAGAACAAGACGACCTTTTAGAATCGGGCCAGCAATAGCTGACGAACATTTCACAATATTTTTTTAAGTCATCATCCTTAGGGGTGACGGCCTATTTGTTCGTTTAATAAACACAATTTGAGCCAGTTCACATTTTAAATGAAAATGACCGAAATGATTTTCCCATGGTTATGTAAACTGGCTGCCATTAAGTATGAGGCACCTTTACATGACTACTGAGACCGATATTTCTTTTGCTGAGTTAGGTTTATCAGCATCTATTTTGACAGCACTAAATGACCTGGGATACGAAAAACCATCTCCAATCCAGCAACAATGTATTCCATTGTTAATGGATGGCAATGATGTTTTAGGTATGGCACAAACGGGTAGCGGTAAAACGGCTGCATTCAGTTTGCCATTGCTGCATAACATCGACCCAGATTTAAAAGCTCCGCAAATTTTAGTACTGGCACCAACTCGTGAGTTGGCTGTTCAGGTAGCGGAAGCAATGAGCGATTTCTCTAAACATATGAACCGCGTTAACGTTGTTGCCCTGTATGGTGGTCAACGTTATGACGTACAATTACGTGCACTGCGCCAAGGGCCACAAATTGTTGTGGGTACACCGGGTCGCCTCCTTGATCACTTAAAACGTGGCACGTTAGATCTTTCTAAATTAAAAGGCTTAGTTTTAGACGAAGCTGATGAAATGCTGCGTATGGGCTTCATTGAAGATGTTGAAAACATCATGAGCCAAATTCCAGCTGAGCACCAAACTGCGCTGTTCTCTGCAACAATGCCTGAGCCAATTCGTCGTATTACACGTCGTTTTATGAAAGACCCGAAAGAAATTCGTATTCAGGCTAGCATTACCACTCGTCCAGACATTGCTCAGAGCTATTGGACTGTGTATGGCATGCGCAAAAACGAAGCATTAGTGCGTTTCTTAGAAGCTGAAGACTTCGATGCCGCGATTATTTTCGTTCGTACCAAAAATGCAACATTAGAAGTGGCTGAAACGTTAGAACGCAATGGCTACAACAGTGCGGCACTGAATGGTGACATGAACCAAGCACTGCGTGAGCAAACCTTAGAGCGCTTAAAAGATGGTCGTTTAGATATCTTGATTGCAACAGATGTTGCAGCGCGTGGTTTAGACGTTGAGCGTATTAGCTTAGTTGTTAACTATGATATCCCAATGGATGCGGAATCATACGTTCACCGTATTGGTCGTACAGGCCGTGCAGGCCGTGCAGGTCGTGCGTTACTGTTCGTTGAGAACCGTGAGCGTCGTCTGCTGCGTAACGTTGAACGCACGATGAAACTGACTATCCCTGAAGTTGAATTGCCAGATGCAGATCTGCTGAGCCAACGTCGTCAGGCGAAATTCGCTGAGAAAATTCAGCAGCAGTTAGAAAGCAGCGATTTAGACCAATATCGTTCACTGTTAGCGAAAATGTCTCCATCAGAAGATGTGGATATGGAAACTTTAGCCGCAGCATTACTGAAAATGGCACAAGGTGAACGTGCTCTGATCCTGCCACCAGATGCGCCACGTCGTCCACGTCGTGAATTTAATGATCGCGATGATCGCCGAGGTGATCGCCGCAACAGCAACGGCAATGGTTTTGACCGTGCAGAACGTGGTGAGCGTGGCGGTCGTCGTGAGCGTCGTGATGTGGGTGATATGGAAATGTACCGTATTGAAGTTGGCCGTGATGATGGTGTGGAAGTTCGTCACATTGTTGGTGCGATTGCTAATGAAGCGGATATCAGCAGCCGTTATATCGGTAATATCAAATTGTACGGAACACATTCGACAATTGAATTACCAAAAGGCATGCCAACTGACGTGTTAACGCATTTAAGTCGCGCACGCATTTTGAATAAACCAACTCAAATGCAGCTGATCGGTGATGCACAACCGTTCGAACGTCGCGGCGGGGGTGAGCGTCGTGGTGGTGGTCGTCGTGATGGCGGCAGCGAAGGTGGTTTCGGTGCAGGTCGTCGTAATGACCGTGGTGGTGAACGTCGTGGCGGCGGTGAACGTCGTGGCGGTGGTAACCGTGACCGTGGTAACTCTGCACCACGCCAAGATGGCACTAATGCAGCACCTCGTCGTCGTAGCAGCAGCCATAACGCGTAATTGTTAGGTTTTAGGGAAGTTATTCCCTAATAAAATGAAAACCCGTATTTCTTGGAAATGCGGGTTTTTTGTTGTTTTAAAAATGAACAATATATATTGTCTTCAAAAATGGCACTTGCTACTATAGTAATAGGTACTACATGGAGAGTAGTTGTGGCGTTCTATAAAATTTCCTCATTTAAGCGAAGCACCAAAAAAATTAAGATAATGGATAAACACTTGCTTAAGGCTGCAAATGAAGTCTTAGCGGGGGTTTATGAAGCAGACTTAGGAAGTGGTGTAATTAAAAAAAGGATTGCCATTAATGGAAAAGGGAAAAGTGGTGGGGTCAGGGTTATTATATTCTTCAAAGTTAGCCATCATCTCTTTTTTGCCGATGGTTGGGAGAAATGCAATATAGCTGCTAAAGGAGTAAAAGAAATTGAAGATGATGAACTAGATGCGTATAAGAATTTATCTCGACTTTTTCTTAATTATACGGATGATAAAATTGCTGATTTAGTTTTACATAATATTTTGGAGGAGCTTACTGATGAGCAATAAACTAGAAAACATGCTTGAGCTAGCGAAAGAGTTACATCAGGTTGATGCTGCACCAAAAAGTTTAGTTACTGATTTAGAACAGAAGGTTGGCAATCGTAAAATAAATAATAAAATCAAGGTAGTACCTATGATGAGCGGTGCGCAAATCAAACAACTCCGTGCTCAATATGGAATGTCACAAGCCATGTTAGCTTTAGCGCTGGGCATGTCTAAGGAAAGCGTATCTAAGTGGGAAAGAGAAGAAAAAAAACCCAGTGGCCCAGCTCTAAGAATGCTACATCTTATAGAGCAGCGAGGGCCAGAGATTTTAATTATTTAACCACTCAAACTAACCCCAATGCCTCTTTCAGTGGTTTGAGGTAACGGCGGCTGACAGGTATATGTTCACCGGAACTCAGTACTAACTCCGCTTGCCCACTATCACCAAACAGAATTTCATTTAGCTGAGTCATATTGACCAGATATTGACGATGGCAGCGCACCAAGGGTGTGCGCATTTCTAATGTGCGCAAGGTGAGCTCAGTGAAGCCTTCTTGCCCTTGTGTACTCATGACATACACACCACTCATACGCGAAGTGGCATATAGCACTTCATCAAGTTTCATCAAGTAAATGCGGCTATGTCCCGTGCATGGAATAAATTTTAGTGGTTCGTTATTGACTAGAAGTTCAAGGTTCTGTTTTTGCTTACCTTGACGTAGGCGGTTCAAGGTTTTTTCCAATCGTTCTGTTTCAAGAGGCTTCAATAAGTAATCAAATGCATGCTCTTCAAAAGCCTGAATGGCAAATTCATTAAAAGCGGTAAGAAAGACAATATAGGGACGGTCTTCTGGATCTAACATGCGCACCATTTCAAGGCCTGTTAAGCGTGGCATTTGAATATCCAGAAAAACCACATCAGGCTTTTTTTTGTGAATGACCCCAATCGCTTCAATTGCATTGGCGCATTCACCGATAATTTCAATATCATCGTGTTCTTCTAGTAGGCAACGCACGTTTTCACGTGCCAGAGGTTCATCATCAACAATCAATACATTCATAGAGGTAATTTAATCATTATTATGTTGTCGCCAAATAAGGCAGGCGAATTTTCATTCGAGTGAATTTTTCTGGCTCATGTTCTACGCTGATACCATATTGCTCACCATATTTTAAACGTAAGCGTTTATCGACTAGCCCCATTCCTAAGCCATCGGATTTTTTAGTGGGCTTGTATAGCCCCGCGTTATCTTCTATTTCGATATAGACATGTTCACTGCCGATATAACTACGTATTGTAATATATCCTGTTTCTAATAACTGTGAGGTGCCGTGTTTAATTGCATTTTCAACAAGGGGCTGCAGAGTAAATGCTGGAAGTTCAACCTGTTTGACTTCATCAGGGATCTCAATATGAATTTGTAAGCTTTCTTGAAAACGGGCTTTTTCTATCTGCAAATAGGCGTTGATATGTTCAATTTCTTCACCGAGCGTGGCATTTTGTTCTGGTCTTTTTAGGTTATTACGGAAAAAAGTCGAGATATACTGCACAAGCTGGCCGGCTTGCTGGCTATCTTTGCGGATCACTGCTTGTAGCGTGTTGAGCACATTGAACAAAAAATGAGGATTGACTTGGGCGTGAAGTAGCTTAACTTCAGATTGCAATAATGATTGTTTATTACGTTCATATTGGCCCGCTAAAATTTGTGCAGAAAATAAGCTAGCGATCCCTTCACCGAGAGTCCGGTTTATGGAACTAAACAAGCTATTTTTCGCTTCATACAGTTTTATTGTACCAATGACTTTTTCATTTTCCCCACGTAATGGGATCACTAATGCAGAGCCGAGTTTGCAGGTTGGGCTTAATGAACATTTATATGGAGTTTCATTGCCGTCAGCATATACAACTTCATTGTTTTCAATAGCTTGTCTTGATTGAATGGATGAGATCGGTGTTCCGGGTCGGTGGTGGTCAGCACCAATACCAATAAACGCGAGGATTTTTTCACGATCAGTAATGGCAACGGCGCCAATTTCTAACTCTTGATAAATAATCTTAGCGACTTTCATACTGTTGTCAGCATTGAAGCCTTTACGCAGAATACCTTCAGTCGTTAAGGCGATTTTTAGTGCCTGAGCAGAGAATGCAGTCGTATATTTTTCAACGATAGCACGGCGGTCGAGTAAAATACGAATAAACATGGCTGCGCCAATCGTATTCGCGATGACCATTGGTGCCGCGATATTTTTAACGAGTTCGAGGGCTTCATCGAAAGGTTTTGCTAACAACAAAATAATTAGCATCTGTATGATTTCAGCAATAAAAGTGACACAGCTGGCGATCACAGGGTTAAAAATTTTATTAATTTCGCCACGTTTCATAAAGTGACGATGAACTAATCCACCAATTAACCCTTCAACAATCGTTGAGACCATACAGGCAAAGGCGCTCATGCCACCCAATGAGTAACGATGTAATCCGCCAGTAAAACCGACGGCAAAGCCTACCGCAGGGCCACCTAATAATCCGCCAAGTACGGCACCAATAGCGCGAGTATTTGCAATAGAATCATTGATATGTAAACCAAAATAAGTCCCGATAATGCAAAATACGGAGAAAATCAGGTAGCACATTACCTTATGAGGTAATCGGATAGTAACTTTAAGTAAGGGGATAACCAGCGGGGTGCGACTGAGGACCCATGCGATCACTAAGTAGACGCACATTTGCTGGAGGAGGAGTAATATTAAGTCAAATTCGTACATGCTCGTCATATTTCACATTCTGGGGGTGTTGACTGCGTTCAGCTCCTTGGGTCACATACTTGTGTATGCTCCCCAAGCTATCTTCTCTTGTCGCCTACCCATAATGCGAACTATTTAGAGCATGGCTCGTCATGTTTCACATTGTGGGGTGTTGACTGCGTTCAGCTCCTTGGGTCACATACTTGTGTATGCTCCCCAAGCTATCTTCTTTTGTCGTTTTTTATCTTACTGAATTACTTTTTAGCGCTGCATTGGGGGAGAGTTATTCACTTTAACTATCTTTTATTAGTTTTTATTTGGCTGGTTATTATACCGTAAGCCATTGGTTAAGTAATCGACATTTGGGAAAAGTACGTTCATCATTATTTGACATAAGGCCAAAATCGTTTCAATATTAATCAATGTCCTACCTTTTCGTGATCTTGCGCACGAATTTATTAACGCTGTATTTAATTTTCTTGTCATACTCAAGGGATGATAGTTTCCCCCGTTATTATTTAAGGTTCACATAAATAATGAAAAAAAGAACAATAGCACTGATTTTGCTGATGCTTATCTTAATAGCAGCAGCGGCACTTTTTCATTCTCACAACCAATATTTATTGTTACAGGGGGAGGTAGATGCACCCGAAGTGATCGTCACGTCGAAAGCAAAAGGGCGGGTGGTTGAACGTCATATTGAGCGTGGTGATGATGTAAAACAAGGGCAACTCTTATTAACATTAGAAAGTCCTGAGCTGCAAGCACAATATGAAGCGTCGAAAGCGGCAAGAGACCAAGCAAAAGCACAGTTAGAACTCTCTATTAATGGTACTCGCGAAGAAACCATTCGTGATCTTCAGGCTACTTTAGCGCAATCTAACTCCCAATATCAAAATGCATCTCGTGAATATGCACGTTTGAGTAATTTAAAAAATAAAGGGTATGTTTCGGCGAATGAGCTAGATAATGCACGTAAGGCCAAAGAAGTGGCATTTTCGCAAGTGCAAGGGGCAAAAGCACGATTAGAAGAAGGCCAGAATGGTGACCGTATTGAATTACGCCATCAATATGAAGCTGCACTTAATCAGGCAGAACAAAAATTGGCTGAATTACAAGTACAAGTTGATGATTTGCAAGTTAAAGCTCCTGTTGATGGTGAGGTAGGACCTATCCCCGCGGAAATTGGCGAGTTATTTAATGCAGGAAGCCCACTCGTTTCATTAATCCGGCTACCGCAAGCTTATTTTGTCTATAACTTACGTGAAGATATTTTAGTTGATGTGAAAAAAGGCGACAAAGTACAGCTGGATGTACCTGCTTTGGGGAACAAGTTGATTGAAGCTGAGGTTCGCTATATTGCACCGAAAGGTGACTATGCGACAAAACGAGCAACACGTGCAACGGGTGACTTCGATTTAAAAACATTTGAAATTCGCTTATATCCTGTAGAGCCGATTGAAGGACTAAGGCCTGGCATGAGTGTGTTATGGCACTGGGATAAGTAAAAGGTGTTGCCATGAAATTTAAGTTCGCTTGGCACGGTTTTGAGCATGCTTTTAGCCGTGAAACTCAAATGGCTATACGTAGCCCTGTTTTTCATTGGTTAAGTTGGCTGTTTCCATTAATGCTGTTTACGTTAGTTAGCGCTAACTTTTCAGAGGGGACATTAATGGATTTACCTGTTTCTGTAGTGGATGACAACCATAGCCCTGTGTCTCGGCAAATTATTCGCGACCTCAACGCAGGCCCGCATGCAGACGTAAAAACGATAGATGATAATTTAAGCACATCATTAAAAAGGCTAGGTAGTTCAAAAGATTACGCATTATTGTACATTCCTCATAACTTTGAAGAAGATGTTTTACGGGGCCGTCAGCCTGAACTTCGTATGTACTATAATGCGCTCTTTTATGCATCGGGTAGTTATGCCATTCAAGATTTTAGTGGGCTGGTAGCAGAGCTGAATGCGAAGTATCGACAAGAAATGGCGAAGTCAATGGGAAAGGCATTGCCACCGTTAGCTCAAGTGACACTTTCTTATGACAGCTTATTCAACCCGAGTGGTAGTTATATTTATTATCAACAGTTTGCCGCAACTATTCATATGTTGCAGCTATTTGTTGTTACTGCAACAATCTATACGATGTCACGGGGTTCCACCTTACAAAGTGTTAAACCGTTTATCATGGCGCTACTCGGGAAGCTAGCTCCTTACACCTTATTTTTCAGTATATTACTTGCTGTAGAGATTGCGGCATTGGTTACCATCTTTGATGCTAAAGTGGTTGGTAACCCATTGTATATGATTATATTAGGGTTTTTCTATGTGATAGCAGCACAAAGTATCGGTTTATTACTGTTTAGTTTTACCTCAAGTGCCATCATGGCATATAGCTTGATAGGGATGCTGGTGAGTATTGCTTTGGCCTTTTCGGGCATGGCGGTACCCGAGCTGTCAATGATATTGCCTGCAAAAATCATTTCGAACATTGAACCACTTACACATACATTGAATGCTATGTTTGATATTTTCTTGCGGGAAATTTCTTTTGCTCGCATTGTTCAAGTGTGTCTATTTTTATTGATTTACCCCTTTGTAATTGGCTTTTTAATCCGTAAGCGACTAATCAAACGTTTAGAAAACCAAGGGGGGGGTGTCTGATGGCTATCTATTTTGCAACCTTTCGTAAAGTGCTGCTGGGGATGCTGGAAAAACCGATGTGGTTGTTATTGTTGGTTTCTCTGTGCGTCATGAGCTTAGTTTATGCAAAGCCCGTTCTTTGGGATTTACCTGTTGCAGTGATTGATATGGACCACAGCACTGCAAGCCGCGAGCTAATCCGTGATCTCGATGCAACACCAAAAGTGCAGTTGCAGAGTTATGACAACCTTGCTCAAGCGCGTCAGGATATGATCGCGAGAAAGCTATTTGCGATAATTATCATTCCAACGGATTTCCAACAACATTTATTGAGCGGTAAAAATATCACAGTGCCAGTGTATGGTGATGGGACCAACCGGCTAGCGAGTGGGCAAATTCAGCAAGAGTTATCAAAAGCCTATCAAACACTGCTCAATGCTTATAATACTCAGCTACTCACTAAAGCAGGTTATAGCCCAGAACAGGCTAAAGTGATTATTACCCCTATCCGCAGTGAAACTGAGCCATTGTATAACCCAGGGATTAGCTTTGCGGCGATTGTTTTTCCTGGCCTATTGGTGATGTTACTGCAGCACTCCCTGCTAATTGCCTGCGTGCGAGTGAGTATCGCGGTTCGTTCTACGCCTAAAGGAAAACCACCATTAGCGGTTTATTTAGGGGCATTATCCGCTTTAATTCCGATTTGGTTATTTTTATCTACCGTATTTTTCGCCCTTTGGCCGTGGGTATTGGGTTATCGGCAAGAAGCGCCACTATATGTTATTTGGATGTTCACGTTCCCATTCCTATTAGCGGTTCTAGGGCTTGGTAAGTTAGTGACGGAATGTTTGCGCAGTGTCGAAATGATCTATTTAACCTTGGCATTTATTACGACCCCAGTGTTTTACATGTCAGGCACGATTTGGCCACTGCAGGCGATGCCTGATTGGGTACGTATGATTGCCTCAGCATTGCCATCAACATGGGCCACAAATGCCATGGCAGGCCTTAATCAAATGGGGCTACCGTTTAGCGATGTCCTGATGGATATCGTGATGATGTTGATTCTAGGGGTTATTTATACGGTTATTGGGGTATTCATCGGTATGCTTCGAGATGGCGAATTGCGCCATATTAGCCATATGTTTAACCGTTGGCGCAGGCATCGGCATTAATATTTAATCGTGTTTATGGTCTATTAGAAAAGGCGACCTAAAGAAATAATGACTAATTAATCGACAAATGCTAAACTCAACACAATGTAGTCACAATGTAGCTACGTTTGATGTGTGTGGGGGGATGATATGTCAACACTATTGAAAATGAAAACAACAGATGTTCGTAGTCGAATTGATGAACAATTAAAAGCGGAAGCCACAAGTGTATTACAAGATTGTGGTTTGACTATTAGCGCAGCTATTCGTTTGTTTTTAGAGCAAGTAGTTCAAGAGCAAAGAGTTCCCTTTGAAATCAAACGTAAGCAACCTTCACTGAAAACTACACTAGCGTTGAAAGAAGCTAAAGCTATTGAGCAGCACTACGATTCAATTAACGAAATGATGGTGGAGTTAAGCAAAGTTGACTCAGAAGCCAAGTAATAAGCGAGCTAAGCAACCAAGGCAGGTTGCTTATACACCAACGTTTAAGAAGTCATGGGAACGATATAACCGAGCGGGGCGTAGGGATATGAACACGGCTGTTCTCGTTATGGAAATACTGTTTTCTCAAAAAATGATACCAAAAGAATATCTTGACCACGAATTAGAAGGTCATGAATGGCAAGGAGCTAGGGAGCTTCATATTGGTGGTGATTTCTTACTGGTTTATCGCTTGTCAGATAAAGGTAATTTAATCACTTTCGTTGATATTGGTTCGCACAGCGAATTATTTGGTTAAGGTAATGAGCTATAGTTCGAACTCATTACCTATTGTATATCAAGGCACTAGCGATAACCCTGCAATTTGTCGCCAGTAACCATTGCAGTTTTGATTGGCTATATTTAGCGGGGTATCCCCACTTTCATTGGCTTTAAACTGCTTGATAACTTCAAGAGATTCAATACCTTCAGGGGAAATGCGTACAATATCCACAAGCTCATGCATTGAATGCAGGTCATTGCCGAGGTTATAGCAAGCGCCACTGAGCGTTTGAATGCCATTTAACGTAAACACTTGTTGTTGTTCTTGGGAGAGTACTTTGCGCCCTTGGGGGTAATTAATACAACAGGTTTCACACTCGTCTTTTTGCTTATTTTCAGAGCGTGCAGTAAAACAGCGTGCAGAATAGGCAAGTGGTAAGTGCCCATAGCTCATGACCTCCACTTCAAATTTGCCACGAATGCCGATGTCATCACACTGATTTAGCAAATTAACGAGCCAGTCACGCGATAACTCTACAGGCATGCACCAGCGGGTCATACCTTGGCGTAAGAGAATATTTAAGGTCTGTGCGTTATAGCAATTCAAACCATGACCCGCGACAAAAGGCAGGTTTCTTTCGGCTAACATGTTGATCACACCAAAATCATGGGCTTCAACGAGAAACTCACCATTATCAACTAACTTGCTGATCTCTTTAAGTTCTGAAGGTGCTTGAAGGAGAGCAAGGGTGCTCAGGACAATTTGTTTGCCACTTTTAGTGAGTTGCTGGGCGAGTTCTATCCAGTCATTGGGCTTCATTTCTCGGCGCTTACTACACACCGTCTCACCGAGATAAATAATATCGGCGTCACTTTGCATGGCGTGTTGATAAAAATCTTCCAGCGTCTGTTTTGGCCAATAATAAAGAACAGATCCTAACGAGTACTGCATGATATTTACCTTTTAAATTACTGCCATTTACGATGATAAGCGCCCAACGTGGTTTGGCTTCCTTCAGAAAGCCCACCTAATGCTTTTAGCCATTTCGGGTCGGTGACAAAGTGATTAGGGTTGGATTTGTAGCGGTCGATGGCTTGCCGCCAAATACGGGTCACTTCCGTGACATAAGCGGGGCTACGTTGGCGGCCTTCAATCTTGACAGAGGCAATATTTGCTGCCATCAATTCAGGTAATAATTCAATGGTGTTGAGGCTGGTAGGCTCTTCCAGGACATGATATTTCTGATCATCGACAAGATAACGTCCTTTACATAACGTTGGATAGCCTGCATTTTCATCTTTTTGGTAGCGGTCTATCAGCACATTATTTAAGCGAGATTCCATGCCTTCTTCCGTTTGTTGCCAGCGAACAAAGCGTGCTGGGGAGCATGCGCCTACGGTATTGGGTGATTCACCTGTAAGATAAGAAGAAAGGTAGCAACGTCCTTCTGCCATAATGCACAGGCTACCAAAGGCGAATACCTCAAGTGGTACAGGGCTATTTCTAGCCAGTTGTTTGACTTGATGAATGGATAACACGCGAGGAAGTACGACGCGATGTACATCGAAATTGCGTTGATAAAAGCGAATGGCTTCTGTGTTGGTGGCAGAGGCTTGAACAGAAACATGCCTTTCAATATGTGGGTATTTATTTGCCGCGTATTCCAACATTGCGATATCGGCTAAGATCAGCGCATCGGCACCGAGATCTGCTGCAAGATCAACGGAGTTTTGCCAACGTTCGTAACCAGTAGGATGCGCAAACGTATTAATCGCAATGTGTAATTTTCGTTTACGGTTATGAATATAGCGCTCTGCTTCGTGCAGTTTTTTTTCCGTAAAATTAAGTCCTGCGAAATGGCGCGCATTGGTATCATTTTTTAATCCAATGTAAACGGCATCAGCACCGTTATCGACAGCCGCTTTTAACGCGGGCAAATTCCCTGCGGGGCAGAGTAATTCCATTGTTCTATCCCTGTATCAAATTTAACAGCTGACATTCTAGTCAACAGAACTGTTATAGATTTTGATTTAGAGCAGAGAAATTGTTAATGGATATCAGTATTCGTTAATTAAGGTCGTTAAGGAAAAAAGAGGGCTGGTGGGTAATAAAGGGACTTCATTAAATGACAGAGAATAAGTTTTGTAAATGGAAGGTATGCGTTATTTTTGACTGACTTTTGATTGTTTATTGGAGAAAATAGGTAATTAGAGATAGTTTTTATCAAAGGGATGTGAAAAATAAATATTGGCTGGATGTGTAAAAGTTGATATAGGATCAATCCAATAATATCATTTTTTGGCAATATAACTCATCGTGAGTCAAATGTTAGGTTAATGACTTCAATAAATGGAGTTATTAGCGTTGAAAATTCAATCATCTAAATATGCAATATGTTACCCTAAATAATTCGAGCTGCTACTGCGGTTAAGTAGTTACACGAAAACGGGCAGACAATTACTACGGGAGTCAGTACTGTGTTAAGTAAAATTCGTTCTCAACTCATCACAAAAGGCCCTTCATTTTTAAAACTGCCTTTGAAAGTGACCCCATTCGCAGTGCAGCGTCAGGTTCTTGAACAGTTGCTAAGCTGGCAATTTCGTGAGTCAGTGAAGGAAGGGGAGCTGGATTTTCTTGAAGACAAATGGCTAAAGGTTGAGGTCCGTGACTTAGCGTTAGTCTGGTTTATCAGTTTGCAAGATGGCCAACTGTCTGTAAAACAGCATGCAGAGGCTGATGTTAGTGTGAGTGGTAACGCGAATGATCTGGTACTGATCGCCGCGCGTAAAGAAGACCCCGATACGCTCTTTTTCCAACGTAGATTGGTGATTGAAGGGGACACCGAACTCGGCCTCTATGTGAAGAATTTAATGGATGCTTTCGAGCTTGAAAACATGCCAGCGCCACTGCGTTTTGCTTTGCTACAATTAGCCGATGTGATTAAAACGGTGCATGAAAGTGAGGACACAGAGCATAAATCGCCTGTGTTAACATCATGCTAATCCGAGTTGAAATCCCTGTCGACGCAATGGGTATTGATAAATTATTGAGAGAAACCTTTCCAACTGAAGCGGAAGCTAACCTTGTTCAACATTTGCGTGAAGATGGTTTGCTAACGCTCGGGGTTGTGGCAACAAACGATGATGGTGAAGTGATTGGTTATGTTGGCTTCACGCCTGTGGACGTTAACGAGGAAGACGTACAATGGGTCGGTCTTGCACCATTAGCGGTAAGTAAAGTGCATCAAGGCCAAGGGATCGCAGAAAAACTGGTCTATGAAGGGTTAGATAGCCTTAATGAGTTTGGTTACGGTGCGGTCGTTGTACTGGGCGATGAACGCTACTATTCACGGTTCGGTTTTGAACCCGCTGCAACCCACGGTATAAGTTGCCAATGGCCTGAACAACAGGCTCACTTTTTGGTTTGTGGCTTAGAAAATGGCGAGATTGAAGAACACCAAGGTTTGGTGACTTACTCTTCACACTTCAATAATTTATAGCTAGCTAAGTAGCTAACTAAGTCATCAGGCTGGTCAATGACCAGCCTTTCTTTTATTTTTTTATTTAGTTGCTTAACTTGATATTCCATTTTTGAAGCTGCCGAACGAGAACCAATAAAGCACGAAAATACCAATTCTAGAGGCATTTTTCCTTTCAATGCTTTTGCCCCTGTTCCTACCTTATGTTGCTCAAAACGACGTTGTACATCGGTGGTGATACCACAATACAAGCCGTTATTTCTCTCTCTTACTAAGTAAAGATACCAATCACTTTGTTTTGATTGTTTTTTTTCTAGTGTCGTTTTTATCATTCTGTGCTGATTTATAAGAAGAAAATATTAGGTTAACGACGAATATATTCGTTAAGTAAGATATTTATAACATATTAAAATATAAATAAAAAATGATATGAAACTGTCACAAATTTGTAACCTCAACCTAAGTTATCATTCAAAATATTTGAATGACTATAGCAAAATTAGCTAATTCTCTTTTCAAAATAAAGCGCATAATATGATCCATATCACAGAGGGACAGTAAAAATCCCAGCTAAAAATCAATTTTATAAGAAGGTATATACGATGAAAAAATCAACATTATTTGCTGCTGCTTTAGCTTTAGGTGCTGTTTCATTTGGTTCAATGGCTGCTGAAGAAGTTCAACATACTAGTCAGCCTGCAGCTGGTTATGTCTCAGTAACGGGTGCTGTGAGTGTCAATGACCTGACCGCACAATTAGCCAAAAAAGCTGATGAAGCTGGTGCAACTTCATTCCGTGTGATTTCAGCTGGCGGTGAGAATAGCATGAGTGGTACAGCAGCTATTTATAAATAAATTTATTCGTCATAATTCACGTCACAGCGTTGTTGGCTACGTTTACTCGCACTAGTCACATACTTATGTATGTTCCTAGCGTCTCGTTCACTTGCCGCCTAGCTGTACCACGAATTATTTAGAATAAATACTCGAATTTAGTTGGCATATAAGCCTAAAAATATTTAGGTTAATATTTCAGCTAGTTAGAGTATAGTAATAGCGAATTTTATACCTACGTTCAGAACAGTTTAAGCAAGCTTAGGGGTAACCCGAAAGCTTGTTCTGAACGGGTTTATATGGAAACCGCTATGACGCCTGAACAAACATTAAAACACATCCAACGCTATATTGCCCGCCAACACGTTTTTTCCCTGTTTACTCACCATCACAATGATATCTGGCCTGCCAGTTGTTACTATGCATTTGATGCGAAAAGTATGTCACTGATTTTAATGACTGACTCAAGTTCAAAACATGGGCAGCTTATGGTGGCTAATCCACAAGTTGCCGGTACTATTTCCACACAATCGAAAGCGGTTAGTCAGATACAAGGTATCCAGTTTAAAGGGTTCATTGAGAGACTCGAGGGGGAGAAAGAGCAATTGGTGAGAGCTCAGTATTGCCGTCGTTTTCCTGTCGCACTAACAGCGAAACTGCCGGTTTGGCAGCTTCACTTAGATAATGTCAAAATGGTGGATAATAAATTAGGTTTTGGCACCAAACTATATTGGGAGCGGCAAATTTAACGCAGTTTGTGGATCACCTGATTTGAGCTGCCGCGCCAAATTAAGCGCGGGTCATGTAAATCTTGCTCGAATTTGCCGTCAATCACGGTATTGACAAAGCCCACCACTTTTTGCTGTTCAAGCGTGAAGTCACCCAATGTGTATCCTGTCCAAAGCCAGATATCCTTATCTGGGCAAACTGCTTTTACGCGTTTTACCAACTTGAGCACCGCAGGTAAATTGGCTGGGTGCAGCGGGTCTCCGCCTGAAAGGGAAAGCCCTTGCCGATGGATTCGCGTGTCCTGCAAATCTTGGATAATTTGGTCTTCCATTTCTTGGGTGAATGGTATGCCAGAATCCACTCTCCATGTACTTTGGTTGTAACAACCACGGCATTGATGAACACACCCTGCCACAAACAGCGTACAGCGAGTTCCGGGGCCATTGACCACATCAACAGGATAATATTGGTGATAATTCATCGTGTTAACCTAGTTGTCCGTTACCTAAGTGTTTGATACGACGCTTAACTTCTTCCTGTTTTCCTGCATTGAATGGTCTGGCATCTGGGCTACCTAAATAACCACAAACTCGACGAATAACAGAAACTCTATTTGTGTCATGATTACCGCAAGCAGGGCAGGTAAAGCCTTTGCTAGTACAAGAAAACTCACCGGAGAAACCGCATTCATAGCACTCGTCAATTGGAGTGTTAGTCCCATAATAAGGCACATGTTGATAACTGTAGTCCCACACGTCCTCTAAGGCTCTAACATTATGTTGTAAGTTAGGATATTCGCCGTAACAGATAAAACCACCATTCGCGATAGCTGGGTAAGAGGCTTCAAAATCAATTTTATCGTAAGGATTGACTTGTTTTTCAACATCTAAATGGAAGCTGTTGGTGTAATAACCTTTGTCGGTAACACCTTGTATTACCCCAAATTCAGCGGTATCGATACGGCAAAAACGGTCACACAAGTTTTCACTTGGTGTGCTGTATAAGCTGAAACCGTAGCCTGTTTGGGCTTTCCACTCATCAGTGGCTTGGCGTAAGCGGCTGACAATTTCGACCGCTTTTTCACGTAATTTTTTGTCATCATAGACATGAGTTTGTGTGCCAAAAAGCGCATTGATGGTTTCATGCAACCCAATGTAACCTAAGGAAATAGAAGCACGTCCGTTTTTAAAGATCTCTGCAACGTTATCGTCAGCTTTTAACCGAACACCGCAGGCGCCTTCCATATACAAAATTGGCGCAACACGTGCTTTTACGGTTTCTAAACGGGCAATCCGGGTCATTAATGCTTTCTTAGCAATTGCTAGGCGTTCATCTAGTAATGCCCAAAATGCATCTTCATTGCCTTGCGCTTCGATAGCAATGCGAGGCAGGTTTAGGCTGATAACCCCTAAATTGTTGCGCCCATCATGGATTTGTTGCCCATTTTCTTCATAGACGCCAAGGAAGCTGCGGCAGCCCATAGGGGTCTTAAATGACCCCGTCACGTCAACGACGCGATCATAGTTAAGAATGTCAGGGTACATGCGCTTACTGGCGCAATCTAAAGCGAGTTGTTTGATGTCGTAATTAGGATCACCCAGTTTATGGTTTAAACCATCTTTAATCGCAAAGACGAGTTTCGGGAAAACCGCTGTTTTACGGTTTTTGCCAAGGCCAGCAATGCGATTTTTCAGAATAGATTGCTGAATGAGTCTCGCTTCTTTAGAAGTGCCAAGGCCAAAACCGAAAGTCACAAAGGGGGTTTGGCCATTTGCAGTGTGGAGTGTATTGACTTCATACTCTAAGGACTGAAAAGCATCATAACACTCTTTATCTGTACGGTTGTGTGCATAACCTTCCGCATCTGCAACTCCCCACTCTTTGGCGACTTTTAGGTGCTTTTCATAGCTGATTGCGACATATGGCGCTAAAATTTCGTCAATGCGGTTAATGGTTGTACCACCATAGATGTGGCTAGCAACTTGTGCGATAATTTGTGCGGTAACGGCTGTTGCGGTTGAAATAGACTTTGGTGGCTCTATTTCGGCATTTCCCATTTTAAAACCATTAGTTAACATACCTTCAAGGTCAATTAACATACAGTTAAACATCGGGAAAAAAGGCGCATAGTCGAGGTCATGATAGTGAATTTCGCCTCGTTCGTGTGCAATAACGACATCTCTTGGCAAAATATGTTGTTTTGCATAATGTTTAGCGACGATACCTGCGAGTAAATCGCGTTGTGTCGGGATCACTTTACTGTCTTTATTGGCATTTTCATTGAGTAAAGAGACGTTACTTTGTTCGATTAGCCCACGAATGTCATGCGTCAATTGGCTGCGTTTTTCGCGTTCGCTGTCTCTATCATGGCGATACTCAATATAAGCACGAGCTAAGTCTTTATAAGGTCCGGCCATCAATTGGTTTTCTACAGCGTCTTGGATTTCAGCGATATCCACTCGGTCACGGCTGCAAAGTTGCTCTGTAACAACAGATGCAACCTGAAGACAATAATCGTCATCCTTAACATTCACAGCAGCCGCTGCACGCTTAACGGCTTCTTGAATTCGTGGAAGGTCAAAACCGACCTGACAACCATCTCTTTTTATAACAACCGTTCCCACGGGCATTCTCCTTGTTAAGTTATCCACAATGCGACTTCAGCTATTCGCCATGTTTATCACGGGTACTAATCTGTGGATAAAATGTGAATAAATACTATATGTTGTGTCATTAGGTGTAATTAAAGCACAATATGTGGTATTTTGCTTTTTTTTAGATCACCACTATTTGATTTAAAACAAGGAAAAAAATAATTTGTATGAATATCAAAAGCGCAGAGGAAATAAATCTTTTAGTCAGCGATGTTAATTTTAATCGAATAAATAAATGTGTGGCATGCTTTTGTTATCAAGAAACATGAGGAGAACGAGGAATGTGTGAGCTTGTGTATAAAGGAATAAAAGGAATAAAAGGAATAAAATGAAAAACACCCCATTTAATTCATGGGGTGCTTGGCTTTACGTCATTATTATTTACGCACAGCGATTGCTTCGATTTCAATTTTTACGTCTTTTGGCAGACGAGCAACTTCAACGCAAGAACGAGCTGGGAATGGGGCATTATGCTGTTTGAAAAACTCTTCATAGGTCGTATTCACGGTCGCAAAGTCATTTAAATCTTTTACAAATACCGTTGTTTTCACGATATTAGCCGCACTTAAGCCAGCTTTTTCTAAAATTGCTTTGACGTTAGCCAGTGATTGGCGAGTTTGTGCTGCGATATCTTCAGGCACTTCACCCGTTTTAGGGTCGACAGGGATTTGCCCTGATGTGATAACCATACTACCCAAATCTACGCCTTGAACGTAAGGACCGATCGCTGCTGGTGCGTTTTCTGTATTGATTTCGTATGACATAACTACTCCGTTTCATCACGTAATGAGAAAATACTCATCATATGGCAAGCCACAGCGGTTTCTGTAGTTTGGTATGATGTTGAGTATAACTTTATGGGGTGTTAGGCGCCATTATAAACATGGATTGCTCCTAGACAACACCGCAGTCTACGCAAAAACAACCTATTGGTTATTGATCACAGCGTCTCTATCGAACTCTTTTTCGCAGAATTTACACGTCAGTGCGACTTCTTTGCCGATTTTTTTCACGCGGAAACTGCTTGATACAGGTTCATTATGGCTAATACAGTTGCTGTTTGGGCAAATTAACACGTTATCGATATAGTGAGGCAGTGTGAGTTCAAGTTTTTCTACCACTTGGTAATCTTCAATACGGTTAACGGTGGCTTCAGGGGCATACATGGCTAATTGATTAGCTTGTTCTGGGGTTAAAAAGGTATTTTCGATTTTGATAATGTCTTTTTTGCCTAGATTGCTTGATGGCAAATTTAAGCCAATCGTGATGCGTTCGTCTGTTTTTGTTAGCTTAAACAATTTTAGTAATTTGAAACCAATTTGAGCAGGAATGTGGTCAATAACGGTACCGTGGCTGATTGCTTCAACTTGTAATTTATGGTCGTGTGTCATGGTAATTTCCTCCTCAGATAGCCAATTCTTTATTTAAAACCAGAGATAACAATGCTTGCCTTGCATAAATCCCATTTCCTGCTTGCTGGAAATAGTAAGCATACGGTGTGTTATCTACATCTACCGCGATTTCATCAACACGAGGCAGTGGGTGTAAGACTTTTAAATTCGGTTTTGCACAATGCAGGTCAGCGGCACTTAAAATAAATTGCGCCTTAACATTCGCGTATTCAGAAGGGTCGAGACGCTCTTTTTGTACGCGGGTCATATACAGGATGTCGAGTTCTGGCATCACTTCATCAATATTATTATGGAGGCTGTAGGTTGCGCCTTTTTCTTCTAAAATGTGCAGAATATGGTTTGGCATTGAAAGCGCTTCAGGGGCAATAAAGTAGAAGTGATTACCGTCAAATTTAGACAGCGCTTGGGTTAAGGAATGCACGGTTCGGCCATATTTTAGGTCACCGACCATGGCAATTTGCAGGTTTTCTAAACGGCCTTGAGTTTCTTGGATAGTAAACAAGTCGAGTAACGTTTGTGTGGGATGTTGGTTTGATCCATCGCCTGCATTAATGACAGGGATTTGGCCTGCAAACTGGCTAGCGAGGCGAGCGGCGCCTTCTTGAGGGTGGCGCATGACAATTGCATCCACGTATTGGCTGATGACAGAGATGGTATCTGCCAGAGTTTCGCCTTTCTTGCCGAGTGAAGTGTTGGTGCTATCAGAGAAACCAACAACAGACGCCCCTAAGCGATGAATCGCCGTTTCGAATGACAAACGTGTGCGTGTAGAGGCTTCAAAGAAACAACTTGCGACGACTTTATGCTTTAGAAACTCAGGTTGTGGCTGTTTTTTTAATGAAGCAGCGACGTTAAGCACTAACTCAAGGTCTGAACGGTCTAAATCATTAATTGAGATGATATCGCGGTGGTATAAAGGGTTCGGCATTGTTGTTCTCCTGTGTCAGCAAGACATATTAGGTCTATAGGCCAAAAAAAAGCCCCTCATTGAGGGGCTTTTTTATAAATAAGAAGGGGAAAAACAGGCTGTCCAGACCACCAGAAGGCAGTGCAGTGGAGGTGTTCTCTGTAAAAAATAGAGCAGCAGCGTTCATGGTTTCTCCCGGCAAATTGTGGCGCATTATACGCATCTCATTCCATGACGCAAGCGTTTGCATAAAGAAAAATACATTTTTTTTATTTTTGCACTTACGTTTCTATTTTGTACAAAAACTAGACGATGAGATAAAAGTGGAAAAAATCAACAAGATGACGGAAAATTGAGCGCTGGTAGAAACCAGCCAGTATCTATGGGTAATCTACCGCTAAGTTTCCAGCAATATTAAACGAGTGCTCGCCATAATCTCCGGGTCCATTAGGGGCAACTCTGACTAATACAGCATCGAGATAGTAGCTTTTTTGATTCTGTGTCATGGCAATGGCGACACTTTCATTAGGGAAAATAGGTTCCCCTTGCCAGCTTAATTTAACGCCGAATGCATTACTGGAAGTTTGAAATAAATGGCTTGAATAAGACGTTGATGGAGCATTAAAGGATAATTGTGCTTTGGCGTTCGTATTGCAATCAATATTGAGCTCAATTTTATGTGGTGCGATTTCTTGACCTATATTTCTATTTCTCCCAACAGCTAATACACGATAGCTCGATACTGTATTACTCGACATATGGCATATTGCGGTTGTTGCTGAAAATGAGCCACTAATATGAATAGGCATATTTTGTGTTACCGCTTGAGAAATAGAAACCGTGCCGAATAATAATACGGAGGATAATAGTGTTTTTAAAGGAACGACATAACTCATAGTATTTCTCAAATGATAAATCATGCTTTATCTATTTTTATATTATTAAACCATTATTGTGTGGCTGAGGAATAATCTTGCTCAGCCACGAATATCTTTTTTCTATCTGTTACTGGTAAGTAATCGCTAAGTTACCAGTAATATCAAAAGTGTGATTACCAAAGTCATTAGGGCCATTTGCGGATAAACGAGCAACACTGGTATAGAAGTAAATAGTATTTCCGCCTTTAACTACTTTAATATCATCAGATTGACCAGGTTTAATTTCGGTGCTGTTATATTTTAATTTCACACCAAATGCATCACTTGAGGTTTTAAATGCTTCAGGTGAATTTGGCGCATTGTTGGCGACGAAAGTGAGTTTCGCATCTGCAGGGAATTCGCATGAAAAACTTAAATAACCCGAGTTACGGTATGCGGTTTCATCACCCACTTTTTCTAATGTATTGATAGCACCAAAATTTGTTGTATTTTCAAGCTTGGCATCATTACAAGGCTGGGTCACGTTTGAGAACGTCCCTTTGATATTGATTGGCATATTTTGAACGGCGGATAGAGCAGGTAAAGACACACACAGTAAGAGTGCTAAACCACTTTTTTTTAGCAAATGCATAATAAAAATCCTTTTATTGATTTTGAGAAGTTTTATATTCTAATAAATATATTAATTCTATTAAATAGATGGAGATTAAATAACTATTTAATCTTGCTTTTGAATTTCAATTTGAGTTAAAACTCTTTTTTTAAACCGTGGCGGTTTATCATATTTAAGTGTTTGGGGGTAAATACGTAGCTAATATATTTTATTTAATAGTTATATATTTTAATAGCTATGTTTTTTTACTTAAGTAATCTGCGTGTTTTTTTATGATTGGTTTCTAATTTAATTTTAAGAATATAGTTTGTTAGTTTTAAATTAAATAATAGTGTTGATGTGAGAGTGTTATCGTTAATAAAATTTAGAGTTATGAGAAAATAGATAAAAACCCATGATGGGTTTTTATCTGGCTTGGTATTTATTTTTGCCCTAATTTTATTGCTATTTTTTCGAGTTTAAACATTAGGAATAATGTTACTGAAACTAACACAATCGTCAGTGCCGAACCATCTGCAATATTGCCTCTATCGGTCAAACTGAAAATAGATACGGGTAAAGTGGCCCAACCGGGGGGATATAACATCATCGTGGCACCAAGTTCCCCTAAGGACAGTGATAGGCTTAATGCTAATGCTGAAATCATCCATGGCATCAATAGTGGTAAGGTCACATGGCAGAGGCGATACCAAGGGGAAGCGCCTAAGCTAAAAGCCACATTTTCAATATCGGGAGAAATACGGGTTAACCCAGTGGAAACATTGCTAAACGTAAAAGCAGAAATCAACACAAAATGAGCACTAAATACAATCCAAAAGGTACCATTCATTTGTAAATAGCCTTGGCTGAATGCCACAAGGATCCCAAGCCCAATAGAAACAGAAGGAATTGCACTGGGTAGATAGAATGCGATACTCAGCCACTTTTGTATTTTCCCGCTGTGTCTTCTTAATGCTAACGCAGCCCAAAGCCCACAAAACAGTGCAAATAGACTGGCACTAAAACCAACCACTAGGCTCGATAATATAGCATCCCAAGCAGGCCCACTAAACGCGTTCACAAAATGTTCAAAAGTGAAGCCTGAAGGTAAAATACCATTCCATTGTCGGCTGAAACTTGACATTAAAATCATCACTAAAGGCAGCAAAAATAATAAACAAAATAAGCTGATGGCAATGATAGTCGCGATTGCTCGCCCTTTTTTAGACCATATCAACATAATTAATTCCTTACTCCAAGGCGAGTGGTCGCCATTCTGTATAGGAAAAATAACCCGAGTGAAAGCAAGATGTTAATTAAGGCAATCATGCATGCCACCGCATAATCTGACTCTAATATCGCTTTACTGTAGACCATCATCGGCAAGGTATTGACGCCTTTCGCCCCGATAAACAGTACGATGCCAAATTCATTGGTGGTTAGCAGTAGGCACAGGCTGCCACCGGCTAATAGAGCGGGAAGTGCTGCAGGAAAAATGACTTTCGCGATCACCCGCGCAGGGTGCGCACCTAAAATACTGGCGGCTTCTAACTGGCTCTTGTCTATTTGGCGCAGTGCTGCCATGAGAGGGCGCATGACCAGAGGGGTAAAAACGGTAATTTCTGCCAAGATCACCCCATGAATGGAATAAAGGAAATCAACGGGGGGCAGTTCGAAATCAAACAATGCCATCAAGGTGCCATTGAGTAGCCCAGCAGAACCATAAATAAAGGTGAAAGCGAGGGTGATCAAAAAAGTCGGTAGGGCAATAAAAGTATCAATTACTTGAGTGATAAAACGGCTTCCCGGAAAAGGAATAAACACCAAGATCAGCGATAAAACACTGCCTATCACAAGGCAGCCTAAGGTGGCAAAAATGGCAATGTAGAGAGTATTCCATAACCCATTAATAAAGCGTTTTGACTCAATCAGTTGCCAAAATGCATCTAACCCCCATCCTCCGGTTTCATTTTGCAGTGCTTGTTGGGCTATCAACAATAAGGGATAAAAAAACAGCGTAGCTAACACCAGCAATGGGGGCAATATCCAATAAATGGGCTTTATCGTTATTGATGAACCTTTTGGCACGCTAATATGTGACATGTTATTCCTCAATTAAAACGGTATCTGCAGGTGAAAACCATAAAGTGAGTTTATCGCCTACTGCAGGTGGTGAGGCCAAATGGGTAACGGCAACACTCACGGTTTCCCCGGCAACATCACAAATTAAATGGGTTAAATCTCCCTGCCAGCGAATAGAGGTTAATGTGGCTTGTAGCTGATTAGTGGTATTGGTATTTGGCAATAGAGTGAGGTGTTGCGGGCGAATGCACACCCATTTGTGTGTACCCGCTCTCATACCTAATGTATGGGCTTCCAGCAATGTTCCACCACAACTGACATTCACTTTCCCAGGGCTTGTTGAAAAACCGAGCGCGGTAGCGGCTAGAATATTGGCTCGGCCTAAAAACTCAGCGGCAAAGCGGTTGGGTGGACGATGGTATAAGGCATTTTTTTCGCCGTGAGCGACTAAATAGCCCTCTTTCATGATGCCAATTTTGTCACCGAGAGCAAGCGCTTCCGTTTGGTCATGGGTGACGTAAAGAATGGTCAATTCAGGCAGTTCACGGTGTAAACGGGCGATTTCTTCGACCATATTGTGGCGGATCTGTGCATCGAGTGCGGAAAGCGGTTCATCGAGTAACAGGACTCGAGGTCTTACGGCAATTGCTCTCGCAATCGCAACCCGCTGTTGCTGCCCCCCTGAGAGTTGGTGAGGATAGCGAGTTGCGTAATCCGTCATTCCGACAATTTTAAGGGCTTCAACGACTCGCTCATTAATCAGTACTTTGGGCTGTTTTTGTGCTCGCAAGCCAAATGCGACATTCTCTTCCACTTTCATGTGGGGAAAAAGTGCGTAGTTTTGCACGACCATGCCGAGTCCGCGTTGGTACGGGGGAAGGTGGGTGATATCCGTATCACCCAATAAAATGCGCCCGCTATCTGGTTGAGCGAACCCTGCAATAGCACGCAATACCGTGGTTTTCCCTGAACCTGATGGGCCAATCAACACCAATATTTCCCCGGGGTCGATGGTTAAGTCTAGGGGCTTAAGCACGACATTATTATGATAAGAGACACGTAAAGACTCTAATGTGATCCCAGAGTGTTCGGTTTGCTGTATTGCTGTAGTGACTTTTCGTTTCATCAACATCTTAAGTTACTCACCGTCAGTGACTTTCTGCCAACGTGAAATATCATCGGATAGGGAGACCTCAACTTCATCCCAATTAGGTTGCCAAGTTTTCACACCTTCTAACTTCTGAAGAGCAGTGTGATACTGTTTATCGGATGGTGTGACATCGGAACGAACAGGCATGCCCCATGAAAGCTCACTAACACGGCTTTGTGATGGTTTATCCAAAAGGAAATTAATCAGTTTTTTACCGTTTTCTGTTTCGGGAGCATTGTTAACTAGGCCGATAACATAGGGTAAAACCAGCGCACTACGCTCCCCGTTGGCATCTTTCGGCCAAAAAATTTGGACATTAGGGTTACGTGCCATTTGAGATAAATTCATTTGTAAGTCGCCATTCGCGACATAAAGTTCCCCTTTATTGACCAATGCAGTGAGCTTACCGGTGGAAGCCGATGGGCCAACGTTATTTGCTTGCAATTTGCCGAGGTAATCAAACCCTGCATCTTTGCTATTAAAACTGTGGAAAGCTTGTAGCATCACTGCGGTACCGTCTCCAGCTTGTCCTGGGGTTGAATATTGCAGTTTATTTTTAAAGCGGGGATCGAGTAGGGCGTTCCAGTTTTCAGGTGGGGATTTCAGCAGCTTAGCATTGTAGATAAAGGTCAGGTAGTTATTGACCAATGGTGTGTAATAGTGGTTTGAATTAGGAATATTAGCCGCAGTTTCGGGGGTAAACTCAGCTAATAGTTGGTTTTTTGCTGCACGTTGGATAAATGGCGGAACGGTGATGAGTACATCCGCTTGTGGATTGGTGCGCTCTTTAGAGAGTCTTTCAACGATCGCCCCTGAACCACTTTCAACATACTGTACTTTGATACCTGTTTGCTTGGTGAATGCCTCGAACTGATTTTTATACCAACTATTATTGCCATCGTGTAGTCCATCAGCGGAGTAAACAGTGACAACATCAGCGGCAAAAACAGAGGTAGAGCAAAAGGCTGCCATTAATAGGCCTGCTAAATAGGTGCGTTTCATCGTGTTCTCCTGTTAAGGTAAAATGCATTCTGGTATATACCAGATGCTTTTTACGCTAACGGGTTTATATGACAAAAAGATGAAATACAGCTAAATAGCTAAAATTATTTTTTATAAGCAGAAAAAATTACAACGTATCGACTTCGATGCGCAAGCTATCATGGCGCCAATACTCAACATCATAATCTAAAATTCGCCCATGTTGGTCATAGTTTAAACGCTGTAATAATAAGGCTGGACGACCAACAGTAACCCCCAGTGCTTGCGCGGCTTGAGCTGGCATTGCAGTGGGATAGAAAGACAAGTGCATACTGGTATAAATTAAATTGAAATGGGTTTCGTATACCTCCGTTAGGCTGCCGTTGAGGTCGTGTCGTAGCAGTTCAGGAACGCGAGCAGGTAAACAATGGTTCTCACAGTAACAAACGGGTCTGTCATCAGCAAAACGTAGGCGGGTGAGTAAATAAATTTGTTCAAATGATTGAAGTTTTAACGGCTCCATAGCTTCGAGAGGAACGGTAATAACTTTTCCATCCAGTAAAACTGTCTTCGGTTGGCGACCTTGTTCGAGGCAAAGTTTATGAAAATTAGTATTTTGGGTTGGGTCTAACCAAAGGCGCTCAGGTGTGACAAACCAACCGCGGCGCTCAGAGCGGTAAATTACCCCACTGGACTCTAACTGTGCCAAACTTTCACGAATAGTGATGCGTGTTGTATTAAAAATAGCACAAAGTTCGCGTTCTGAAGGGAGTTTATCACCACATTTTAGCTCACCATTTTGAATTCTTCCCTGTAATTGGGCTTTGATAAGCAGGTATTGTGGGGTCTCATCCGCTGATAATTTCATGGTTATTTCCTATCATTGTTTCCACCATATTATACATAGTTATATGAATTTTTTGTTTCACGCGCACTTTTCCTTTGACCTTTTGGGCAGCCTGCGACCATTATAATGGCAATCTGGTATAGACCAAAGGTGAATCGAATGACAAACAACCATTATTTGCTATTAACGCCGGGGCCGCTCACAACGTCTAAAACGGTAAAGGACGCTATGCTGTTTGATAGCTGCACATGGGATGATGATTACAATTTAGGTGTTGTCCAAAACATCCGCCAACAGTTAGTCACATTGGCAACCGACAAAAAGGGGTATTCGTCGGTGTTACTGCAGGGAAGTGGGAGTTATGCGGTTGAAGCTGTTTTAGGTAGCGCGATTGGCGCTAAGGAGAAAATTTTTATTATCAGTAATGGTGCCTATGGGGCTCGAATGGCGCAAATGGCTGAAGGTTTAGGTATTTCCCATTGTATTTATGATTGTGGTGAAGTGTCACTGCCTGATCTACAGCGGATTGAGCAGATATTACAACAAGATAACCAGATCACGCATATTGCGATGGTGCATTGTGAAACGACGACAGGAATTTTAAACCCAATAGAGAAAGTTGCAAAATTAGCGAAGCAGTATCAAAAACGCTATATCGTGGATGCAATGAGTAGTTTTGGTGGGATCCCCATGGATATTGCTGAGCTTAACATTGATTTTTTAATTAGTTCAGCAAATAAATGTATTCAAGGAGTTCCGGGGTTTGCTTTTGTTATCGCTCGTACTGAGGCACTTGAATACTGTAAAGGGCAATCCCGTTCGTTATCGTTAGATTTGTACGCGCAGTGGCGTTGTATGGAAGATTTCAACGGTAAATGGCGATTTACTTCACCAACTCATACTGTATTAGCGTTTGCTCAAGCACTTAAGGAGCTCATGCAAGAAGGCGGGGTTGCTGCTCGGTTTCAACGTTATCAGCGAAATCAACATAAGTTGGTGTCTGGTATGCGTGAATTAGGTTTTACCACATTGTTAGAAGATAGCCTCCATTCGCCGATTATCACTGCATTTTATTCACCAAATTCACCTGATTACCAATTTAAGAAATTTTATCAAAATTTAAAATCACAAGGCTTTGTTATTTATCCGGGTAAGGTCTCGCAAAGCGACTGTTTTCGTATTGGAAACATTGGTGAGGTTTATGAAAAAGACATCGATGCATTGTTGTTAGCAATAGAAAAAGCCATTTACTGGGAAATATAAGGAAAAAGAAATGAACCGTATTGAAGCCGTTATTCTTGATTGGGCAGGAACCACTGTAGATTTTGGCTCTTTTGCACCTACTCAGATTTTCATCGAAGCATTTAAATCTGTGTTTGATGTGGACATTACATTGGCTCAAGCACGTATTCCTATGGGATTGGGTAAATGGCAACATATTGAAGCATTAGGAAAATTACCAGAAGTCGATAGGTTGTGGACAGCAAAATTTGGTCGCTCAATGAACAGTGAAGACATTGATAAAATCTATGCGGCCTTTATGCCATTGCAAATTGCGAAGGTTGTCGATTTTGCAGCACCAATCGCTGGCGTTGTCGACACAATCGATACATTACGCAGCCAAAATATTAAGATTGGCTCTTGTTCGGGTTACCCTCGTGCCGTGATGGAAAAATTAGTGCCAGCAGCAAAGGCGTTGGGCTACCAACCCGACTATTGGGTCGCGAGTGATGACCTACTTGCTGGTGGTCGCCCGGGACCTTGGATGGCATTACAGAACGTCATTGAACTGGGTGTTGGTTCCGTATTCGCCTGTATCAAAGTGGATGATGCTGTTCCCGGCATTGAAGAAGGGCGCAATGCAGGAATGTGGAGTATCGGGTTATCGGTTTCGGGTAATGAATTCGGTAAAACATGGGAAGAATATCAAGGGATGTCGATTGATGCGGTGAATTTATTGAAACAGCAAGCTGCAGAGAAATTGTATGCTGCGGGTGCTCATTATGTGATTGATACTTTGGCTGATTTACCATCAGTTATTGATTGTATCAATGAGCGTTTGGCAAAAGGTGAACGCCCATAATGATAGGTTCCCCTCAACGCATTTGATTAAGTTGAGGGGAGATAAATATTAAAAAATATTAATAGGAAGCTCTGGCGCTAATGTCGCTACCATCACCGCTTTGATAGTGTGTAAGCGGTTTTCTGCTTGGTCAAACACAATGCTATACGGGGATTCAAAGACTTCTTCCGTAACTTCTAAGCCGCCAAACATATTGAATTCTTTAGCTAATTGCGCACCTAATGTGGTGTCTTCATTATGAAATGCAGGTAAGCAATGTAGGAACTTCACATTCGGGTTGCCAGTGAGTTTAATTACATCCATATTTACTTGATATGGCTTCAATAAATTAATGCGCTGCGCCCATACTTCTTTGGCTTCGCCCATCGATACCCACACGTCGGTATAGAGAAAATCGGCATCTTTAACGCCTTCGGCGACATCTTCCGTGAGTGTGATTTTAGCCCCCGTTTTTTGAGCCAGTGCTTGGCAAGTTTTCACTAAGTCTTCATCTGGCCAGCAACTCTTTGGTGCGACTAAACGCAGATCTAAGCCTGTAAGTGCGGCGGCTTCAATCATCGAATTACCCATGTTGTTACGGGCATCGCCTAAATAGGCAAATTTAATGTCTGAGAATGGCGTATTTGGTTGGTGTTCTTGGATGGTCAGCAGGTCGGCTAATAACTGTGTGGGATGGAATTCGTTAGTTAGTCCATTCCATACAGGCACTCCCGAGTGCGCAGCTAAGAGTTCTACTGTGTTTTGGGCGAATCCACGGTATTGAATGCCGTCATACATCCTGCCCAAAACTCGAGCGGTATCTTTCATGGTTTCTTTATGGCCGATTTGGCTGCCGGAAGGCCCTAAATACGTGACTCTAGCCCCTTGGTCAAATGCGCCAACTTCAAATGCACAGCGTGTCCGTGTTGAATCTTTTTCAAAAATAAGCGCAAAGTTTTTACCTGAAAGTAGGGGTTGTTCTGTGCCCGCTTTTTTTTCTGATTTTAACCAAGAAGAGAGTTTTAAAAGTGAATGAATTTCGCTAGAAGTAAAATCAAGTAACCTCATAAAAGGTTTATTATATAGGGGATTCATAATTGGCAGCCTTTTTGTTTTGAATTAATATTCAATTTATATTCATAAAAATTCAAAATCAACCCCCAATGTAAAAGAATTTATCTTTAAATATATGGTTTCACTGTCAACCGTATGGGAGAATGGCACAAAGAAAGATGAGCGACAAAGAAACAAAAGGGGTGTGGATATGGTAGATAAAGCTGAACTCGATGCGCAGTACGAAGAAACTCGCTTGATTATCGAGGAATTACTGGAAGATGGCAGCGATCCTGATGCATTGTATGCAATTGAGCATCATTTCTCTGCGGACAACTTTGCGCTGTTAGAAAAAGCGGCGGTTGAAGCTTTTAAACTCGGCTACGAAGTCACGGATGCGGAAGAACTCGAAATTGAAACGGGTGAAACCCTGATGTGCTGTGATGTGATCAGTGAAAGTGCATTAAATGCAGAGCTGATTGACGCACAGGTTGAGCAATTAATGAAACTGGCTGAGAAAATGGGCATCAACTATGATGGTTGGGGCACATATTTTGAAGACCCAGATGCAGAGTATGACGATGAAGACGGTGACGATATCGGCCCTGAAGATCGCGTCCATTAATTATTAGTCGCATCATATAATTATTTAAAAGGATAGCTAAAAGTTATCCTTTTTTGTTGTCTAAGCCATTCCTTAAGGAGATGGTGCTTAACTCTGCTGTGCCTCAGTTTGATGTGACCTATAACATCTATTGTGTCGCGAGTTACGGGGGCTTTCGTATCGTAGGTTTAAAAATTGGTGAAGAAACAGCATAGCAAATACAGTGCCATTTCTTCGGGTTGAAAGGAAATTAACGGTTTGAGATGCCTAACCAAGCTGGGGTTGCGCCAGGCTGACCTTTTTCGTTTGTAGGCTCTGAACACCATACGCGGTAATTAGGGCAAGACGATACCGCTCTTATTCCTCCGTAAACAGTAAAACTATCGTTTTTGATTGCGATAGCGGCGTATGGGCCACCAGAAAACTCAATGGCGTTATCTACGTGTAATGCCTTGAACAGACCATATAACTCACGACGGTCGAGACCATCATTCACTTCGCCTCCTTGATAGATATAAATCAGATTTTCACCCTCATCAAAACTCATTGCTACTCGGCCTAACCCTCTCTCTGCATATGTTGGAGTAATGGAGGCGTCATCCATTCTGTCGTTAATTCCTACACCTGAAACCGCAATGTATTTGAATCCATCACGATCCAGCTCCTTCATCTGTTGCTCTACATTTTTTGCTTCAAGTGAGTCAGCATGGATCAGCATTCGATGGGAGTAAACATCGTCGAGCCAAAGCATGGTATCGAGTTTGATTGATTTATTGTTATTAGGATTTATAAAATAAGGTAAACCCGCGAGATATTTATTTGGGGAATTATGAGTACCTTGAGTTGGGCCTTTTGTCACATTGTCATAATACATACCCATTGGAGATGAGCACCGATTCATTTTCCAATTGGTATGCGCTTCTTGCTTGCGGACATCAAAAAAATTGGCACTGAGTGCCACTAAAGGGCTATCAAGCTCTTGCCATGCTTCATACGGTGTATAGACCTCTGCGTTTTGATGTTTATACTCTACAACTGCATAAACGTTATGTTCACAACGGCTAGCGGTTCCCTCATGTGTATCGCCTAGCAGATGTGGATACACATAACGAACTCTGTCAATTAGTTTAGGGATCATCAGTATGCTACCGGTTAGTCTAACCGTGTAGCTTTCTGAACCGAGAATGATAGGCACTTCGTTATAGCCTGTGTAATCTTTTTTTCGACCGAAAACATATTGACCTGGTTTTTTGTTTTTTTGTACCTCGGATGCCGCTATATGAATTAGATTTGCCTCGTAGGCTGCCTGTCCTGAAATGAATGAAGTACCTTGTCGGCTATCCGCTCCTTTAATGATAAAGGACCAGACAGGATAACCGTCATCGAGGTATTCAATGCTTATCATTTTAATATCGATTTCGTAATCCCCTGAGCGGATAGCCGGGAATTTGAGCCGCGTTTGAAATTCTTTGATTTTGCCAAATATTTCGTTTGATTCTTGATGCTCTATCTTGCCGGAAATTCGGTGTTTAGCTGATGCGACTACTCGGATCCGTGTCTGGTTGTAACTAGGTCCTTGATATTTCATATCATGCAAGTAGACGTCAACCCACATAGGCCTTTCGTTATTTCTCACCCATACGTCACTTTTAGCTTTAAAACTATATATTGGAGGGCTACCCATACTGATGGATTTTACCCCCCATTTTTCCCATGATTCTGAGTCTGCCATCTCATTTGCATGCACTGAAAACCCACAAAAAATAAGTACTAACATCATACAGAACAATGATTTTGTTAACTTAACTGTGTTTCTCATGTTGGACGCCTTAAGTTTTTCGAATTTGATGATGAAATCCGTTTGTTTCTTCTGTGATTACTGCGGTTGATATTATTACAAATTAAACAATATCAATTACTTCGATTCACTTGATTACAGTGTAGATGTAAAAAAAAAGAGTTCAAACTTACTTTGTTAATGATTGGAACGTATCATTAACAAAGTAAGGTGGTGGAATAAAACTCATTGGAATGAAGTCGATATGAAAAATAGGGAGTTTATACTTTAATTTTGTAATCCATTGATTTTATATTTAAATATAAAGTTATCGAATATATGTTGTGATCACTGTTTAGTTTTTGATATCAATCCATGAAATTGATACGTTCAAATTGTATGATTTACTAAAATCTATTCCTTGAGGTCAATATGAAAAAATTAGAAGTTTTAGTTTCTGGCGGCATGGGGTATATCGGTAGTCATACCTGCGTACAGCTAATTAAGGCTGGTTATACGCCTGTAATACTGGATAACCTGATAAATTCGAATATAGAAGTGTTAAACAGAATAGAAAAATTGACTGGTGTTCGCCCTGTATTTTTTGAAGGGGATATTAGAGAAGCAAGTATGCTTCGTTGTATTTTTAGCGCTCACAATATTCAATCTGTTATCCATTTTGCGGGTTTGAAGGCGGTAGGTGAGTCCGTTGAGAAGCCGCTTAGCTACTATGATGTCAATGTTAACGGTACGCTTGTCTTACTTAATGTTATGCAAGAATATGGGGTTAACAGCATTATTTTTAGTTCGTCAGCGACAGTATATGGTGAGCCTGACACAGTTCCTATTGATGAAACGTTCAGTACAGGGGCAACGACTAGCCCTTATGGCACGAGCAAGTACATGGTTGAGCGTATATTAACGGATTTGCAGATTTCTGCTCCTGAATGGTCAACAACTTTGTTGCGATATTTTAACCCTGTCGGCGCCCACCCATCTGGTGAGATGGGAGAAGATCCATTAGGTATTCCAAATAATTTAACCCCTTACATTACGCAAGTTGCTATTGGTAAGCGTCCTTTCCTATCAATTTTTGGTCATGACTATCCCACGATTGATGGTACTGGTGTTCGCGATTACATTCATGTCATGGATTTGGCGGATGGACATATTGCTGCTCTAGACGTTGTGAGCAAGAAGCCTGGATCGCATATTTTTAATTTGGGAACAGGTACAGGCACCAGTGTTTTAGAAATGCTTCATGCATTTGAGGTTGCTTGTGGTAAGCCTATTGCCCACGAATTTAAAGAACGGCGTCAAGGTGATATTGCCGAGTATTGGTCGACCCCAGAGAAAGCTCAGCGTGAACTCAATTGGAAGGCGATAAGAAGCGTTCAGGATATGGCTGATGATGCTTGGCGTTGGCAAAGAAATAACCCGAAAGGCTACAACAATTCTAATAATAAGTGAGGACTAGGATGAACTTACCAAAATTCGACCCAACAGAAGTGCCGCATCGCCGGTACAATCCGTTAACTGACCAGTGGGTGCTTGTATCGCCTCATCGTGCCAAACGGCCGTGGAATGGAATGGATGAAACCCCAGAAGCCACAAAATTGCCTAAATATGAAGAAACGTGTTTTTTATGTCCGACGAATAAAAGAGTTTCGGGTGAAAAAAACCCAGGCTACAAGGGAACCTTTGTTTTCCAAAATGACTTTTCAGCCCTTACTCCACAAGGTTCTGAACAACCTGAAAATACAAGCAGACTGATCCGCACTCAAGCAGTGAGGGGGCTTAGTCGAGTGATATGTTTTTCTCCAGATCACAGTAAAACTTTGCCAGAACTGAGTATTCCACAAATCAAAAACGTAGTGAAAACCTGGCGTGAACAACTATCTGAACTCGGGGAAGATTATTTGTGGGTTCAAGCGTTTGAAAACAAAGGTGAAATGATGGGGTGCTCACAACCACACCCTCATGGGCAGATTTGGGCTAGTGACTTTCTTCCGAATGAAATAAAGCGAAAAGACGACAATTTGCAGCGTTATTACAGCGAAAACGGAAGCAATTTACTTTTGGACTATGCTGTACTTGAAATGAGTGATGGAAGCCGAACGGTGGTAGAGACAGATCATTGGATTGCCGTGGTTCCATATTGGGCTGCATGGCCATTTGAAACAATACTGATGCCAAAAGCAATCATTCATCGTATGGATGAATTAACTGAAGAAATGCAGGGTGATCTCGCGCTTGCGTTAAAAAAACTCACTTCGCGCTATGACAATCTGTTCAAAACGTCTTTCCCTTATTCGATGGGGTGGCACTTTGCGCCTTTTTTCAAAGACGGCCGGAGTATTGAACATTGGCAGTTACACGCTCAGTTTTACCCACCTCTGTTACGTTCATCTTCAGTGCGAAAATTTATGGTGGGATATGAAATGTTGGCTGAAACACAACGAGATTTGACACCAGAGCAGGCTGCAGAGAAGTTAAGAGCCGTTAGTGATATACATTATAAAAGTTGAATGAGACCACAGCCTTGAGAGGCTGTGGTCTGTAGTTTTTAAAGGTTTTTTAACCCTATATTTATCTTCTGAATGGTTTCCTGGATGGTCATTAGCCCATCTAAAGCGTCAATGACTCCTCGACCAATGATATTTTCAGCTTGGCGAAGATTAAATGCCATGCCATTAGGCATTGTGGATTCACGGACTCCTGTCTTAATTTCGTTATATGAAAGCGAGAGCCAAGGATAACGTTGCCTAACTTCTTGCATGTAAATATAGTTACGCTGAATGGTGTTCCCTCCAAGCATCAGTATATGATCTTGAATGACATCAGAGTACAGCCAGCGGTAAAAGAGCGCCACTAACTCTGTTTTTTCACTATAGCGTGACATTCCTAAAACCCCACCGCCAATTTGAGGCTTACCTCCAGGCACAGGAGCGTATCCAATGTTATTGGACATGGGGCTGTGAGCGACATC
This sequence comes from Providencia sp. PROV032, assembly GCF_028484875.1. Classification (NCBI taxonomy): domain Bacteria; kingdom Pseudomonadati; phylum Pseudomonadota; class Gammaproteobacteria; order Enterobacterales; family Morganellaceae; genus Providencia; species Providencia sp. PROV032. The sequence goes on from NZ_JAMPSX010000015.1 coordinate 155,382, forward strand.
ATTAAATAAATTCATATACGCGATGTTCATTGCGAGACCGCCTGATTCAAACCGTTTTATCGACTCTCCCCACCATTCACTGTTAATCCGGTCGGTGTAAGAGAGTTGGTTCATATAGTCAGTAAGCACTTTCTCAGCGATTAATGGATTTAAGCGAGGCTCTGTGCAGGAGTCAAACAAGCACCCACCTGCGGCATAATAGCGTAGCAGATATTCCGATGAAATTATCCCTGCACTGCCTGTTGTCGAAGATGAACCATAAGGTTTACTTGGGTTACCAACTTCTCGATGAGTATAGAAAAATTGGCTTATTCTGTCGTATTCTTCAAAAGTAGAAGGGACTTTCAGCTCTTTACCTGTTGATTCGAAGTACATGCGTTTTGTAATTGGGTCTTCGAACAGATCTTTTCGGTAAAACATAAGCTGCACACTTGCATCCAATGGCATCGCATAAGCCGTGCCATTAACCAAACAGAAGCGGCTTTGCTTTTGCTCTGTGTACTTTGATTGTAAATCTGTTAACCCACCACCTATGTCATTAAGCGGAACGAGTGTTTTTTCTGCAAACCAAGGAAAGAAAGCGACATCAACGCGCAATAAATCGTAAAAAGTATATTCTTCTATTGTATTGAGGATATTGAATATCTCTCCAAAGGGGCGAACAGAGATATTAACGTGAACCCCTGTTTGGGCGAAAAAGTTAGGAAGTAGTTTTTGTAATGCATCGGTTGAGGGGCTTGGTATGGTGAGTAAATTAAGCGTGTCAATTCGCGGGCGCTCATTATCTCTGACCTCTTTGGTGTAAACACGGCTACAAGGGTTGGAAATTTGCTGCTCTTGTTCTAACCTTGCTGCTTTATTTTTAAATAAGTGAATGGCCACATCCTGACCAAGCTGGGCGTAATTAATCGGGGAGCAATAGATCCCACTAACCATTGGTGGTGTGCTGCCTGTTAATGAAAAAATACGAGGAGCAGCTCTTGAGCTTCCGAAGTAACAAGCCTGAGTGATATATCGTGTTCTTTCAAGGTCTTGCGTAATGATGGCGTCTAACTTTTGATTATTAGCGAAAAAATCAAAAGCGGTATTGTAGGATTCGAGATCGCTTGAATAACACACAATAATTTCGGCATTTGGTACGGTTTTTTGTAAGGATAGCCGCATTTCTCGGACAAATTCCTCACTATTCAAATGATGTGAGGCTTCGGCAAAAATTCCAATTCTCTCACATGAGTCTTTTGCTATCTGGTCTACAATGGCTTTAGCTGCCTGGGCATACTCAAGACCAAAATAGACTTTTGCATTTTGGGGCTTTCGATAGACAAAGGCGACATTCTCAGGGGCAATTTGAAGCGTATCAAAATAAATTGTAGCGTCATCAAGGCAACTAACAGAGATCACGCTTTGGTATCCACCGGAGGCTATTTTTTGTAATACTTTCAATTCTTTAGATTTTATATCATCGGTCAGAAAGACATCAAAAGGGAGATCTGAACAATCTTCAATCGTCTGGCGAATTGAATTGAACAGTATGGTGTATTTTTCTGATGTTAGATGGGGAAGTACGATAGCAATTTTAATATTTGTGTTTGCTCTGAGTAATTGTGCTTGTGTGTTAACGCTATAGCCCAGTTCCTTGGCTGCATTTAAGACCGCTTCCATTTTCTCTACGCTGACGTTACCACGCCCATTTAACACATTAGAGACTGTGCCGTGTGAAACGCCAGCAATCCTACAAATATCCTTCATCGTTGCCATTGATTAACCCCTCCAAATTGACTGCCAATAATAATACCTTAATTTGAGGTTATATAAAGCCAAATGGAATTGATTCGTATCATCAATTACTGCTCATAGTATGGCCAGTATATATTAAATTCTTTCTTTCATGCCTAATGAACTGTGATCTAATACATTAATATCTTAGTGCTAGTGGGTTTTATTTTGAACAAGATCACTTAATTTACTATAAACGCTTTGTGATTATCTTAAATTATATATATTGATACGTATCAAATGCAAATAAACAAGATAATTACAAATAATAGGAATTCATTATGAAAATCCATTTTTTAGGCACTGCGGCTTCCGAAGGTATCCCTAATCCATTTTGCCGATGTGAACACTGTATAGAGGCTCGTCGGCTTGGTGGAAAAAACATTCGAACTCAGTCATCCGCTATCATTGATGATGTTATTCTGGTGGATATGTCTCCGACGTTCAGCCATCAATTATTGCGAGATGAGCGTGATGCGACAGATATTGAAACGCTTCTTTTTACGCATACTCACCCGGACCACTTTAATGTTGGTGATTTATATAGCCGTATGGAAGGGTATGGCTACGAAATCTGTCATCCTCTACACATTTTTGGTAATGATAGAGCGATTAATGGTTGTGTCAGTGTTTTACCTGGCTATACCAAAGAACGCTTTGGTTTTCATTGTATGGTTCCCTATGAAACTGTTGAACATAATGGTTATAAAATCACACCTTTGTTGGCGAATCATGCAAAGTGGGAATATTGCTTTGTGTATCATATTGAGAAAGATGGAAAATGTATTTTTTATGGACATGACTCAGGTTGGTTCCCTGAATTGACTTGGAATTGGCTTGTCGATAAGCCTCTGGATATTATTGTCTTAGAATGTACCTATGGTTTGAATGGTGATGACAGAACGGATAACCATATGAGTTTGGAAACCGTGTTTGCCGCCAAACAAAAACTGGAAGCTCAAGGGTGTATTCACGCGAAAACAAAAACGTTGGTTTCCCATATCTCGCATAGCGCACGCTTATTACATGAAAATCTGGAAAGCATTTGCGCAGAACATAACATTTTAGTTGCTTCTGACAGCCTCACGGTTGAAGCAAACTAAGGAGATCACTATGAACGCGAATATTACTTCCAGATTGTTAATTATGATGTTTGTCCAATATTTCATGCAAGGCGCATGGAATATGACGATGGGGCTTGTTCTGAGTTCTTATGGGATGGCTAACATTATTGGTAATGCATATGCCTTGTTGGGGCTGGCGACTATCATGTCACCACTTTTCATCGGAATGATTGCGGACAGATTTTTTTCATCGCAAAAGGTCATGGCGGTGCTTCACATTGTCAACGCAGGTGTGTTGTTAATGGTGCCTCAATTTGTGGAAACACAGAATGTCGGAATGACATTATTCCTGATTTTCATCGTCGGTTTATTGTTTTACCCTACCACGGCTCTCTCAAACAGCATTACTTTCTCGCATATTAATGGCGTGAAAATGTTCCCAGTCATCCGCGTGTTTGGTAATTTCGGTTTCATGGTCGTTGGGTTCATCATGGGTGAAATGGGCTTCTCTGGTAGCACCATGACTTGGTACATTGCAGCGGGTGCAGGTGTTGTGTTGGCGCTGTATTGTTTAACTTTGCCGGATACCCCGCCAAAAGCAAAAGACCAGCCATTTAAGCCTAGAGATATCCTATGCCTTGACGCTCTCTCGTTGTTCAAAGACCGTTATTTTGCAATCCTTATGTTGAGCATTTTTGTGCTCATGATCCCGAAAACAGCCTATTCTGCTTATATTCCTGTATTCATTAAGGCGCTTGGGTTCGATAACGCTGCATCTATGATGCAGATTGGGGTGGCTTGTGAAATCGTCTTTATGTTTTTGCTATCATTCGTGCTGTTAAAATTCGGGTTTAAAATTACATTAGCATTAGGTATTGGTTCTTGGATTATCCGCACCATTCTGTTCTCTTATGCGGCAATGGATACAGGCACGATGTTTATTGTTATCGGTCTGCTACTGCAAGGTTTGTGTTGGGACTTTTTCTTTACGGCCGGCGACATCTATGTTGATAAAAAGGCCCGCCCAGAAATCCGCGCTCAAGCCCAAGGGATCCGCTTTATCGTTTCTAATGGTGCAGGCTTATTGTTTGCTTCAACCGTCTGTGGATATATTTTCAATCATACAGTTACAGAGACCGGAGCGGAATCGTTACCTCAATGGGTTAACTATTGGCACTATCCGACAGTGGTTGCCGCCGTTGTATTGGTCTTCTTTCTTCTCTTCTTTAAAGATGATGTTTCGAAAAAGAAAGCCACGCAGCAAGGTGACGACAATGTGGGCGCTGTTATAGATAAATAAATGGAGTAAGGTAAATGGGAAGCTTAACCTATTTATATGATCAGGTAAGCAACTTCCCTCCAATATTAATCAAGTTGACGGTCGCCTTTGTCTTAGGTGGCCTCCTTGGTTTAGAAAGGGAAGCAAAAGGTAAGCCTGTTGGCTTTACCACGTGTGTTATCATTTCGGTTGCCAGCTGCCTGTTAACGGTTGTCTCAATCCAATCCGCTGAATACTACGCGGGGATATCCGACAATATCCGTAGCGATCCCATGAGGTTAGCTGCACAAATTATTAGTGGGATTGGTTTTTTAGGTGCGGGCGTCATCATGCATCGTAGCGATGATGCTATCTCTGGCTTAACGACCGCTGCAATTGTGTGGGCTTCAGCAGGGATTGGTATCGCGTCAGGAAATGGTTTTTATATCCATGCCATAGCAGTGACTGGCTTATTTTTTGTTGCAATATGGATTAGTCCGCAGGTCTTGCTCTATCAAGCAAAGAGCAGAAAACTGGGTAAGTTGAATGTCCGAATGTTGTTCAATGATGAAGATGGCTTGCAGCTAATGATTGATTACCTGAAAGCGAACAAAAATATAATAGATAGTTTAAATATTCGGGATTTGAAAAAGGAGCGTGTGGAAGTTAACTTAAGGGTTAATGTCAGGCAAAAAATGACTTTAACTGAGTTTTACATTGCACTCAAGCAACTCCCACATGTGCACGCGGTGACTTTAGAGCATTAATATTAAGCCAGACAAATTGTCTGGCTTAATGGACTCCACGATTCAATAAGTAGCGTTAAAAATGCCCCATTGAGCCCATGTATCGTTGTCTGAAAGGTCAGCTTCAAACAAAGTACCGTAGTATTTTCCCCACCACATAGCTTCATTTCCTGATGTTACCATTTTCTTGCCACCGTCTGAGACAGGAAGAAGTCTATTAAAATCAAAAATGAACAGAGTATGAATATCAGAAGCTGAACAATCTTTTTTCCAAAGGTACAACCCTTCATCGTCCTTATTGTTTGTTAAGCAATAGCTATAATCGAAATTATAGACTTGAATAGCATCACCAAAAGCGCCCTGATAGATGTATTTTTTGACTAACCGAGTATGCATTAGCTTTTTATATTCACCTTCTTTATCAGTTGAATAATCACAATGATACGTCCATGCATAATGGTTGCTTTTGGCGTTATCCCAAAGACACACGACCCCGCCCCAACCCCAAGCGGGCTCACCCATCCACGGTTTAATGTTCAAACTATTTTCTGTAGGGAAATCGACTAATTTTAGTTGTCGAGAGAGCACGGAGTTCATCGCGAGAGTGGGTTTAACCGTCACAGGAATGGCGACGGTATCAAGCTCTGACCGCATTTTGAAAAAAGTATCTACAGTGTCAGGGTCATCAACGGTTATGACATTCGCTCCAATTCCCCTAGCCCAGGAGAGATTCATGCGAATATCGTCTTTTTCATCGGGCCCAAGCCTATCCGTCATGGTGTAGCAACAGTAGCCAGTGTTATAGAAATAGGCCTCTTCTATATCTATTTGTCTATTGTTATCCAAATTTTTAACGGTTACTCCTTGAGTTACTATATCTTTACGCCATTGAATATAATCAGGATCTGGGACAAATAAGCCGAGCGCTTTTTGTTTTGATTTTATGATGGTAATCATTCTGGCCATTGAACCGTCAAATGTGTTATCGGGTTTCAGTGAGGCTGGCTTTTCAAATATCCCTTGTTCAGATTGGTTTTTGATGGTTGAGATAAAGTCTTGCGAGTTTTTTATAACAACCTCTACATTGGGTACAAGTTTTGCGGGTTGCCGTGCCCATGAGGCTACCGCTCGACTTGTATTGTCACTGTATGTTTCACCTGGAGGGTTAGGAATATCCATCTTATTTATTTTTTCAGAACCCCAAGGGCTTATGTAAGGGTTTGCCATAACAGATGGGTCTGCATATTCACTCTTAATCATCTTCAGCCAATGTTCATAAGTAGGCGCATGTGCCATATCGAACTTAACAATGAACCGCTTCAAAACGTCAGGTTTTTTCTCTGCGGCAACAGTAATGGCTCTTGCAACTTTTCCAATCGCTTCTTTTTCTTTAACATCGAAATAAACGAACGATTGGCCTTCATTTTTGATGTAGTCTGCGATGACCTCTTCAACGGTAGGCACGACTTGGTTAGTGACAGCCCGGTTTACTGTCAGCATTTTTTTTGATTTAATTTCTTCTCCTGAAAGGCTCGATACTGATGGATTTGGGCCTGTGTTTTTATCAGGATTGTAGTTCATTTCAAGCACGCGGCCGATATTGGCATCATGAAAGACCATGAGGAGCCCATCCCTAGATAAGCGAACATCCGTTTCTATCGCGTGCCTGCATTTTTTGTATGAGCCTTGGAACGCAAGCAGACTATTTTCGGGAACCTCACCATTCATATCTCCCCGGTGATCAACACTGACGACGGTATCATCTTTACCTATGAAATCTAAACGATCATATTGTTCTTGCCCTGTAGGGCATGTTGCATTTGCTGTAATGGGAATTAAAGCCAATATAGCTGTGCTGAGTAAGAACAATGTGTTTTTTTTGAAATTAGCAAATTGCAGATTCATTCCTTTCCTTAATTATTAGATATTGCACAATTAAACGATTGAGATAAATCGATAGTTCACTACCTCCGAGTATTTGGTCTATTCAGTACAGCACGGAAAAACTGAACAACCAGCCGCATTGGTCGTGGGGAAGGAGGAAATTTTAGTTAGGTGACATGGCTCACGTTATTATTGGGTTTAGTTAATGGGCATTTAAAAAAGGTTAACAAACCGTAGGGACATATAAATCAGCAAAGTTGGTTTATATGGCATGAGCTTGGTTAGAATTATCCCAACCTTAGGCGTATTTAGCACTGATTTAAAAGTAATGAACACAATGGATAACTATTTTGGGGCTAGGTCTGATACGGTGAGGTTAATGAAACGGTTATCAGGTGTTATAAGGGATCAGGATAAAGTCGTTCAGGAACTCGACCAATAAATGAAATTACGTGAAGATTAATAAAGAATATAGCCCCTTTATAGGGGCTGAACTTAAAGCTATCTCTTCTAGAGGTGCTGTTTTACTTATAAAAGAATTATAGTGCTTTCAACATCCGAATTTCGCAGTCGCTATGGCCGGTATTCCCTAATGGCTCATCAATAAATTCAAAACCTAATTTTTCATACAGCTTAATGGCTGCTTGGAGCTCTTTGGTTGTCTCTAAATAGCAGCGGGTGTAGCCATGAGCTTTAGCAAACTCGAGGGACATCAGTACGATTTGCTTAGCTAGGCCTTTGCCTCTGAGTACAGAAGACAGGTACATTTTTTGTAGCTCAGCGGTTTGGCTATCACCACCTGCAACTTGCGAAATACCGCCACCGCCAACAATTTCACCATCCATTTCCACCACCCAGTAAGCACTGCGCGGTTTGCTATAAACGTCAAATAAGGTATCTAAAATAGGGTCTGCAACGGCAAATCCTTTGTCTGCGGTTAAGCCATGCTCAGCGGAAACTTCGCGGATCACTGCGGCAATACCTGCGTTATCTTTTTGTTCGATAAGACGAATTTTGTAGTTTTGTGTTGTCATGTGAAACTCTTGATTATTATTGTGTACAACTCAGTGTAGAGAGAACCAGAAGGGAACTTCAATCTGAGAACTGCGAACGCAGTCGTTTGATGATACTCGAATAAAAAGCCCTTATCAACGAATCGATAAGGGCTTAAAAATGATTAGCTAATGAATAATTATAAAGAGGCTATGGTCACTTTTTGTGCTTCAATTTTCGCTTTTGCTTCAATATTGGCAGTTAAGCGTTCACGCTCTTTTTCAACAACGGCAGCAGGCGCACGGCTCACAAAACCTTCGTTAGCGAGCTTGCTTTCAATGGTTTCAATCTCTTTAACCACTTTTTCCAGCTCTTTATCTAAACGAGCCAGTTCCGCATCTTTATCCACTAAGCCTGCCATTGGGATCAGCAGCTCAGCACCGCCAACCAGTTTGGTGACAGAAACTGGCGCTTCTTCGCCTTCAGCCAGCACGCGGATGCTTTCTAAACGCGCCATCGACTTGATAAAGCTTTGGTTTTCTTCGATACGACGTTTCGCATCAGCAGAAGCACCACGCAGCATCACATCCAGTGGTTTACCCGGAGAAATATTCATTTCCGCACGAATATTACGAACGGCAATAATGGCCTCTTTGATCCACTCAAGGTCGCTCAGCGCAAGTTCATCCACTTTAGCCACATCGAACTCAGGGAACGCTTGCAACATAATGGTATCGGCATCAATGCCTTTAACCACTTTCACTCGCTGCCAGATGGTTTCAGTGATAAATGGAATGATTGGGTGAGCGAGACGCAGTAAACCTTCTAGCACTTCAATCAGCGTGAAACGTGCTGCACGGACTTGCGCTTCGTTACCTTTATGAACCGCGGGCTTAGATAGCTCTAAGTACCAGTCACAGAATTCATTCCATGTGAAATCATATAAAATACCTGCTGCGATATCATAACGGTGAGTATCTAACGCTTCACGGTAAGTTTTTACTGTGTGATTAAATTGCGCCATGATCCAGCGGTCAGCCAATGAGAAGCTCATTTCGCCACCGTTTTGGCCGCAATCTTGTCCTTCGGTATTCATTAATACAAAGCGGCTTGCGTTCCATAACTTATTACAGAAGTTACGGTAGCCTGACAGACGTTTCATATCCCAGTTGATATCACGGCCTGTTGATGCGAGTGCTGCTAAAGTAAAGCGCAGGGCGTCAGTACCGTGGGCTTCAATTCCTTCTGGATACTCTTTACGGGTACGTTTAGCGATTTTCTCAGCCAGTTGTGGCTGCATCATGTTGCCAGTACGTTTTTCGAGTAAGTCTTCCAGAGAAATACCATCAATCATATCCAGTGGGTCGATAACGTTCCCTTTGGATTTCGACATTTTTTGGCCTTCTTCATCACGGATCAGGCCTGTCATGTAGACGGTTTTAAATGGCACTTGTGGCTCGCCGTTTTCATCTTTGATGAAATGCATGGTCATCATGATCATACGTGCGATCCAGAAGAAAATAATATCGAAGCCGCTGACTAATACATCCGTTGGATGGAAAGTTTTCAGTGCATCGGTATTTTCTGGCCAGCCTAAAGTAGAGAATGTCCACAGGCCAGAAGAGAACCACGTATCCAGTACGTCATCATCTTGGCGCAGCGCAACATCTGCACTTAAGTTGTTTTCACGACGAACTTCGTCTTCATCGCGGCCCACATAAACGTTACCTTTTTCGTCATACCATGCAGGGATGCGATGACCCCACCATAGTTGGCGAGAAATACACCAGTCTTGAATATCACGCATCCAAGAGAAATACATGTTTTCATATTGACGTGGAACGAACTGAATACGGCCGTCTTCTACGGCTTTGATCGCATCACGCGCTAATGGTTCGGTACGTACATACCATTGGTCAGTCAGCATTGGCTCAATAACTACGCCGCCACGGTCACCGTAAGGCACAGTTAAGTCATGCGGTTTAACTTCAACCAGCAGGCCGAGTTGTTCGAATTCTGCCACGATAGCTTTACGTGCAGCAAAACGTTCCATACCACGGTAAGCTTCTGGGATTTCACTGCTATATGCAGTCGATGGGTTACCGTTAGTATCAAAAATTTCTGCTTCATTACGGACGTTACCGTCTAAGTCCATCATGTTAATCATGGTTAACTGATGGCGTTTACCGACTTCGTAGTCATTAAAGTCATGAGCAGGGGTGATTTTCACACAACCGGTGCCTTTTTCCATGTCGGCGTGTTCGTCACCCACAATTGGAATACGGCGATTGATAATTGGCAGAATAATTTCTTTGCCAATTAAATCTTTATAGCGTGGATCTTCTGGGTTAACGGCAACACCGGTGTCCCCTAACATGGTTTCAGGACGGGTGGTCGCGACCACTAAATAGTCTTTGCCTTCAGCGGTTTTTGCGCCGTCAGCCAGTGGATAACGCAGGTGCCACATAGACCCTTTAACTTCACGGTTTTCAACTTCTAAGTCAGAAATTGCCGTGTGCAGTTTTGGATCCCAGTTAACGAGGCGTTTGCCACGATAAATTAGATTTTCTTTATAAAGGCGAACGAAAGCTTCTTTAACCGCTTTAGATAAGCCTTCATCCATGGTGAAACGTTCGCGTTCCCAATCAACAGAGTCTCCTAAACGACGCATTTGTTGTGAAATGGTACCGCCAGATTCTGCTTTCCATTCCCAGATTTTATCAATGAACGCGTCGCGGCCGTAGTCGTGACGGTTTTTACCTTCTTCTGCCGCGATTTTACGCTCTACAACCATCTGAGTTGCGATACCCGCATGGTCTGTTCCCGTTTGCCATAAGGTATTTTTACCTTGCATACGTTGGTAGCGGATCATGGTGTCCATGATAGTTTGCTGGAAGGCGTGCCCCATATGCAGGCTGCCGGTGACATTCGGGGGGGGAATGACGACGCAGAAGCTGTCTTGGGTGGTATCCCCATTAGGTTTAAAATAACCGCTTTTCTCCCAGTGAGCATACAGAGACTGCTCAATTTCAGCGGGGTTATACGTTTTATCGAGCGAAGGCTCATTCATTGGGCTATCTGGTTTCTTTTCCATTATCTTTTTATATTCAGTAAGTTGGCGGCGCCGCCATAGTCAAATTGAAGCCGACGCTACGGTAAGTTTTATACCGTTCACGCGCCAACTGTTTTAAAGTTTCATCAATAGGTACGAAGTCTACCACTTCATGGAAAGCCGTGGCAAAATCTGCGAATTGATTTTGTAAATTAATCAGAATATCACGAGGAGTATTTCCCCGTTTAGCTGGCCAGCAAATTTCGATCGGTGCACCATAACGTGGCCCTTCACCCGCCAAATTGTGCGGGACAAACTGGTGCGGATCGCGTTGCCACAGGGCTTCATCAATCTTTTCAGCTTGTTGCTGTGTTTCGCAAGCAATCAAAACGCGCTTTCCACTGCGCCATAGCTGAGCCGCAAGCTCACAAGCAAGCCATTCATGGGCTTCATATTCCGCTTGTGGTGAGGGCTGCTGTAACTGGTAAAATGTACCTTTTTTCATATGCCCGTCTATACCCGTCATACTTCAGTTTGCAGGGTTGTTGGTTATGTTCTTTTGGTGACTGAAAGCCAGATTATTTCTATGCTGAATTATAACCTTTTTTATAGCTGGCTCAAAATGGCTTTCTTGGCGTATCAAAAAACCAAAAATAATATCCCGAATCGCTATTGCTCATCGGGATATTTTTACGAGTGATATACCGCTAAATCACTAAATGGGATTAATCATCACCATTAAGGCCAGCACGGTTCAATAAGAACTGTGCGAGCATGGAAACAGGGCGACCAGTTGCCCCTTTCGCTGCGCCAGAACGCCAAGCAGTCCCTGCGATATCAAGGTGTGCCCAGTTATATTTCGTGGCAAAACGAGACAGGAAGCAACCTGCAGTGATAGCCCCTGCTGGACGCCCACCCGTATTGGCTAAATCCGCAAAATTCGGTGTGATTTGGTCAAAATATTCATCCGCTAATGGTAGACGCCATGCACGGTCACCCGCTTGCTCAGATGCATTTAACAGTTCGTGAGCCAGTGGGTTATGGTTTGACATCAAACCAGTATAGTGGCTACCTAATGCAATCACGCAAGCCCCGGTTAAGGTCGCAATATCGATAACCAGCTCAGGCTCAAAACGCTCAATATAGGTAAGAGCATCACATAGAACTAAACGGCCTTCGGCATCGGTATTGAGGACTTCAACGGTTTGCCCTGACATCGTCGTTAGGATGTCACCCGGACGATAAGCGCGGCCGCCTGGCATGTTTTCACAGCCAGCTAGTACCCCAATCACGTTGATTGGCAGTTGCAACTCAGTGATAAAGCGCATGACGCCATACACACTTGCGGCACCACACATATCGTATTTCATTTCATCCATGCCTTCGGATGGCTTGATTGAAATACCGCCAGAGTCAAAGGTTAGACCTTTACCAAGTAAAACGATTGGCTTACTTTCAGGGTCTGAACTGCCTTTATATTCCATGATGGACATTAGCGATTCATTTTGTGAACCTTGACCCACCGCGAGATAGGCGTTCATTCCTAACTCTTTCATTTGCTCTTCACCAATCACTCGAGTGGTGAGTTTGCTGTCTGAAATATCGGCTAATTGACGTGCTTGGGACGCTAAATAACCTGCATTACAGATGTTTGGCGGCATGTTACTTAAGTCTTTCGCTGCTTTCACCCCGGATGCAATAGCTAACCCGTGAGAAATAGCACGCTCACCACTGGTTAATTCACGGCGTGTTGGTACATTGAATACCAGTTTACGCAATGGGCGGCGATGTTCTGTTTTATTACTTTTCAGTTGATCAAACACATACAGCGATTCTTTCGCTGTTTCGACAGCTTGACGAACTTTCCAGTAGTTATTGCGGCCTTTGACATGTAATTCAGTTAAGAAACAGACGGCTTCCATTGAGCCCGTTTCATTTAACGTACTGATTGTTTTCTGAATAATTTGTTTAAATTGGCGCTCATCTAATTCGCGTTCCTTACCACAACCGATAAGTAAAATGCGTTCAGACAGAACGTTGGGTACATGATGGAGTAGCAGGGATTGCCCCACTTTACCCTCAAGTTCGCCGCGGCGCAGCAGGGCGCTGATATATCCGTCACTTATTTTGTCCAGCTGTTCAGCAATTGGGGACAGACGGCGTGGTTCAAAGACTCCGACAACAATACACGCACTGCGTTGTTTTTCCGGGCTACCACTTTTTACACTAAACTCCATGCGTTCTCCTGAATCTTAAAGACAAAGGCCGATGCTCCCGCTAAAATTAGCGTTTCGCATGATCTACCTCATAGAGAATGAACTCTTTATGTTAAACTAACCATCTATACGCGAAATAGCTCACGTTGTATGCTGTTAATCGCAATACACCATGAAGTATGGCGGGTATATCTGGTTTCTCGAATATTAAGCATGTTCTGATATTTCTATCAGTACAGAGAATGCTTTTATATCATTGTAGCCATACAATAAACTAGAGTATATGTTAGTAAATGGCAGACATCGAACGAACTTAGCCATTTTCTTCCCAAAAGACAAGTTTTCACAGGCGTAATAAGCGTGATCATTATTAGATATTTGGTACGGGAAACCCTGAAAAGTCAGTTAGCCATACTTTTTGTATTGATGCTAATCTTTTTTAGTCAGAAGTCGATAGATATTCTTGGCGCAGCGGTTCAGGGCAATATTCCCTCAAACTTAGTACTTCCTTTGCTGGGGTTAGGTGTGCCTGAAATGGCGCAGCTTATCTTACCTTTAAGCCTATTCCTTGGGCTTTTGATGACCTACAGTAAACTTTATACTGAAAGTGAAATCACGGTAATGCACGCCTGCGGTTTAGGCAAAAGTGTTTTAGTGAAAGCCGCGTTGGTCCTTGCCGTGATTACTGCGATGGTCGCGGTTGCTAACATTACGTGGATGCTGCCATGGTCTTCTCAATATCAAGAGCAAGTATTGGCGGATGCGAAAGCGAACCCAGGGCTAGCGGCCATGGTAGAAGGGCAATTTAAAACCACTAAAGATGGCAACTATGTGCTGTACATCGGTGATGTAAAAGGGAATAACTTTAGAAACGTATTTCTTGCTCAACTACGTGCTGCAAATGAACAACGGCCTTCTGTTGTAGTTGCGGATAGCGGCTATATGAAAGAAGACCCAGATGGCCGTCAAGTCGTTGTTCTAAATGAAGGAACTCGTTATGAAGGAACAGCGCTACTGCGCGATTTTCGCATAACTGACTTTGTTAATTACCAAGCCATTGTTGATCACCAAACGGCAGAAACGCGTAGTGACCGAGTCGAGCAAAAAAATATGTTGCAGCTGTGGTCTGAAAATACACCTGAAGTGAACGCAGAGTTCCATTGGCGTTTAACGATTGTTTTCTCCGTTGTTGTCATGGCTTTGATGGTTGTGCCGTTAAGCGAGGTTAACCCACGTCAGGGGCGGGTGTTGAGTATGCTTCCTGCAATGCTGCTGTACCTTATTTTCTTTCTATTACAGAGCACATTGCGTAATAGTGCCGATAAAGGCGATCTCGACCCAAGGTATACCATGTGGGCGGTGAATGTGGGGTATTTGATATTGGCGATCGTTTTAAATGCGTGGAATACCGTCCCAGTGCGCCGTATGCGTCTTAAATTGAGTAAAGGGGTTGCCTGATGTTTGGTGTTTTAGATAGGTATATCGGTCGAACCATCTTAAATTCGATTTTAGTGACGCTATTTCTGCTCGTTTCACTGGCAGGGATCATTAAATTTGTCGAGCAGCTTCGCAAAGTAGGCGATGGTGACTATACGGCATTGAGCGCAGGTGTATTCACCTTATTAACTGTCCCAAAAGATATTGATATTTTCTTCCCAATGGCGGCATTGTTGGGCGCACTCATGGGGCTAGGCGCACTGGCTTCACGTAGTGAGCTAGTGGTCATGCAAGCTTCCGGCTTTACCCGCTTACAAATCGCATTATCAGTGATGAAAACGGCAGTTCCATTGGTCATTGTCGCTATGTTTATCGGTGAGTGGATTGCGCCGGCGGGTGAGCAGTGGGCAAGAAACTACCGCGCAGAAAAAATTGTGGGTAACTCATTAGTGGTGACCGATGAGGGGATGTGGGCAAAAGATGCTAATGATTTTATCCATATTCAGCGGATTAATAATGCGACCTCGATTCAAGATGTTTCGGTTTACCGCTTTGATGATCAACGTAAGTTGAAGTCAGTCATGTTTGCCGCAAACGGTGAGTATGACGCAACAAATCAACTTTGGGTTTTATCTCAAGTGGATGAGTCAATTTTAAGTAGTGAGAAAAAAATCACAGGTTCACAGCGACTCACTGTAGATTGGAAAACCAATCTGACCCCAGAAAAACTGGGTATAGTTTCACTGAATGCTGACTCGTTATCCATTCGGGGCTTGTATCAATATGTCTCGTATTTAAAAGAGAGTGGTCAAGTCGCTGCGGTTTATGAACTCAGTATGTGGAAAAAAATATTAGCGCCATTATCCGCTGCCGTCATGATGCTAATGGCCGTCTCATTTATTTTTGGGCCACTGCGAACCGTACCGATGGGAGTGCGGGTTATTTCAGGTATTGTGGGTGGGTTCTTGTTTTACGTTCTTAACCAAGGGTTTGGTAACTGGAGTTTGGTTTATTCGGTCCCCCCTATCATTGCCGCTGTTTTACCGAGTTTGCTGTTTTTGATTGTGAGTATTGTTTTACTAGTCAAACGAAAATAATGGCAGGCCAATGAAAAATAAAAAACGGTAGTAACTTGAACAGTCTACCGTTTTTTATTATTAGCCAAACAGTGCGTAACCTAGAGCGCTGATATAGGTTAATAACCCAGTTTGTGGTTGGAATAACTTTTTCCTGACGATAGATGTATTTGCTGGGTTATCAATAATTGCTAAAATATTTTCGCCACTGCGATTAGCCAGTTGTTGAGCAAGGGAAAACATTCCCCCACACAGACTACTATGGGCTTTGAATCTAAACGCTTTCTGACATTTTTCACGATAAATTCGCCTCTCTTCTTGCCGATAAGCTCGAATAGCCTGCATTTCAAAATCGCCTAAATACTTACAAGGAAATAGAGGGCTAATTGGTTTCTCTTCGATGTGTTGGGAATATTTAACTTTGTGGTTTTTAATGTTATTGAGGATACTCGTCAATTCGGATTGACTTGTTTTATGGGCCAGAGTGGGATGGCTACTGGGTGATGTCGCGTAATTTTTAGTTCTCATTTTAGCTTTGCAGTTGTGGATAAAGTAGCTAAAAGATTACCGAGAAGATTAGATAATTGATTCTAAAAATGAATAGTGAAATTATTAAAAACAGCCTGAATATCTCAGGCTGTTGTCGCAATTAACGTGATAATACGGGTAAATCCACGTTTTAAGGTCGGGGTGTAACTCGCCATTGTTTGTAATGCTTCGGCGGTACTCCTTCAATGTTTCCCATAAGCGTGGTTAGTAGACAATGAGGCTACTAGTTCGTTAACGCCAATCGTTAATTTACTGAATTTACTGTTATCTTTGCGGGTCATTACTACAAATACCCCAATATTTTGCTGTGGGATCATTGCCATATAGGTATTAAACCCGCCACCACCACCGGTTTTCTGATAAATTCCCGGAGTGCCATTTTTAGGTTTCATATACACCCACCCAAGGCCGAGCCCATCAGCATGTCCTGCAACATCCATCCCTTTAATTTCTAAAAGCTTTTCACGTGGGAAATAGATACCTTGTTCACGGGCTGCTGTGACTTTTCTTAAGTTACTGTCTGTCGATAAAAATTGTTGCATCCATTTTTGCATATCTGCAGGGGTAGAATACACACCACCACTGCCTGCTGCTGCGAGTGTGTTATGGCAAGGGCTGGGTTTCGTTCCTTCCATTAAACGGGCACATTGAGCATTATTTGGCGTGTAAGTGGTATTTGTCATCTTAGCCGGAGACGTCACATAATGGCTAAATAACTGCGGATAGGAGTGCCCAGATGCTTTAACCATCGCATCAGCGAGTAAATCATATGCAAGGTTGGAGTAGGACGCTTCTGTCCCCGGTGTTGCATCTAACTTGCCTGTTTTTAGCCATGTCCAGCGGTTATCTTGAGTTGGCCAAATAAAAACAGGGCGCCCCCATTTCCCACCGGGTTGTTCGCGAGGTAACCCACTGGTATGGCTTGCTAAATGGTATAAGCGAATAGGTTGCCCACTGGCATTATCAGGAACAGTAACACCGTGGTAGGCATATTGTTGCAACGGATCAGTAATTAACAGTTTCTTATCTTGCTCGAGCTTAATTAATATTTCGCTTGTCATTAATTTGGTAATTGATGCAATACGAATTAATGAATTAGGGCCCGGTTTTTTACCATTACCCGGTGCGGTTTCACCATAATAGCGCGATAACGCCTGATTATTATCAATAACAATGATAGCCATGCCCCGTGCATTGCTTTCATTAAAAATGCGATTAGCATATAAATCGACAATCTTAGCGACGCGCTCGTAAGTCCTTCTATCTCCCTCAAAAACCTGCCAGTCTGAGGATTCAACATCATTACTTTGCAGAAATTTTGGTGCTTTTTCTGTCTTACTTGAACATGCGATTAACACTAAAGATAATGCAGATACAGACAGAACTTTTAGAAATGATTTCTTCATGTTGGAAGCCAGCCGATATGATTGTTTGCAAATAGCCTTTCAGCCAATATTATTTTTTCTTAGCGAAAATCTTCATTACGACACCAATTAAGATGCCAATAAAGATACCTGTTGCTATCCACCCAACAAAACCCATGATTAAACCTTAAATATTGACATTAGATTGCAGATAAACTAACAAAAATAATGACCTGTCGCCAGTCACAGAGCCTCGCGATAAGAAAAATAATTTGGGAGAAGTTAACATACTCATTAATCGAGATATAAACAAAAGAAGCTTTCCCAATGATTTTATTAAATCTAGGGAATATGCTTTTTTTTTAATCGAACAAACTGTAACTTCACGAATAAGTGTTGCCAGTAGACACAAGGCAAGTATAATGGCAGCGTTTTCCAAGAAACACATCACTTTGTGCCGGAGTGGCGGAATTGGTAGACGCAGTTGATTCAAAATCAACCGCCTTCGGGTGTGCCGGTTCGAGTCCGGCCTTCGGCACCATAAGAACATCAAGAGACGTCAACCGACGTCTTTTTTTGTATCTAAAATCCAGTGTTTGTAAGGTTCCTCTCGCATTTTAACTCTACCAACGTATACTCAACTCAACCGACATCAAGTTAATGATGTGGGTACATTTGCGGGTATATGCCGATTCGATAAAGTTTTGTACCCGCAATTCGGCTGCGAGGATAGTTAAAATGGCACTTTCCGATACTAAAGTTCGTTCTGCAAAATCTGAAGATAAAGCGTACAAGCTGACAGATGGTAACGGACTATTTCTTCTGGTTCATCCTAATGGCTCTAAATATTGGCGCTTCCGTTATCGCTTTGGCGGTAAAGAAAAGATGCTAGCATTTGGCGTGTATCCTGATGTCTCCCTAGCGAATGCTCGTGAAAAACGAGATGAAGCAAGAAAGCTTGTCGCTAGCGGGGTAGATCCAAGTGAAAAACGCAAAGAAGTAAAAGAAGAACAGCAAAAGGAATACAATACCTTTGAGAAAGTTGCTCGAGATTGGCACGCAACCAATAAAAAGTGGTCAGAAGGTCATAGCCATCGAGTACTCAAAAGCCTTGAGGATAATATCTTTGCTGCTATTGGTAAACGCAATATTGCCGAACTAAAAACTCGTGATCTACTCGAGCCGATTAAAGCCGTGGAGATGTCTGGACGTCTTGAGGTCGCGGCACGTTTACAGCAACGTGTGACTGCCATTATGCGCTATGCCGTACAAAGCGGTTTAATCGACTATAACCCCGCGCAAGATATGGCGGGTGCTGTTGCCACAGGTAAACGAGTCCATAGAGCCGCTTTAGAACTCAAACGCCTACCAAAGTTCTTACAACGCATCGATGATTATAAGGGAAGACCTTTAACTAAACTTGCCGTCAAACTTACCTTATTAGTCTTTATTC
Organism: Providencia sp. PROV032; assembly: GCF_028484875.1. Lineage (NCBI taxonomy): Bacteria > Pseudomonadati > Pseudomonadota > Gammaproteobacteria > Enterobacterales > Morganellaceae > Providencia > Providencia sp. PROV032. The sequence goes on from NZ_JAMPSX010000015.1 coordinate 174,250, forward strand.
GTTCCAGTGAACTGCGCTTTGCTCGTTGGGATGAAATCGATTTTGATAATGCCATGTGGACGATCCCTGCTGAACGTGAAGCGATAGAAGGGGTTAAACATTCCCACCGTGGATCAAAAATGCGAACTCCTCATTTAGTGCCTTTAAGTCGGCAAGCCATTGAGATATTAAAGCAGATCTATCAATTCAGCGGTAACCACGAACTGATCTTTATCGGTGATCATAATTCAAGAAAACCCATGAGTGAAAACACGGTTAATAATGCATTACGTGTGATGGGCTATGACACAAAAACGGAAGTGTGTGGACATGGTTTCAGAACGATGGCATGTAGCTCGTTGATTGAGTCAGGGCTATGGTCGAAGGATGCAGTAGAAAGGCAGATGAGCCACCAAGAACGAAACTCAGTACGAGCTGCTTATATTCATAAGGCGGAGCATATTGAGGAAAGACGGTTGATGGTGCAATGGTGGGCTGATTATCTGGATGCGAATAGGGAAGGGCATGTAGGGGCGTTTGGGTTTGGGAAGTAAAGAATATAAATATCCACTTAACCAGTAGATAATTTAAGTTTCAATGCATTGAATTAATATGAATTAAACTGTTTATATGTTAATTATGAACAGTTTAATCGCATTAAGTCATATTTAAAATTTTTACTTGTATTTTTACATGGTGTACTTATTTTATAACTAATTTTTTGATAATACTGGTCGATTATGTCAAATTCATATTACGTTTATTCTCTTAAAGACCCAAGAATTAAGCCGGCTAAGATTTTTTATATTGGTAAAGGAACAGGAAGTAGACTGACTGACCATCTAAACAATATAGACGACACAAGGAAAGGTAAATATATAGTAGAGATTATTAACTCAGGAAATAAACCTATCTTATCTAAGATAGTAGATAAGTTGACTGAAGAGCAAGCATTCCAAATAGAACTTGAATTAATCACTAGCTTAGGAACAATAGATACTGGTGGTATTCTGTATAACACCGTGATACCTAAGTTAGTAAAACGTAGGATTGATGATAAAATTGTAGTTCCACAAGGAACAGTTGAGAAAGCTCAGTTAGCATTAAAATTGCTTAAAGATGCAATTACATCTCTTGCATCAGAAAATCCACAAGGAATTACAAACTCCGACTGTGCTCACTATCTTGGGCTACAGTCAGAT
>NZ_JAMPSX010000016.1:0-185430 GCF_028484875.1 Providencia sp. PROV032
CAACTTGCACAAGAGGAGCTCACCCCAGCAGCTGAACAACCTATTGAAGAGGAAACCGATCCTCGAAAAATTGCCGTTGCCGCAGCGATCGCGCGAGTAAAAGCTAAGCAAGCACAAAAACAACATGAACAGACGACTACAGAGTAAGTGATAACGAGATGAAATTTAGGCCAATTGATGCGAAAAATCGCCGTTTAAAAATTGCTAGCGCGCCATTTACTCATAACAAACAAAGCACCAGTTTAGTCATGTTTTGGGTACTTTTAGCGGCAATACCGGGTATTGTTGCTCAAGTTTATTTTTTTGGCGTTGGTACCTTATACCAAATTATTTTAGCAGTGCTAACTGCCCTTATCACAGAAGCAGTTTCTATTCGTTTACGCCAACAACCTGTGGTTCCTGTACTAAAAGATAATTCCGCCATTGTGACCGCGCTATTATTAGCCATCAGCCTACCTCCGCTCTCACCGTGGTGGATGATCGTATTAGGGACATTTTTTGCCATAACAATTGCTAAGCAATGCTATGGCGGTTTGGGACAAAACCCATTTAACCCTGCAATGGTGGGTTATGTTGTCTTGCTAATATCATTCCCTGTTCATATGACAAACTGGCTCCCCCCATATGAATTACAGAATATGTCGATTTCAGCACTTGATAGCCTATCCATTATTTTCAGTGGTCATACGCCAACAGGTATTACCCTCGAGCAATTACGTACAGGCATTGATGGTATGAGCCAAGCAACCCCGCTTGATAGTTTTAAAACGGGGTTACTGACTCACTCTATTTCTGAAGTTTTACAGCAACCTATTTTACAAGGTTCCTTAGCGGGTATTGGTTGGCAATGGGTAAATATTGGCTATTTAATCGGTGGTTTGTTCTTATTACAGCGCCGAATTATTAGCTGGCATATTCCGGTGTCATTCTTAGGCACATTGGCGGTCTTAACTGTTGTTAGTTACTTGATTGATGATAGCCAGCATGCCTCACCATGGGTTCATCTGTTGTCTGGCGCGACTATGCTAGGGGCATTTTTTATTGCTACAGACCCTGTCACTGCATCGACTACGCCTAAGGGCCGGATTATTTTTGGTGTGATTATCGGTTTCCTTGTTTGGGTGATCCGTGTATACGGTGGTTACCCTGACGCTGTTGCATTTGCCGTGTTGCTCGCCAATATTACCGTCCCATTAATTGATTACTATACGCAGCCTCGTGCGTACGGTCATGGACATAAGTAAGGATAACCGTATGTTGAACACGATGAGACGCCATGGGGTAACGTTAGCCATCTTTGCAGCAGGTACGACTGCGCTTAGTGCTACGGTGTACACGTTAACGAAAGGAACTATTGCTGAGCAAGCGGCTATTGTTCAAAAAAAACTACTCGACCAAGTGATACCAAATGATTTATATGACAACGACCTCGCAAAAGAGTGTTATTTAGTCTCTAATGAGGCCATACTTGGCAGCAAACAACCTAGGCGTTTATATCTCGCCCGTAAAAATGGTGAACCCGTTGCAGCTGCATTAGAAACAACCGCACTAGATGGCTACTCTGGGGCTATACATTTATTAGTTGGAGCTGATTTTCACGGCACCGTACTGGGTACTCGCGTAACAGAACATCATGAAACCCCCGGGCTTGGGGACAAAATTGAGACACGAATATCTGATTGGATCACCTATTTTAGTGGTAAAAAAATAACTTCTGAAAATGACCCTAAATGGGCCGTTAAAAAAGATGGAGGTGAATTTGATCAATTTACTGGCGCAACAATTACACCTAGAGCGGTCGTCAATGCGACTAAACGTACCGCGGTATTTATGCAACAAATTCCACAACAATTATCGAATTATCCACTCTGTGGGGACGAATAATGAGCGATTCATCTAAAGACTTATTAATGCAAGGTTTGTGGAAAAATAACTCTGCATTAGTTCAATTATTGGGGCTTTGCCCTCTTCTTGCTGTTTCATCGACAGCAACAAACGCCTTAGGACTAGGCTTAGCGACAACATTAGTCTTAGTTTGTACTAATGTTACCGTTTCTGCTTTACGCAGATGGGTTCCTTCGGAAATTCGAATCCCTATCTATGTGATGATTATTGCGTCTGTTGTCAGCGCTGTACAAATGTTAATCAATGCATATGCATTTGGTTTATATGAATCTCTTGGGATCTTTATCCCACTCATCGTCACCAACTGCATTGTTATTGGGCGCGCAGAAGCCTATGCTTCTCGTAATCCTGTTGGGTTGTCCGCCCTTGATGGATTTGCTATGGGTTTAGGCGCTACGGCAACCTTGCTTGTCTTAGGTTCAATTCGTGAAATTTTAGGGAATGGGACCTTATTTGATGGTGCTGATTTGTTACTCGGTTCTTGGGCCACCTCCCTTCGTATTGAAGTGTTACACCTTGATTCGCCATTTTTACTCGCTATGCTACCACCAGGTGCCTTTATTGGCCTCGCGCTACTTTTAGCTGCGAAGTATTTAATTGATGAAAAAATGAAAAAAAGAGCCGCACGACAATCTGGTGTCCAACCAGAACGTGAATATGAAAAACAGCAAGGTTGCGGCAGCCATATTTCTTAACAGTGATATTTTGTGAGCAATGAATAAATCAAAACGCATTGAAATTCTAACTCGTCTACGGGATAACAACCCACACCCTACAACGGAGTTAGAATTTAACTCCCCCTTTGAGCTGTTAATCGCCGTTTTATTATCAGCTCAAGCGACTGATGTGAGCGTCAATAAGGCGACAGCAAAGCTCTACCCAGTTGCTAATACGCCTGAAACTATTATGGCGCTCGGTGTTGATGGGATAAAAGAATACATTAAAACCATTGGCTTATTTAATACCAAGGCTGAAAGTGTCTATAAAACCTGCCAAATTTTAATTGAAAAACACAACAGCCAAGTTCCTGAAAACCGAGAGGCCTTAGAGGCTTTGCCGGGTGTCGGTCGCAAGACGGCAAATGTGGTTCTTAATACCGCATTTGGTTGGCCGACTATCGCTGTTGACACGCACATTTTTCGTGTCTGTAACCGCACTAATTTTGCCCCAGGCAAGAATGTCGTTGAAGTTGAAGAAAAACTCCTTAAAGTTGTACCGCCAGAGTTTAAAGTCGATTGCCACCATTGGTTTATTTTGCATGGCCGTTATACTTGTATTGCCCGCAAACCCCGCTGTGGCTCTTGTATTATCGAAGATTTATGCGAATTTAAAGAAAAAATTTATCCAGAAGATTAACCACGATACTAATTTTATAGGTTACAGATAATCGATATTTTTAATGAAGAATCTAGTCAGTAACGCATTTTTTCCTTGCTCTAAGACTTTGTCTTACGTAACAATAGAGCCAAACCCAATATCAATAAAACGGTAAGTATGTTCCAAGACAACCCACTGCTCGCGCAACTTAAACAAACATTACATGCCCAGACTCCACGCGTCGAAGGGCTGGTGAAAAGCACAGAAAAAGGTTTTGGCTTTCTCGAAGTTGATGGCCAAAAAAGTTATTTTATTCCACCGCCTCAAATGAAAAAAGTCATGCACGGTGACCGTGTTATCGCCGCTGTTCATACAGATAAAGACCGTGAATTCGCAGAACCAGAAGAACTGGTGGAACCTTTCTTAGAAAGGTTTGTTGGGAAAATACAGAAAAAAGAAAATGATAACCGCTTATTTGTGATCCCTGACCATCCCTTACTTAAAGACATGATTTCTTGCCGTCCAGTCAATGGCATTACTCATGAATTTAAGCAAGATGATTGGGTGGTTGCACAAATGCGTCGCCACCCATTAAAAGGTGATAAAACCTTCTACGCTGAAATTACTGAGTTTATCACCGATGGTGATGACCATTTTGCACCATGGTGGGTAACGTTACGCCGTCACCAATTAGACCGTGATGAACCTCAAATGGTTGATAGCGAGCGAGATGACCAAGGCATTGAACGCATTGATTTAACTCACTTACACTTTACGACGATTGACAGTGCTAGCACTGAAGATATGGATGACGCACTCTATGTCGAAAGAATCGATAACGGTGACTTAAAGCTATATATCGCTATTGCTGACCCAACAAGCTATATCCCTGAAGGAAGCGAGCTGGATAAACTGGCTTTAGCCCGTGGATATACCAACTATTTGCCCGGTTTTAATATTCCAATGTTACCGCGCAAGTTGTCAGACGACCTATGCTCTTTGCGCCCAAATGAGCGTCGCCCTGCTTTAGTCTGTATTGCGCTAATCAAAGAAGATGGACGTATTGATGATCACATTGAATTTTTCAGTGCTTGGGTTGAATCAAAATCTAAATTAGTTTATGACGAAGTCTCCGATTGGCTTGAAAATACAGGTAGTTGGCAGCCTGAGAATGATATTGATAAACAGCAAATTTTACTGCTTAAAGAAATGGCTGACAGGCGTTTGCAATGGCGTGAAAACAATGCACTCGTGTTCAAAGATCGCCCTGATTACCGCTTTATATTAGATGATAGCGGAAATGTGATAGATATCGTGACCGAGCGTCGCCGCAGTTCTAATCGCATCGTTGAAGAAGCGATGATTACTTCTAACCTTTGTGCCGCAGCAGTACTAAAAGAAAAGTTAGGATTTGGCGTATTTAATGTACATATGGGGTTTGAACCACTGCAAATTGACCAAGTTGTTCAAACACTAAAAGACAATGGCATTGAAACCACGGCAGAATCGCTATTAACACTAGAAGGTTTCCGTCAACTACGTCGTCAATTAGATGCTCAGCCGACACAATTCCTTGATAGCCGTATTCGTCGTTATCAAACTTTCGCAGAAGTCAAAGCGGATCCCGGACCACATTTTGGTTTAGGGTTTGCAGCTTATGCGACTTGGACTTCACCAATTCGTAAATACACCGATATCGTCAATCACCGCTTAATCAAATCTATTATTGCGGGTAAACCTTCAACAGATAAACCCTCTGAAGAATTATCAATCAAACTAGCGGAACGTCGCCGTGCAAACCGTATGGCTGAACGCGATGTTGGTGATTGGCTCTACTCTCGTTACTTAAAACCTTTTGAAGGTACAGATACAAAATTCCCGGCTGAAATTATTGATATTACCCGTGGTGGAGTACGAGTCCGTTTAGTCGACAATGGTGCTGTCGCATTTGTTCCGGCTCCCTTTATTCATAGCGTTCGTGATGAAATTCAATGTAGCCAAGAAACAGGTAATGTTCTTGTGAAAGGTGAAGTTGCTTACCAGCTTAATGATATTATCAATGTCACCATTAGCGAAGTACGTATGGAAACACGCAATATCGTCGCTAGACCCGCCGAGTAACAACGTTTATGCTACACTTAAAAGACCATAGCTTTTGATTCCTATGGTCTTTTATTCCTCTATTTATTGTTTTTCAACCTCAAATTCGGTTAAACGTTAAACTGTATGCGTTTTCCGATATTTTTTCCTGATTATTCTTATTCGTAAATTTACCTATCGTGATATTTTATTAACTGTTAAATCTGCACTAAGGGTCAATAAAATGAACATAGTAAACAAACGTATTTTATCATTTGCGGTAATAGCCACTGTCGCTATCAGTGTCAGTGCCTGCTCAAATATGTCTAAACGCGATAAAAACACCGCGATCGGCGCTGGTGTAGGGGCTGTTGGTGGTGCTGTATTGACAGGTGGAAGCTCTATAGGAACTGTTGGTGGTGCGGCTATCGGTGGAATTATTGGCCACCAAGTTGGTAAATAAAGACCACTATCTCCTTTACGACCTCTCCTTAGTCTAAAATAGCGTTCATCATGAACGCTATTTTAATATCCGATAATCGATTAAACTATTGACGACAAAAAGTGTACAAAGTACACTTACAAATAACACAAAGGGAGGGAACCCTGTGAGCCACGCAATTGAATTTATTGAAACGAGCTTTTTTACTAAACAAATCCAATCTATAGCGACACAAGAAGAACTTAGGATATTACAAAATGAACTTATCGCATGGCCAGATAAAGGCGATATCATCCAAGGCACAGGTGGGCTACGTAAAATTAGGATGGCAACGGGTAATAAAGGGAAAAGTGCAAGTGTACGCGTTATTTATTTCCTAGCTACAGCAGAAATTATTTATTTTATAATGGCTTACCCAAAAAATGTCAAAGACACGCTAAGTGACTTAGAAAAAGCAGAATTAAAGAAACTAACGAAATTACTAAAAAATGAGGTGTAAAATGAGTATATTCAACGAATTAAAAGCCTCTTTAGAAGAAGCTGTTGAAATTAAAAAAGGCCAGCAAAAAGCTGCCAATATCACACGTTACGAAATAACTGACGTCAAAGCAATTCGAGAACAACTGAATGTATCACAAAGCGAATTAGCTCACGCACTAGGTACGAGTATCGATACCATTAAAAGTTGGGAGCTTAAACGACGAAACCCAACAGGGTTAGCGGCTAAAATACTCATCGCGATTAAGCGTAATCCAGCCCTGTTTACTGAATTAGCCGAAATCTAATCATTTCAATATTTATAAAATGAGTGGCTTTCTAATAGCCACTCACGATAAAAAACCTTACGTTAATCAGCCACCAGCTAACTTAACGTGAAACCCTTTCGCCTCAAGGTACTGTTTAATAACATCGCGTTTATCACCTTGAATTTCAACGTTACCATCTTTGACTGCACCGCCACAGCCACATTTCTTTTTAAGGTCAGCGGCCAATTTAGCCAATTCATTATCGTCAAGGTCAAGACCTGTAATAACGCAAACCCCTTTCCCTTTACGGCCTGAAGTCTCACGGCGAATTCGCGCAATACCATCGCCTTTAGGTCTTTCAACTTTGGGTTTATCTTCAGCAATACGCCCTGTTTCTGTACTGTAAACAAGACGACTATTAGAATCACTCATAGCAAACCTTCAATAGATTGATTGATTTGTTGCAATGTCCCTGTTGGGTTTTCACTACGTGTAATCGGGCGCCCAATCACCATATAATCGACACCCGCTTTCACTGCATCTTGTGGTGTCATGATACGACGTTGATCCCCAACCTCACTTCCCGTAGGGCGGATACCTGGGGTAACTAATTTGAAATCAGCACCACATAGCTGTTTTAAGCGTTGTGCTTCATGGGCTGAGCAAACAACACCGTCTAACCCACATTGCTTCGTTAATAAGGCCAAACGCTCTGCATGATCTGCTGGTGAAGCGTTAATCCCAACACCGATAAGATCAGACTCATCCATACTCGTTAATACGGTTACTGCGGTAAGTAATGGTGCATCTTTACCATAATGTTCAAGTGATTGACGCGCGGCTTCCATCATACGAGCGCCTCCACCAGCGTGAACATTAACCATCCAAACCCCCATTTCAGCCGCAGCCGCAACGGCACGAGCCACCGTATTTGGAATATCATGGAATTTCAAATCTAAGAAAATATCGAAACCACGTTCATGGAGTGACTTAACAAATTGAGGACCATTAAAAGTAAACATTTCTTTGCCTACTTTTAAGCGACAATCACGTGGGTCAATGCGATCCACAAAAGCCAAAGCCTCATTAGCATCTTCATAATCAAGTGCCACAATAATTGGCGAATGTGTGTGGTTCTCAGTTGAGGAAATCATTTCTTAGCCTTTAAAGAGTCGTTATTATTTAATAAGGTGACGCTGTCACTGCCCGTCTAGCCCGCGAATAGGCTTAATTGTGTCCCAAGAGCGACAAGATGGGCAATGCCAATATAATGCATGCGATGTAAACCCACATTTATGACAACGATAATCGGGTTTTGTACGAATTTGTTCTCCTACCATTTTACGAAGCAAAATCAAACTTTCTTTTGCCCTTCCATCTTCCGCTTCTTCAAGATGGTAGTCCATTAAACGATAGAATAAACGCATGGTCGGGTGACGTTGAATTTGGTCGTTAATATAATTTGCAGCCGCTTCATGATTTTGTTTTTCAACAATAATATCAGCTAAATAAAGTTCTGCGATAGCCCCTGAATTACCTGCAACACACTGACGTAAATAATCTTCCCATTCATCCGCTTGGCTTATATGTTGATAACAATCAAACAGTAATGGTAGGGTTTCAGTAACTAGTTCTCTATCTTGTTCATAAACTTGTTTTAGAACATGAATCGCTTTATCGTAATTACCTTGTTCGATAAACAATCGCCCTTTCATAATTGAAACCCGAGCACAGTGGTTGTCGGCTTGCTCAGCTTTATTTAACAATGTCAGTGCATCTTCGAGATCATCACTCGCAAGTTGTTGGGTCGCTAATTCGCAATAAAAATGGGCAATTTGCTCTCGTAGCTCTGAGGCCCCTAATTTAACCAGCTTTCCAGCCGTTTCAATGGCTTTAGTCCAGTCACTGGTTAGTTGGTAAATATTTAATAGGGATTGCAAAGCACTTTGTTTGAAATCAACTTCATCCGTTAATTGCTGAAACATATTTTCTGCACGGTCATAAACCCCTGCAGCCATATAATCTCGGCCAAGTTGTTGGGTTGCTAATAAGCGTTGTTCAAATGATAAAGCGGCGCTTTCTACCAGCGATTGGTGAATACGAATGGCACGTTCAACTTCACCTCGAGAGCGAAATAAATTTCCCAAAGTGAGATGAGCCTCAAAAGCGGAACTGTCTTCATTTTTTAGCATGTCGAGGAACAAATCGACAGCTTTATCTTGTTGATTAGACAATAGGAAGTTAACGCCTGTCACATAATCACGTGACAAGCGATTCGCATGTTGTTGCTTATCTTGTTGAGCACTTCTGCGCCCCATGTACCAACCGTAAGCAGCAGCAACTGGTAGCAGCAGAAACAGCAACTCGAACATACAGGATTATTCCTTGTTCTGAGCCGTCACTAATGAGGTTGAATCGGAAATATTATTTTCTCCAGCACCTAATTGTGATTCTAAACGTCTAATTTTACGACGTGCGTTTTTTAGGCTAACAATGACTCGTAAATAAAACACAGCACAAATTAGCCACCCTAGCACAAAACCGACACCAAAAAGTGATGCAAGAAGGGTTGATAATGAGAAATCCCCTTTTGCAATCAGGTAGTTAAATGTAATAACCTGATCATTGCTTGAACCTAGCGTAATCGAAATAATAAAAAAAGCGACCGCTAGTAATAAAATCAGAAAATATTTCACATTTATTCCCGTTATCAGTTCTATTCATCCAATAATATCTACCTCTTAAGGTAGCATTTCCAACGCATTCAGACAAAGTAATTTATTTTATACAATAGGAAATTAAAGTTAAAAACCCCCTAATTAGGGGGAACTTGATGAAAGATTAATCGGCTTTACTCAATAGCCCCCATAAACGCAAAATATAATAACCAAATACCGTAAAACAAGCACTGATGACCACGGAAGTAATGATATCAATAGGCCAATGCATGCCCAACAACATACGGCTAAAGGCAATACCCTCAGCCCAAATAGCAAGCCCTATCGATAACGCATATAAACGTTGTTGCCAAAAAAGCGCAATTAAAAACAATGCCCAGCCCGCTGCAAATAGCATATGACCCGAGGGGAAAGAATAGCCTGTTTCTGCTTGCCAATGCTTACGCTGCCATTTAGGCACATTCTCATCTTGTTTAACGGTATCTTTAATTAGTTTCGCTCGTATACTGCGTTTTAACTCATAAAAATCTGATGTAGGAATTTGATATTCGCTTGCTAGCCATTCTACATAAGGACGCGGTTCTTTAAATGTGTTCTTTAATGCGCTTTTTAAGCCTTGTTGCAGTAATACAACACTAATAAGAATAAGCAAAATCTTCAGGCATTGTTTCTTTTTTGAACGGAAAACCAATGCGACAGCGCCAAGGAATAGTAAAGACGTTAAAATACTATAAGGCGCTCCTGCCGTGTTCGTTAGCCAAAGCAGCCATTTTATTGAGTGAAACTGGTTTTCTGGTGACCAGTGCCAGCCTGTAATCATCATCAACGTGGGCGGTATTATTAATAACAATGCAAAAGCACAAACGACCAAAACAGTTTTTTTCATTCAATGTATTCCAAATAAAGTTCTATTAAATATACAAATATTCCATTCACGCATTATTAACTCTGTTATAGTAATACAGTGTTGGCAGTGTGCAAAGAATACCAACCTCTATATGCTAAACGTCATATAGCATCGATGTAATATAGTTAAGCTACTTTGTATCGATAAACGTTATTAATTAAGCAAGAGTTACTTTAACTAATGAAAGAAAATATGCAGCTAAAACGCGTTGCTGAAGCAAAGCTCCCGACACCTTTCGGTGAATTTTTAATGGTGGGTTTTGAAGAAATCGCAACAGGTCGTGATCATGTAGCGTTAATTTTTGGCGATATATCAGGAAATACACCAGTTCTCAGCCGGATCCACTCCGAATGTTTAACCGGAGATGCATTATTTAGTCTACGCTGCGATTGTGGTTTTCAATTAGAAGCCGCACTTTCCCAGATTAGTAAAGAAGGCCGAGGAGTATTACTTTATCATCGTCAAGAAGGCCGAAACATTGGCTTACTGAACAAAATTCGCGCTTATGCATTACAAGATCAAGGCCTCGATACAGTTGAAGCCAACATCAAACTCGGATTTAAAGCCGATGAACGTGATTTTACCTTATGCTCTGATATGTATAAATTATTGGGGATTAACGAAGTCCGTTTATTGACGAATAACCCGAAAAAAATCGACATCATGCGTGAAGCAGGAATCAACGTTGTAGAGCGTGTACCACTGATTGTCGGCCGTAATCCAAGTAACGAACATTATCTTGACGTTAAAGCAGAAAAAATGGGACACATGCTATTTAAGCACCAGTGATCTCACCAAAGGAAGAGTGCTCTGCTCTTCCCTTTATTTTCCCCTATTGCATTATAACCTCTCGAAGTGTGTCATTTATTGGCTACTATATTCACTTTCTTTCCATAAGGTTTATACTGTTAGCCATCTGATTACCCTGATGAATAAACTGGGTTCTTAAGGTTTATTCCGCATACTACCAGGAGATACTGTGAACAACCTGCATTCCATTCAACGCATGAGAAGATTGCGTAAAACTGAAAAACTCCGCACTTTATTCCAAGAAACACATCTTTCCGTTAATGACCTTTGCTTGCCAATTTTTGTTGAAGAAGAACTCGACGACTATATGCCAATCAATAGCATGCCGGGTGTTATGCGTATTCCAGAGAAACGTCTTGCTTATGAAATTGAGCGAATTGCAAATGCAGGAATAAAATCAGTGATGACCTTTGGGGTTTCCCATCATCTTGATGATAATGGTAGTGATGCATGGCAAGAAAATGGTTTAGTGGCACGTATGTCACGTATCTGCAAAGAAACCGTCCCTGAAATGATAGTGATGTCTGACACCTGCTTCTGCGAATATACCTCTCACGGTCACTGTGGTGTCATGCATGGCCATGTCGTTGATAACGATGCAACTATCCATAACCTAGGTCTACAAGCTGTTGCTGCTGCACGCGCAGGTGCTGATTTTATCGCCCCTTCTGCCGCAATGGATGGCCAAGTTGCTGCAATTCGCCATGCACTTGATGAAGCTGGTTTTACAGACACCGCCATTATGTCTTACTCCACAAAATTTGCCTCAGCACTGTATGGCCCATTCCGAGATGCAGCGGGTTCATGCCTTAAAGGGGATAGAAAAACCTATCAGATGAACCCAATGAACCGCCGTGAAGCACTACATGAATCACTAATTGATGAACGTGAAGGTGCTGACGCGCTAATGATTAAACCTGCTGGGGCTTATTTGGATATTATTCGTGATTTACGTGAGCATACCCAATTACCTATCGGGGCTTATCAAGTCAGTGGCGAATATGCGCAAATTAAGTTTGCTGCTCAAGCAGGTGCAATTGATGAAACGCGTGTAGCTCTTGAAACACTCGGGTCTATCAAACGCGCAGGGGCTGATCTTATTTTCACTTATTTTGCTTTACAGTTAGCCGAAGCCAACGCGTTATAATCTCATTCAGTTAAAAAAAACCGCATCACTGTACATAAATACAGTATTGCGGTTTTTTGCCATTTTTGTTGAATAATGGTACTCAAATCGCCTAACTTATCGCCACTTCGCTATTTTGCTCTTTGCAATTCAAGTTGTTGAGTTAAAGTTTGGGCATAATGCTTTGCTTGTTCTGCCGTTGCTAGGCCTGCAATTAACAAATCTTGTTTACCCGCAGATGTCGTTGCAACTACTCCCCAGTAATCAACTTCAACCGTAATACTTTCAGGGTTTTGATCTGGCATTGGCAAAATATCAAAGAAGTCTTGTAATGGTGTAATCGTAATAGTGGTGTAATCTGCATTTAAGCCCAGTGGAAATTCTTTGTCTGCATATAGACGCAAATCATGAACTTCCGTTTCAGGTGTTCTCATCACAATAGAATATAAGTTAGGTATGTGCTCCAAAATGTCACGAACCTCTTCGTTCGCGCCATCAAAATGGGATGTGGTTAATAAGATATCTGCTGCCCACAACGCCCCTTTATAGAAATCGGTTTCATTGATATCTGCCATACTCATTTCCTTTATAGTGTTTTCGATAAGCTCTGTCACATGGTGACCTGTACTAAAGCCATTACATTCAATCATTTTGCACAAAGAAACTTATTTATGGCGAAATTCACCCTATTTTCATCTAGCCGAGTAGCGACTATTTTCTCCTGTAATTTACCGTCTATTGCACACCATAACGTAGATTGCCATCAAAAATATTGAGAAAAAACAAGATTGATAAATAAGATTAAATATTAAAAAACAAAAACGCCCGTAGGATACAATCTTACAGGCGTTTAAGTGTGATGGTTTAATGACTAATGTAGCATCTGCCTTATCACATAATGCAAAATCCCCCCATGACGGTAATAATCCATCTCCGTTGCCGTATCAATACGACAGCGAGTGATAACTTCTTTTATATCACCATTGCCATAAGTAATTCTCACTGTGATATCCTGACCTGGGGTAATTGACTGTAACCCAATGACATCAATGCGTTCATCACCTTTTAAACCGAGTGTTTTGCGAGAGACCCCATCTTTAAACTCCAAAGGTATAACCCCCATACCAATCAAATTAGAACGGTGAATACGTTCATATGATTCAGTAATGACGACGCGTACACCCAATAAATTCGTCCCTTTCGCAGCCCAATCTCGGCTAGAACCAGAACCATATTCTTTACCTGCGATAATGGCTAATGGTCTATTTTCTTGTTGATACAACATTGCCGCATCATAAATCGCCATCTGTTTGCCTGTAGGGATATGCAAGGTATATCCCCCTTCAACACCTGGAACCATTTCATTACGAATACGAATGTTTGCAAATGTCCCTCGCATCATTACTTCATGGTTACCACGACGCGAACCATAAGAGTTGAAATCTGTGACAGCAACACCGTGCTCTTGCAGATATCGCCCAGCTGGGCTCTCTTTTTTGATATTCCCCGCAGGCGAAATGTGGTCAGTAGTAACCGAGTCGCCGAGGATAGCTAAAATATTTGCGCCATGAATATCTTTGACCGGTGCTGGCTGCACTTGCATACCTTCAAAGAAAGGTGGATGGCGAATATAAGTCGAGTCTTCTTGCCAATGATAAGTTGAAGAGCTTTCAACTTGTAATGCTCTCCAAGCATCGTCACCTTCAAAGACCGCACTATATTCCTTACGGAACATGTCTGTTTTAACTTGCTGCACAGCTTGCGCAATTTCAGCACTGGATGGCCAAATATCTTTCAAGTAAACATCGTTACCGGATTTATCGACCCCAATAGGATCGGTTTTCAAGTTGATATTCATGTTCCCTGCCAGCGCATAGGCAACCACCAAAGGCGGTGATGCTAACCAGTTGGTTTTCACCAGTGGGTGAATTCGCCCTTCAAAGTTACGGTTACCCGACAGCACGGCACCAACGGTAAGATCTGCTTGTTTAATCGCCTCTTCTATTGGTTCTGGTAATGGGCCTGAGTTACCGATACAAGTTGTACATCCATACCCAACAAGGTTAAATCCAAGTTTATCTAAATACGGTGTTAAACCCGCAACCGCAAGATAATCAGTAACCACTTTAGAGCCCGGTGCCAATGATGATTTAACCCACGGCTGACGGACTAAGCCTTTTTCAACGGCTTTTTTTGCTAATAGCCCTGCTGCCATTAATACACTTGGGTTTGACGTATTTGTACAAGATGTAATTGCCGCAATAACGACAGCGCCATCAGTGAGCTCAAAGGTTTTATTTTGATATTTAACAGAAGGATAGCTTGATTGAATTTTCTTGTTAACTTCTAACTCTACCGCACCGCGAAATGCTTTTGGCACTTGACTAAGTTCCACTCTGTCTTGTGGGCGTTTAGGCCCTGCTAAGCTGGACTCCACCGTTGACATATCTAACTCAAGTGTACTGGTGAAAATAGGTTCGTCACCTGCATAACGCCATAACCCCTGCTCCTTACTATAAGCTTCCACCAGCGCAATTTCATCGTCACTGCGGCCTGTTAAACGCAAATAAGACAGTGTCACTTCATCAACCGGGAAAAACCCACAAGTTGCGCCATATTCAGGTGACATATTTGCAATCGTTGCACGGTCTGCTAATGGTAAATCAGCTAAGCCATCACCATAAAATTCTACAAATTTCCCCACCACGCCATGTTGACGTAACATTTGTGTTACGGTTAATACAAGGTCGGTTGCCGTTATCCCTTCAGATAATTTCCCGGTTAATTTAAAACCCACAACATCAGGGATCAGCATTGAAATCGGTTGGCCTAACATCGCGGCTTCAGCTTCAATACCACCAACTCCCCATCCTAGTACACCGAGCCCATTGATCATGGTTGTATGGGAGTCTGTCCCGACTAAGGTATCTGGATAAGCATATAATTTACCGTCAATTTCTTCATACCATACCGCCTTACCAAGGTATTCTAAATTAACTTGATGACAGATACCGGTACCCGGCGGCACCACTTGAAAACGGTTAAATGCTTTTTGCCCCCAACGAAGAAATAAATAACGTTCATGGTTACGCGCCATTTCAATTTCAACGTTATCATCAAAAGCAGATTGGGTAGCAAACTCATCCACCATCACCGAGTGGTCAATCACTAAATCAACAGGAGACAACGGGTTCACTTGCTCAACATTACCGCCGAGTGATTTAACCGCCTCACGCATCGCGGCAAGGTCAACAACAGCAGGAACACCCGTAAAATCTTGCATAAGAACACGGGCTGGGCGATACGCAATTTCCCTATCTGCATGCGCGTTTTTTTGCCAGTCAATGATAGCTTGTAAATCTTGTTCGACAACTGAGCTCCCATCAATATGGCGTAATAGGTTTTCGAGTAAGACTTTTAATGACTTAGGTAGCTTAGTTCCCGAACCGAGCTTTTTTTCAGCTAGTGCTAAACTGAAGTAATTATACTGCTTGTTTCCAACATTGAGTGTCGAGGCACTCGTTGTTTTTAGTCTCAACGACATAACTCCTCCTTGGTTTTTATGGCTATGGCAATATGTGTATTTACCACCATTATTTTTTGTTAACCAATTGTAATCATAGTTGCTCTAGAGATTTGATTTATAGATTTTGTGCCAAATATTGAAATTTTCTCTATTAATAATAGGAAATTTGAGATAAGAAGGGAAATAAACCAGAAAATAAGTTTATTCAAATTACGCGATACCCGACTGGTGTGTTGACAATAAAAACCCCAGAAATACAGTCACTAGGGTTTTTATTGATACGTTCGGGCAAAACAGAAGTATAAAAAAATTATATGATAGGTAATTTCATATCTTTGAAGAATTCTTCAATTTCTTCATTGTTACGAATGGCAACGGCTTTATCAACGACATCTCGCGTTAAATGAGGTGCGAAGCGCCACATAAAATCATACATATAACTGCGTAAGAAACTGATGCGTTTAAAACCGATCTTGGTTGTGCTGTAGCTGAATTTATCACGCATATCAATCACAACTAAATCGCTATCACTCACCGGGTCAACGGCCATACTCGCAATAATACCAATCCCTAGCCCTAATCTAACGTAGGTTTTGATCACGTCGGCATCGGTTGCAGTAAAAATAATTTTGGGCTCAAGGCCAATCTTCTGAAATGCTACATCTAATTCTGAACGACCAGTAAACCCATGGGTATAGGTTACAATTTGATATTCAGCGATATCTTCAATAGTGACATTTTTTTTCTCCGCAAGTGGATGGCCTTTTTGCACAACCACACAGCGATTCCAATGGTAGCATGGCAACATAATCAAATCGTTATAAAGGTGTAATGCTTCGGTTGCTATCGCAAAATCACTGTTACCTTTGCAAACTTCTTCAGCGATTTGCGTTGGTGACCCCTGCTGCATGTGTAATGAAACCTGTGGGTAACGTTCAATAAAGCCTTTGATTGTCGGAGGTAAAGCATAGCGTGCTTGTGTATGTGTCGTGGCAATACTCAAGCTGCCTCTATCTGGATAAGTATGTTCCCCTGCAACCGAGCGGATCGCTTCTATTTTTGATAACACTTCGCGAGAGATCCGCACGACTTCTTCCCCTGCAGGGGTAACGTGCGTTAAGTGCTTACCGCTACGTGCAAAAATTTGGATCCCCAACTCATCTTCAAGCATCCGCACTTGTTTACTGATACCGGGCTGCGACGTAAAAAGCCCCTCAGCAGTTGAGGAGACATTCAAGTCATGGTTAACCACTTCAACAATATAACGTAATTGCTGCAATTTCATATTTCAGTCTACCTCATACATGAATAATGTGCTTTTGCTATCTATAGCTAAAGAATATTAAATATAACTAAAAGTTATAATGGGTTTGTTTGATATAACAAATATAGCATCATTATCATAAGAATAAACAGTATGATGATAAAATTTCATCTAAATGCTATTCACAACGGTGAAAGGCAGTAAGATTCTGCAAAGACGGATTAACTTTATTTCATTATGTGGTTCAATAAGTGAAATGAATTTTGCAAGACCCTCACTGCAAGGTTTAACGTATTAGAAGTGGATATCGTAATTCTCAACGAAGAGAGGTGGTTACATGCGTTTGAATGTTTTGGCTTTGCTAATAGGTATGTCAACGATTTCTTTTGCCCCTACGCTATTGGCGAAAGAAGTCACTTATGGACAACAAAAAATTGTTTTATCTGATGTAATTGAACCCGGAAATGATTTTTATCGTTATGTTAATGACGATTGGATAAATAAAGCGCAAATTCCTACCGGTATGCCACGCATTAACTCTTTTGTGGAGTTATATTTAAACACAGAAAAACAAATTCAATCAATTGTTGACCAACTACAGCAGATCCCTGAAAACAAACTCACTCATAATCAACGAAATATTCGAAATTTATACCTCAGTTACCTGAATGAAAAAGCTATCGAGCAAGCGGGTATTGCCCCAATAAAATCTGATTTAGATGCCATTACTAACGCTAAAGACCATAATGATATTAGCAAGTTAATGACCCAACCAGACTATAAATCACTGATTTCTTATTGGGTAGACTTAGATGCCAAAGCACCTGATACCTATGTACTTTATATCGGCCAAGGTGGTCTAGGCCTGCCTAATCGTACTTATTACCTCGATAACACACCGCAAATGGAAGATATTCGAAAAAGTTATATTGCTTATATCGCTACCATGTTAAAGCTGGCGGGTGAAAAAGATGTGACACAAAAAGCACAGAAAATTTTTGATTTAGAAAAAGCGATTGCAACTGTACACTGGAGCCCTGAGGCGCGCCGTGACACCATCAAAAATTACCATGCAATGACCTTAGCTGAAATGAAAAACCATACCCAAGGATTTGATTGGGATAATTTTATTACTAGCCGCAAGTTAACAGATAAACAACTTGCAAAAGTGGTCGTTGAAACCGACAGCGCAGTGGAACAAACTGCAAAAATTTTTGCAGAAACTCCCGTCTCAACACTAAAAGATTACTTAACCTTTCAATACATTAGTGAACACGCGCGTTATTTAAACCAAACTATAGCTGATGCGCAGTTTGATTTTTATTCGAAGAAACTTAATGGTATTGAAAAACAACGCACCCGCCAAGAACGCGCTTTGCAAACCGTTAACTCTCTCCAAGGTGAACCGTTAGGTCAAATTTACGTCGAACAATATTTCGACCCACAAGCGAAAGAAAAAATTAAAGATTTGGTTAGTTATGTGAGAGGAACATTTAATTCACGCTTAAAAGTTAATGACTGGATGGATGAGCCGACTCGCCAAGAAGCCCTTAAAAAATTGGAACAATTCACCGTTAAAGTGGGTTATCCAGATCAATGGAATGATTTCAGTGCAATTAACCTTAAGCCAGATTCATTATTAGATAATTATAAGCAAGTTTTAGCTTGGTCATATGATGATATGATTGGCAAAATTGGCCAGCCGGTTCGTCAATGGGAATGGGGTATGACACCACAGACAGTTAATGCCTATTTCAACCCTGTTCAAAACGAAATTGTGTTCCCCGCTGCGATTTTACAAGCCCCTTTCTTTGACCCTAATGTTGACCCAGCCTATAACTACGGCGCAATCGGTGCTGTAATCGGCCACGAAATGGGCCATGGTTTTGACGACCAAGGCAGTTTATATGACGGAACCGGGCAGTTACGTAATTGGTGGAGTGAAAGCGCTAAAACCCACTTTAAAGAGAAGACCGCTAAGCTTGTTGAGCAATATAACGGATTTACTGTTGATGGCTTAAAGGTGAACGGTGAACTTACATTAGGGGAGAATATTGGTGATCTTGGCGGGTTAAATATTGCCTTAAGCGCTTATAAACAATTCGCCAAAGAAAACTATCCAAATGGTGAGGCTCCAATTATTGACGGAACAACTGGGTTACAACGTTTCTTCATTGCTTGGGCTCGTACATGGCAAGAACTGTCAAATAAAGAATCTGAACGCAATAAGATTATGACGGACCCTCATAGCCCTAACCAATTCCGCGCAAATGGCGTAGTACGCAATATTGATGACTGGTACGAAACATTCGATGTTGATAAAAATAGCGATCTGTATTTGGCGCCAGAGCAACGTATTCGTATTTGGTAATTTATCAATGACAAAAGAAGGCTCGAAATTTAGCGTGAGCCTTCTTTTTATGACTAGGCATTAAGCGGCGCTGAGCCCTAACAATTCTGCTGTTTAAATCATATTCTAATCAATGCAATACTGTCTTTTAAACTACTTTATAATCAATACAATACGCTAAATAGTTCAAGTTGTGGCTAGGCAGCAAGCGGCGCTAAGCCCTAGGAGCATACATAAGTATGTGACTAGGGTTAGCAAGCGCAGCTAACAACGCCACAGCTTGAAATATGACGCGTATTATTTGATGACGCCGCAGGCCATTCTAGCCCCACCGCCGCCTAACGCCTCTGGGGTATCAGAATAGTTATCTCCACCCACATGCACCATCAATGCGCGCTCTTGAACATCTTTGAGTGATTTTAAACGTGGCGCTAGTACCGCATAATTGGCATTACCTTGGCTATCAGCAACTAAGCCGGGTAAATCGCCTAAATGCCCTGTGTTATCATAAGGGCCTTTGTGGACACCTGTTTTAGCGGGGTCTAAATGGCCACCTGCTTTTAGTGCAGGTACCGATTTACCGTCTTTTTCTGCAGGTTCGCAGCTTGGGTTCTCATGAATATGAAACCCATGAATGCCTGCTTGTAGGCCCGTTAATTTTGGCGTAAATAGTAATCCATATTCTGTTTCTGAGATAACAACCTCACCTATTGCTTTACCATCACCTGTTGGGGTTGCTTCTTTTAATACAACAGTAGATTGAGCAGCGTATGCTGTCCCCGCTGTCAATAATGCAGCCAGTAAACACATTTTTAACTTCATTTTGCCTCCGGTGGATAACTTTTATCTATCATTCCATCGACTTACCTAAATATTTTATCAAGGTAAGGATTATTACTGCCAATTGATAACCACAATAACTCTATCTTAAGTTAACACAAATTAGTTATCACTTTGGTGCTACATTTGAGTTTAGTTAAAAATTGGCGGCTATATCACAGTGAGCGATAAGAAATAAAGGAAATGACAGTATAACAGTGGGTTATTCACCGATAGGTATTGATATGAAATTGACAAGTTAACAAAAAAGCCAATCAAATTAAGTGATTGGCTTTTTTTCTTGAAAACAAAAGAGAACTATTACTTCTCTTTTACTTCCCACTTACCGTCAACGTAGAATGCACTCCACCCCGTTGCTTTGCCGTTTTTCTCTGAAGAAACATATTGTTGCTTCGTTTTACGACTAAAACGGACGATAGTTGGGTTACCTTCGCCATCTTCAGCTGGTGCTTCAGCTAAATAAGCGAACTTTTTAGGTAAACGGTCTTTAAAGCGCTGTAATTCTGCCACTAATGGCGCACGTGTTTCTCGTGATTTAGGGAATGTATTCGCCGCAAGGAAAACGCCAGCAGCCCCATCACGTAACACAAAATACGCATCAGATTTTTCACATGGAAGTTCTGGTAATGGCACTGGATCTTCTTTCGGTGGTGCAACTTCACCACTTCGTAAGATTTTACGCGTATTTTTACACTCTTCGTTGGTGCAACCCATGTACTTACCAAAACGCCCCATTTTCAGGTGCATTTCTGAACCACACTTGTCACACTCAATGACCGGGCCGTCATAACCCTTAATACGGAACTCGCCTTCTTCGATTTCATAACCTTCACACGCAGGGTTATTACCACAAACGTGTAATTTACGGCCATTATCAATCAAATAGCTGTCCATCGCTGTCCCGCATTTTGGACAGCGACGTTTGGCTCTTAATGCGTTAGTTTCCGCATCATCCCCTTCAAGGACATTAAGGACTTCGTCTTCAGGGATAAGGTTAATCGTTTTTTTACAACGCTCTTTGGGTGGTAATGCGTAACCAGAGCAACCTAAAAATACCCCGGTTGATGCGGTACGAATACCCATATGGCGCTCACAATCAGGGCAAGTGATTGAGGTAATTACCATTGGGTTGGTGCGCATTCCCCCTTCTTCTGGCTCTTTTTCAGCAATATCTAGCTGCTTACTAAAATCAGAGAAGAATTCATCTAATACAGCTTTCCACTCAGCATCATGATTAGCCACGTGGTCAAGCTGGTCTTCCATGCGTGCAGTAAAATCGTAGTTCATCAGGTCGTTAAAGTTTTCCTCTAAACGATCGGTGACGATTTCACCCATTTTTTCTGCATAGAAACGACGGTTTTCAACTTTGACATAACCTCTGTCTTGGATCGTCGAAATAATCGCTGCATATGTTGAAGGACGGCCAATACCACGCTTTTCTAACTCTTTAACTAAGGACGCTTCACTAAAACGTGCCGGCGGCTTAGTAAAGTGTTGGCTAGGCAATAGCTCAACCAGAGACAACTCCGCACCAACTTGTATTGGTGGCAGCGTTTTGTCTTCATCATTTTTACGCAGTGCAGGCATGACTTTCGTCCAACCATCGAAGCGCAGAGTACGCCCTTTGGCTTTTAGTTCAAAATCCCCTGCTTTGACTGTTAAGGTTGTTGAATCATATTTCGCAGGTGTCATTTGACAAGCCACAAACTGATTCCAAATTAATTGATACAACCTTTTCGCGTCGTTCTCCATGTCTTTTAGTGACTCAGGTAAAACATCGACACTAGATGGACGAATGGCTTCGTGCGCTTCTTGCGAATTGTCTTTACTACTATAAACATTGGCATCTTTTGGCAGGTATTTAGCGCCAAAATTATCATTAATATAACCACGAACCATGTCGAGTGCATCTTGACTCAAATTTGTTGAGTCAGTACGCATATAGGTGATGTAACCCGCCTCATAAAGACGCTGAGCCATCATCATGGTTTTTTTCACGCCGAAGCCTAAACGGGTACTGGCAGCTTGTTGTAGCGTTGACGTGATATACGGAGCGCTCGGTTTGCTGGATGTCGGTCTATCTTCACGGTCAACAACCGCAAAACGGGCATTTTCCAGTAATTTAACCGCCGCCTCTGTTTGCGCTTTATTGACTGGCTTAAATGCCTTACCACCTTGTGACGTGACTTCCATACGTAAGTTAGCGATATCTTTATCGGCTAAGTCGGCATGCAGTTCCCAATATTCTTCAGGAACGAAAGCTTTAATTTCCCGTTCACGTTCAACTATCAGTTTTACTGCAACTGATTGAACGCGACCAGCAGATAAGCCACGAGCCACTTTCTTCCACAACAGTGGAGAAACCATGTAACCCACAACTCGGTCCATAAAACGACGCGCTTGTTGTGCGTTAACTCTATCTATATTTAATTCCCCAGGGCTATCAAATGCCTGAGTGATCGCATTTTTAGTGATCTCATTAAATACAACACGACTAAAACGAGAATCGTCTCCACCTATCACTTCGCGTAAATGCCACGCAATGGCTTCCCCTTCGCGGTCCAAGTCCGTTGCGAGGTAGATGTGTTCTGCATCCTCCGCCAGTGATTTAAGTTCAGAAACTACTTTCTCTTTACCAGGTAGAATTTGATAATTCGCTTTCCAACCCTGATAAGGGTCAATCCCCATGCGCTTAACTAATGCATCACGCGGATCTTTTTTTACTTTCTTTGTTTTGTCGGTAGATGAGCCTGTACTCTTTTGTGAGCCGGTTTGTGAACCAGAGCCGCTTTTCGGCAGATCACGAATGTGGCCAACGCTGCTTTTTACAACGTAGCCACTGCCAAGATACTTATTAATCGTTTTGGCCTTTGCCGGGGACTCCACTATAACAAGAGCTTTACCCATATTTACCTTTACCTAAATATCAATAATGGCGCATTTCTACATTAAAATGCGCAAAATGAGGATCTCTTTTTTATATTGCGACACAATCACAATATATCAATATATTTTTAAACAATTATTTGTGTTGAAACAAAACTTATAAACTCAATCACGTTATTCTAAAAGGCACAAAGAGTCTTCTAGTTGACTGATTTTAACCATATAAAGATGTTTAACCACAATTGAAAACCACACACTCTACCTGATAAAATGCTAGAAGCAACCAATTATTTTTTCAAGGAAACCAACGTATGCAAGACAGTTTACCATTCATCACAAAGAAAGAGTTACTTGAAAAAGCTAATGATATCATAAAGAAACATGATGATTACATCCATGGTATGTTTGTTGATACCGTTGAGCAACATCGAGGTACACTGGTATTTAAAGGCGAGTTCTTCTTAGATGAGAACAATATTCCCACTTTAAAAAGTACAGCTGCTTTTAATATGTACAAACACCTTGCTCATGTACTATCAGAACAATACCAATTGAGTGATAATAACTAGTTAACACGTTTGCTCTTTATATAAAAATTACCGGCTAACAAGCCGGTAATTTAATAGTAGATTTAAAAACGCTTATTCGCTAGGCGAAACTCAAAGTTACAAGAGTGGTTTTTGTCCGCGTTGCCACCAGCGCAATAATAAGTTATCCACGCTCTTTGCCGCGCTTCCCATAAACTTATCCATCATTTTTTTACTTAATACATAACGAATGCTCACTATTTCCTTAGTATCAATCGCATTAATAATAAAATCATCACTCACACCAATATTATCCACAAGTCCTTTATCAAGCGCCTGTGAACCATACCAATACTCCCCTGTTGCCACTGCGGAAATGTCTAAGGATGGGCGGTTTTGATGAACAAATTGTTTAAATAATTCATGTGTTGAATTTAAATCTTCGACAAACTTCTTACGACCTTGCTCCGTATTCTCACCTAACATGGTCAATGTTCGTTTGTATTCACCCGCAGTATGAAGTTCAACATCAACATCATGTTTTTTTAATAACCGATGAATGTTCGGAATTTGAGCGACAACGCCGATCGAACCAATAATGGCAAATGGCGCTGCAATAATTTTATCTGCAATGCAAGCCATCATGTATCCGCCACTCGCCGCAACTTTATCGACCGCAATAGTCAGCGGGATATTTTTTTCTTTGATCCTTAATAATTGTGAAGCCGCTAAACCATACCCATGAACCATTCCTCCAGGGCTTTCAAGTCTTAGCAATACCTCATCTTGTTGGTCAGCAACTGCAAGAATGGCACTGATTTCCTCACGTAAAGACGTGACTTCACGGGCATCCATGCTACCTTTGAAGTCTAATACATATAAACAAGGCTTTTTAACCCCTGTCTGGCCTAATTTAGCCCCTGTTTTCTCACTTTTTGATTTTGCTTTCTGCTGTTTTTTAAATGCCTTCAACCACGCTTTATGTTCTGGTTCATTCATTTTAATTTGTTGCATTTGGCGTTGGCGCTCACGATAACTTTCACCTAAGTCTGTGATTTTCAAAGCACCTTTTGTCCCTTGGCGACGCATGCCTGCACCAAACACAAAAACAGCTAGCAAAACTATCGCCACCAAAATTGTGACGACTTTTGCTAAAAATAGCCCATATAATGAGAAATACTCCACAATCTGATCCTTTTGATGTTTATCTTAAATATAAAAATAATCTCACGATTACGCGCAAACAACCAGAAAAAAACAGAGTTAGCGCGACAAACTTCGTTAATAACTATGTTAGATTAGCCAATTATCACAATCAGTGCGATGATAACCTTACATACTAATCACAATAGTAGGAAAGAATATGCTCCAATATCAGCCTAGACAAGACCTATTGAAAGGTAAAACGATCCTCGTAACGGGTGCCGGTGATGGCATTGGCCGTGAAGCAGCTCTCACTTATGCGCGCTATGGTGCATCACTTATCCTTGTTGGTCGAACACAGCATAAATTACAATCCGTGAGTGATGAAATAACCGCTTTTGGTGGAAAAACTGCACCGTACTTTACGCTAGATTTATTAACTGCAACGATTGATGACTGCCATGCACTCGCCTCGCAAGTTACCTCTATTGCACCTTATCTGGATGGCGTTTTGCACAATGCTGGAATACTTGGTGTGGTTGCCCCTATCACTGAGCAGCCTAGTGACCTATGGCATGATGTTATGCAAATAAATGTTAATGCTACGTTTATGCTAACTCAAGCTTTACTCCCTCTATTGCTCAAAGCACCTAATGCCTCTTTAATCTTTACCAGTTCAAGCGTAGGTAAACAAGGTCGCGCGGGTTGGGGAGCCTATGCCGTCTCCAAATTTGCAACTGAAGGTTTAATGCAAGTATTATCCGAAGAATACAAGCAGAGCAATCTTCGAGTAAACTGTATTAATCCAGGCGGCACACGAACCTCAATGCGAGCAAGTGCATTCCCTGACGAAGATCCTCTTAAGTTAAAAACCCCTTCTGATATCATGCCTATTTATATCTATTTAATGGGTGATGATAGCCTGCGTAAAACAGGGGGAAGCTATGATGCTCAACCAGGGCGAAAACCGGGTGCTGCGGAGTAAAAAACAATGTCTCAAAGCCGACACGAAGAACGCCAGCAACGTTTAAAAGAAAAAGTGGATGCCCGAATTGAAGCTGCACAAATTGAACGGGGTATCGTGATTATCTTTACTGGAAATGGGAAAGGCAAAACAACCGCTGCTTTTGGCACAGTCTGCCGCGCGGTAGGTCATGGTAAAAAAACGGCCGTTGTTCAGTTTATTAAAGGTGGCTGGGATAATGGTGAACGTGAATTACTCGAACCTCAAGGGGTTCCCTTCTATGTTATGTCAACCGGGTTCACATGGGAAACTCAAAACAAAGAAACAGACACCCTTGCCTGTATGGAAACATGGCAGCACGCCAAGCAATTGTTAAGCGATCCTCAGTACGATTTAGTCATTTTAGATGAGCTAACCTACATGGTGAGTTATCATTACCTCGCTTTAGCAGAAGTGCTCCAAGCATTGCAAAGCCGCCCAGCCAATCAATCTGTCGTGATCACCGGCAGAGGTTGCCACCGAGACTTAATTGAGTTAGCCGATACAGTAACAGAAATGCGCCCTGTGAAACATGCGTTTGATATTGGAATTAAAGCTCAAAAAGGGATTGATTGGTAATAATCCGATAATAGAGTGCAATAGTAATATTTTTATTATTACACTTATGAACTATTCGCTAATTATAAGTTAACTATACTATTAGTTAACTTATAAAATTATTATTTAGCATTTATCATTAACAACACTAATTTAGCGTACCCCCCAGATTGAAAATATTTTTTGGATGAGTGAGCTTTTTGCTAACTTTTATATATTAATTATCGAAATTATTTTATAAGGATTAAGAATAAATATAAAAATAATTAATGCTATTTGTTCCCTCTCCCTCGCAAATTAAAATGATTACGTATTGCTACGTGAGTAAAATCCACCTAACAGACTAAATCTGAGTAAAGTTAATACATTGATTAAAAACAAATTAACCTATAACAGTAGATATTATTCCGCTTTTATTCAGTTTTAGTTAATTAACAATCAATAACGATATATTTACCCATGTTAACATTATTAATTTTATTTAGTTTTCTATTTAAGCATAATTAAACTGCAATAATGGATTGTTAGTTATCTTAGATTTTTCTATTTTATTTTAAGGGATATATATGAAAAACGTTCCAAATTCTCATTTAAGTTTCACCAGGTTGAAATTTAACCCCCTCTTTTTATGTGTTTCAATAATTGTTGGAACCACGACTATTGCTCAAGCAGAAATTACACCAACTAATGGTGCTGGTATATTAAATCAAGGTAATGGACCCACTGTCGTTTATATTAATAAACCAAGCCAAGCAGGTGTTTCCCATAATACCTATAGCCAATTTGATGTTGACCAAAAAGGCGTTATTTTAAATAACAGTGCAAAAAATTCTAATACCCTCATTGGCGGCAAAATTGGTGGCAATACCAATGTTGCCGGCGGGCGAGCTAAAGTTATCTTAAACGAAGTAAATTCAAATGCGGCAACCACATTAAATGGCATGATTGAGGTTGCCGGTGGCAAAGCACAAGTAATCGTTGCTAATGCATCCGGTGTTACATGTAACAACTGTGGCTTTATCAACACCAATCGTACAACATTGACAACCGGTAAAGTAGAGCTAGCAAATGATGGTTCCATTGCTAACTATAATGTGCAGCAAGGTAAAGTTGCTATCAATGGCTCATTAGATACCAATTCTCCAACTGATTTAATTGCGCGTTCAGTGGCCATTAATGGCATTATTGATACGCAGCGCCTTAATGTGATAGCGGGAAACAATCACGTCAATTCAACTGGGAAAGTGACGGGCACTGCTACTGCGATTGGAACAAAACCCATTGTTGGGATTGATGTTTCATCGATTGGTGGTATGTATGCCAATAAAATTTCTTTAATAGCGACTGAAACCGGTGTCGGTGTCAGTAATTTAGGGGATATCGGTACCTATAATGGCGCGATTTCTATTGATACCGCAGGAACGGTGAATAATACCAATGGTAATATGAATGCAGGAGGTGATATAGATATTAAAGCAGCAAGCCTTACCAATAACGGCCGTATTGCAGGTAATAAAAACGTCAATATCACTGTTGCAGGAATGGGAACGATTAATAACGATAATGGCGATATCACATCCTATAACAATGATATTAATCTAAGTACATTAGGGGCACTAAGTAATAATCGTGGTTCAATAATTGCTCAACAGAATGTCAATACGCTTTCCGATTCATTTGTAAATGATAATGGCATAGTTCAGTCTACTAAAGGTGACATGAACATTCACTCCATGAATATAATTTACAACAGGGATAATCTCGCCAATCCAAATGATCCAGTAAAAGGGTTCAATGCCGGACGTGATATCACGATCAATGCCGTTCGTATTGTAAATGAAAACTCCAATATTACTGCAGGACGAGATAGCAAGATCAGCGCACAATCCGCGATTGATAACACATCAAATAGCAAAATCATTGCACAACGCCATGCAGACATCAGTACGATGAACTTAACGCAAACTAATTCTGAAATAAATGCCATTAATGGCCAGATGAATTTAGATGCATCGGTATCACTCACTAATGGAGGAACATCGACCATTCATAGTGGCCGATTGATGAATATCAATGCAAATCAACTCACTAACTCAGGAGAAATTATCTCGAATAATGGTAAATCCGTCATTATTACTAATTCAATGAGCAATCGTTCTGGTTACATTAAAGGAAATAATCTTACAATCAAGGCGCATAATATTGATAACCAAGCAGGTTTAATTAATGCTGAAAATAATCTCGACATTGAAACTAGTTATTTGAATAACAATAACAGTAATGACTTTAAACTTGTTAATGCTAAATTTGGCCTAACAGACCAAAATGGTGGCCTACAAACCAATAATGGCACGATAAAAGTTAAAGGTGATACGTTATACAATACCAATGGCTCTATTGCTGCAAATGTAAATAACAATGCAGCTGCGCGTAACGATGTTGATATTAATCTCAAAGCAGCACTCAATAATAATTATGGCCAAATTACAGCCGCTAATAACCAAAAGCTTGATGTAGGTTCATTAGAAAACTACTCTGGTAAAGTGATAGCCGGTAAAAACCTAACTATTGACTCAAAAAACCGTATTAATAACCAATATGGAGTCTTAAGTTCTACTAATACCACGAAAATTACCAGTCCTATCGTCACTAATGGGACAACTGGGAGCATTTCAGGTAATCGAGTGATTATTGATTCTGCGATCACTAACTAAAATTGGTAACGATTAAAAAGGAGGTCGTTTGACCTCCTCTTCATTCGACTCATGACAGAATTAATATTCTGAATTAATCACAACTTCTTCACCAAAGCGCCCTGCTTTTGGTAATGGTTGGTAAGAAGAGTTTGCAGCGCGTAAAATACGGACACCGCGAATACCTAACTCATGTGCTGCTGCGATATCGGCATCAGCATCACCATAATAGATGGTAAGTTTGTGATCGCGCATCCAGCTTACTTTATTATTTTGGCCTGGCTCATCACCCGCAAAAATGACAGGTTGCATTTTATCTGCCGGTATTGCTAAACCTTCCTGAACGTATTTAGTGACTGTTTCAGTTTTGGTTTTCGTACGGCCAGTGATGAAATAGACAGTATCACCGCGGTCTAAGTGCATTTTGACTAAATCAATACCCACTTGTTTTGGCATACTGAATTTATCCCACTCATTATTCATTTTTTCCCAAAATTGTTGATTTTTGAGATAGCTAAAATCGTTAGGTGAGAACTCTAATTTACCACGGTAAAAGCCTGGACTCGAAAATAACACCGTATCATCGATATCAAATCCAACAGCCATCGGGGCTTTCCCTTCTAGGCTTTGTTTAATTTGTTCGATAGAAACCCAGTTAACAGGCTGCTGTTGAGCAAGTTCAACAACGGTAACGCCAGGGCTTACGGTTTCTGGCATCGGAATTTTAGCTTGAGACGTCGCGGTAAAACTTAATGCCAATGCAATCGCACTCAAAGTCAGTGTTATTTTTTTCATGTTTTGTCCTTATTCAAGTTTATCCACTTAAACCATTCTTTATTTATCTGGATAAACTGGGTAAGTAATAGGTCTATCTGTAAATTTGTCTTTATTATCAGTTAGCAACCCAGTATTTTGTGAGTCACATCCCACAAGAAGGGTCATACTAAGACTTTTAATTACATTAAAATGAGATGAGCATCTCATATATATTATCTTTTATTGATAGGTTTCATCATAATGTGAACTAGACCATTAAATTTCTTATTATTAATAAGGCTATGTTCAACTCAATCATTACCCTAAGGTCATTTCTCTCATATAAAAGCGAATATATTTTAATAGACAATACATTAGATAAAAAAAACGCTGAGGGAGATGGTCTCAGCGTGTTTAATATTAGAGAATTACAATCAGTCTAGATGCGAGTGCGACGTTTCGCTGTTGCTCTTGATGACTGACGTTTTGATGCAGGACGTGATGCGACTTGTGTATGGCGTTTTACCGCACGGCGAATTTGGTTCGCTTTAATACGACGTTGGTCACGCTCAACTGCAACCTTACTTTCCGTTTCTACCGGCAATTCCACCAGCTCACGAAGATAGTTAGTTTGCGCTAAACCAAGCTCCGTCCATCCTCCACGAGGTAAACCTTTTGGTAAATCAATATCGCCATAACGCACACGGATTAAACGGCTGACTTGGACGCCAACGGATTCCCAAAGGCGACGAACTTCGCGGTTACGCCCTTCAGTTAAAGTGACGTTAAACCATTGGTTCATTCCTTCTCCGCCACGGTAAGACACCGTTTTAAACGAAGCAGGGCCATCTTCCAGTTGTACGCCATTGATTAGCTGTCGAATTTTTGCATCATTAATTTCGCCAAACACGCGCACTGCATATTCACGTTCAACTTCACGACTAGGGTGCATTAAACGATTCGCTAGTTCACCATCTGTCGTGAATAATAATAAGCCGCTTGTGTTAACATCTAAACGGCCAACAGCAATCCAGCGTGCTCCCGTTAACCGTGGTAAACGATTAAAAACAGTTGGGCGCCCCTCAGGATCATGACGTGTACATAATTCACCTTCAGGCTTGTAATAAGCCATGACACGGCAGATTTCCTTTTCAGCTTCTTTGATCGCTAATAAACGGCCATCCAAACGAATTTTTGTTGCGGGTGTAACTTCAACACGGTCTCCTAGTGTAGCAATTTTGCCATCAACACTAATGCGACCCGCTTGCAGGAATGTTTCGATTTCTCGACGAGAACCATGCCCAGAACGAGCAAGGATTTTTTGTAATTTTTCAGTTTTTTGCGGTTTTACGCTCATGTAACCCTCTGCTGTCGCCTTCACAGGCGTCAAATACCTTTTTGGTGCGTGATTTTTACCGCACCAAAAAGCAATGAATTTGAAAACCCGCGCATTATACACAGGTTTGTCCTGAACCCCTATTACTTATCTGTATATCGCACTTTCAATACAATATTATTTAATTCAGTACTGAACCTTAGACTTTCCAATAGTGATATTTACTCAAAAGGCGTTGGATCCCCAGTTCCGACTCGCGCCACAACCGGTGTATCATCAGTAAAGTCAATCACCGTTGTCGGTTTTTGCCCAATATAACCACCGTGGATCACTAAATCGACTTGTTTATCAAGTAAATCACGAATTTCTTCAGGGTCTGATTGCGTGAAGTCATCACCCGGCATAATCAAGCTGGTTGACATCAACGGTTCGCCAACCGCTTCGAGTAAATCCCGAGCAATCGGGTTCGACGGCACACGCAAACCTATGGTTTTCCGTTTTTCATTCATTAAGCGCCGGGGAACCTCTTTTGTTGCCCGTAAAATAAAGGTGTAATTACCTGGCGTATTATTTTTAATTAAACGAAAAACGGTGTTATCAACATGTGCGTAGTTCGATAATTCAGAGAGATCTCTACACATTAATGTGAAATTATGGTTAGCATCTAGCTGACGGATACGACAGATACGCTGCAGAGCATCTTTGTCTTCTAAACGGCATCCAATGGCATACCCTGAATCTGTAGGGTAAACAATCACACCGCCTTTATTCAGAATTTCAACACTCTGGCTAATAAGTCTTGCTTGAGGGTTATCCGGATGGACATAAAAAAACTGGCTCATACATACCTCTAATTTTTGGGTATCGACAGCATCATCCGGCAAAAATACCTATAAATGCTACTATCTCTTAATTCTATGAGATGACCTACTCAGAATAAATCATCACTTATAATAATTATTTTACACCGCATTATTAATACATCAATTGATTAGCTACTTTTTACCGCATTCCAAAGCGTCCAAACTGCATTATCATCGTTAGGCAGCCATAAGTTTCGGCCAAGTTCTATCCAAGAGCATGGTCGATGAAAATCTGAACCAACGGATGTATGTAAGCTAGCATTATTGGCTAATTCAGCTAAGTATTGTTTTTCATTTGGGGGTTGCTGGCAATGAGAAACTTCCATGGCATCACCTTCACACTGTTTAAAATACGCAACTAACCGTTTTAGCCATTTATTGGATAGTTGATACTTAGCAGGATGCGCCAATACCGCAACACCGCCTGCTGCATGGATTGCGTCAATGGAGGCTTGAATTGTGCACCACTTCGCAGGGACATATCCTGTTTTCCCTTTTGATAAATAGCGCTTAAACACGTTATTAATGGTTTTTTCTTTTCCTATTTGCACGATATATTGTGCAAAATGTGCCCGTGTTACCTGCCCGCCACCAGAAATGCGCTGTGCGTTCTCCCACGCATCATCAATGCCTGCTTTTTGTAATCGCCTGCCCATCTCAATACCACGTTGGAAACGACGCTCAGATTGCTCTTTTAACAATTCAACCATAGCTGGATGTGAAGGAGAAAAATTTAATCCCACAATATGTATTTCAATATTTTCCCAAAGCGTCGAAATTTCAACACCATTGATGAGCTCAATTGGCCTTTCATTTTCAGTAAGATAGCGGCGGGCCTCAAGTACCCCCTCACAAGTATCGTGATCGGTAATTGCTAAAATATTAACCCCTTTTTCAATCGCGCGTTCGATTAACGCGGCAGGAGTGAGTTCACCATCCGAAGCAGTCGTATGGCTATGCAAATCATAACGAGTCACTAATGGCGTCGAGGTTGTCGACATATTGATATCTTCTCCAATTTCCATGAAAAACTATTTTCCTAATAAATTAACAAAGTCCTTGACATAAATATCATGATCCAGTTAACTAGTACGCAAGATAACTAAAACCGAAAATAATCAATTTATCCAGTGAGGCATACAATGACTTTATTTAACTTATCAAATCGTTGGTGGCGTGACTTCCCAAATTGGGCGGAAGCCGCACGCGCATAGTTATTGTATGTTTCAGTGCCAGACCCGCCCTTCCTCGGCGGGTTTTTTAATGTCAAAAATTAATGTAAGGCAACAAAATGAACGAACAAAGCACCACATTAGCACATTTTACGTATCTGGATAGCCCAATTAATTATCAGCCTGATCCAACATTATTATTTAATCATCTGTGTCATCAAGTTCCATCAACAATGCTGTTGGAATCTGCTGAAATTAATAATAAAGCTAACTTACAAAGCTTGCTTGTTGTCAACAGTGCGCTGCGTATTCGTGCTTTTGGTCAAAAAGTTGAAATCGAAGCGTTAACGCCAAATGGCCAGGCTTTACTGCCAAAACTGTTAGCGCAATTAATAGATTTAATCGCACATCATAACCTGCAAGAAAATAGCTTAACGGTAACCTTTAACCCGCCAGCAACAGATTTAGACGAAGACAGTCGTCTAAAGGCTGCATCTTGTTTGGATGTTTTGCGTGCGCTACCCGCGCTCGCGCAAACTTATTCAACAAAACCTGAAAATATGTTTGTTAGTGGGCTATTTGCTTACGATTTAGTCGCCAGTTTTGAAGATTTACCCAGCGTTAATACCGTTAATCAGTGCCCTGACTATTGTTTTTTTGTTGCTGAACATTATTTAGTGATCGACCATCAAAATCAGGCTGCTCGGCTAAAAAGTGTCTTATTTACGCAAAATGAGCAAAATGTCGAAACTGTGAAGCAACGTCACTCACAAATTATTACTTCGTGCCGGCCTTTCTTACCGGCGCTTCCTTTAGCAACGGCGCCCGATTTTTCTGTATCGATAAACAAAAATGACCAAAAATATGGGGACGTTGTTACCTCATTAAAAGAAGCCATATACCGCGGTGATATATTTCAGGTTGTCCCCTCTCGTAAATTTACGATGCCGTGCTCGCATCCTTTGATTGCGTACCAAAAACTCAAAGCACAAAACCCAAGTCCTTATATGTTCTACATGCAAGATGACGCATTCACACTTTTTGGCGCTTCGCCTGAAAGTGCTCTCAAATATGCGACAGAAAACCGCAAGGTGGAAATTTACCCAATCGCTGGAACTCGCCCTCGAGGCCGTAATGCACAAGGTGAATTAGACCTTGATTTAGATAGCCGAATTGAGCTTTCCATGCGCTCAGATGAAAAAGAGCTTGCTGAACACATTATGTTAGTTGACCTAGCACGCAACGATTTAGCCCGTATTTGTGAAGCGGGTAGCCGTTACGTTGCCAATCTAACTAAGGTTGATCGCTACTCTTTCGTGATGCATTTAGTTTCTCATGTCGTAGGAACATTACGCCAAGATTTAGATGTTTTTCATGCATATCAAGCCTGTATGAATATGGGGACTTTAACGGGGGCACCAAAGGTCAAAGCAATGCAGCTGATTGCGCAATATGAACAAGAGCGCCGCGGATCATACGGCGGAGCCGTAGGATATTTTCAAGGAAATGGTGATTTTGATACCTGCATCGTCATTCGTTCTGCTTACGTAGAAAATGGCATTGCCACTGTACAAGCGGGAGGTGGCGTCGTTCTAGACTCAGTCCCTCAAGCCGAAGCCGATGAGACCCGTAATAAAGCACGTGCAGTGATCCGCGCAATTGCCCAAGCACACCAAGTTAAGGAGTTATTCTAATGGCCAACATTTTACTGCTCGATAACGTTGACTCCTTTACTTATAACCTTGTAGACCAACTGCGTGCAGGTGGCCATAACGTGGTTATTTACCGCAACACCGTCAATGTAGAACATATTTTATCTGTATTAGAACAAATGGTTTCACCAATTTTAGTCTTATCGCCCGGTCCAGGAAAACCGAGCGAAGCAGGTTCAATGCCAGAAGTTTTAATGCGAGTAAAAGGCAAAATTCCTGTTATCGGTATTTGCTTAGGTCACCAAGCTATCGTAGAAGCCTATGGTGGAACCGTCTCTGCCGCAGGTGAAATTTTGCATGGTAAATCATCAATCGCCACACATGATGGTTTAGCCATGTTTAATCATCTTGAAAACCCAATATCCGTGGCTCGCTACCACTCTCTTGTTGGTAGCCAAATTCCTGAAAGCTTGACCATTTGTGCCCAGTCAAATGGCATGGTCATGGCTGTTCGTAGTGATAGCGATAGAGTATGTGGATTCCAGTTTCATCCTGAATCCATTTTAACAACGCAAGGTAAACAGTTGTTAGAAAACACCGTGGCATGGGCTCTTTCTACTCCCAATGCAATCGAATCCTCTCATTCGCACTAACGGAAGACTAAAGAGCCAATTATGCAAAATATTTATGATAAATTATTTAAAGCGCAACCGCTGACTCAGCAAGAAAGCCAGTTCTTATTTAATGCCATCATTCAAGGTGAATTGACAGAGCCTCAGTTAGCTGCAGTATTAATCAGCATGAAAATGCGTGGTGAACAACCGCAAGAAATTGCGGGTGCTGCTCTAGCTTGTTTAGAAAATGCACAACCCTTTCCTCGTCCTGACTACTCATTCAGTGATATTGTTGGCACGGGAGGTGATGGCGCAAATAGTATCAATATTTCAACAGCGAGCGCATTCGTTGCTGCGGAATGCGGTATTAAAGTCGCTAAACACGGTAATCGCAGTGTTTCGAGCCGTTCAGGATCTTCAGATTTACTTGCAGCTTTTGGTATCGCTCTAGATCTTAGTGCACAAAGTGCTCGTGACGCATTAGATGAGCTTGGAGTTTGTTTCTTATTTGCACCGCAATATCACAGTGGGTTCCGCCATGCGGCCCCTGTACGTACTCAACTAAAAACTCGAACGTTATTTAATGTATTGGGGCCTTTAATTAATCCGGCTCGCCCACCGATTGCCCTTATCGGTGTTTATCAAGCGTCATTGGTAAAACCCGTGTCTGAAACATTACAGATGCTTGGTTTTACCCGTGCTGCTGTGGTACACAGTGGGGGGATGGATGAAGTTTCATTACATGCAGTCACGCAAGTTGCTGAATTAAAAGATGGCAAAGTACAACATTACCAATTAACAGCAGATGATTTTGGGTTAGCACCATATCAATTACGTGACTTAGAAGGCGGTACACCAGATGAAAACCGCCTATTACTTAGCCATTTACTTCAAGGCCATGGGCAAGCCGCTCACGAAGCCGCGGTTGCGGCCAATGTTGCCA
This sequence comes from Providencia sp. PROV032, assembly GCF_028484875.1. Taxonomy (NCBI): domain Bacteria; kingdom Pseudomonadati; phylum Pseudomonadota; class Gammaproteobacteria; order Enterobacterales; family Morganellaceae; genus Providencia; species Providencia sp. PROV032. The sequence continues at coordinate 36,137 of NZ_JAMPSX010000016.1, forward strand.
TGTTGATGCGTATTAATGGCCATGAAGATTTAAAACAAAACAGCGAGCATGCACTCGCAATCATTCGTAGCGGTAAAGCATTTGACCGCGTTACAGCACTCGCGGCAAGGAACCAATAAAATGAAAGCGACTGTCTTACAAAAAATTGTTGATGATAAAGTTGACTATTTAATTGAACGCAAAACCAAGCAACCGTTAGAGAGCTTTATTGATAATATTCAGCCTAGTCAGCGTAGCTTCTATCACGCTCTAAGCGCAAAACGCCCTGTTTTCATTTTAGAGTGCAAAAAAGCATCTCCATCAAAGGGCTTGCTGCGTGCAGACTTCGACCCTGCTATGATAGCCAAGGCATATGCACCTTATGCCAGCGCCATTTCAGTTCTCACAGATGAAAAATATTTTCAAGGTAAAATGGATTACCTGACGATTGTCAGTAATACCGTAACACAACCCGTGTTGTGCAAAGATTTTATTATTGACCCATACCAAATCTATCTCGCACGTTACTATCAAGCGGATGCTATCTTACTGATGTTATCTGTCTTAGATGATGATGAATATATAGCATTAGCTGAAGTTGCTCATCAACTGAGTATGGGAATTTTAACAGAAGTCAGTAATGAAGAAGAATTAGAGAGAGCGATTCGGTTAAAAGCCAAGGTTGTTGGCATCAATAACCGTGATTTACGTGACCTTTCTATTGATTTAAATCGAACTCGTGAACTCGCGCCTCGCTTAGCTGAAGATACCATCGTAATTAGTGAGTCGGGGATCAATTTACATCAGCATATCCAATCACTTAGAAAATTTGCAAATGGCTTTTTAATTGGCAGTGCCCTAATGGAGCAAGCCAACCTAGATAAAGCTATTCATCGCCTATTAGTTGGAGAGCATAAAGTCTGTGGTTTGACCCGCGAACAAGATGCAAAAGCCGCATTTGAAGCAGGCGCATACTACGGCGGGTTAATTTTTGCTGAAACCTCCCCCCGAAAAGTGACGCTGTCACGGGCGCAAAATATCATTCATGCCGCGCCTTTAAAATATGTCGGTGTTTTCCGTAATCAGTCCGCTGACTTTGTTGCCCATATCGCTAAGCAGCTTGCGTTATCTGCTGTGCAATTACATGGCGATGAAGATGTTTCTTATATCAATACGTTAAGAACATTTCTACCAAGCTACTGTGAAGTTTGGAAAGCACTCGATATGTCACGAACGACTTTAAATGACTACGACACACAAGGTATTGATGTGTTACTACTGGATAATGGCTCCGGTGGAACTGGCAAAACCTTCGATTGGTCAGCAGCGCCCTCGTCCACAACACAGAAATTAATGATAGCGGGCGGGCTTACCCTTGATAACTGCCTAGACGCGGCAAAGTTACTGTGCAACGGATTAGACTTTAATTCAGGGGTTGAAATTGAACCGGGTATAAAAAGCGAACAAAAAATAAATTTGGTGTTATCAGCGTTGTTAGCCGAATCAACGGCTCACTAATACACAACGAAAGATAAAACTCCAACACCAATTAATGTAACTTAAAAAATGGACAATAAATAATGAGCAAATTAGATCCGTATTTTGGCGAGTTTGGTGGGCAATATGTCCCAGAAATTCTTATTCCTGCATTAAACCAATTAGAAGACGCGTTTATCGACGCACAGAATGATGATGAATTTATTCGTGAGTTTCACGACTTACTAAAAAACTATGCAGGTCGCCCGACTGCGCTAACGTTATGTAAAAATCTAACCGCAGGTACAAAAACAAAACTCTATTTAAAGCGGGAAGATTTACTGCACGGCGGTGCCCATAAGACTAACCAAGTATTAGGCCAAGCACTACTGGCTAAGCGAATGGGAAAAACTGAAATTATTGCAGAAACAGGTGCTGGGCAACATGGGGTTGCGACAGCACTGGCTTGTGCATTACTGAACATGAAATGCCGTATCTATATGGGTGCCAAAGATGTAGAACGCCAGTCTCCCAATGTATTTCGCATGAAATTGATGGGCGCTGAAGTTATTCCTGTTCATAGTGGCTCGGCAACATTAAAAGATGCCTGCAATGAAGCATTAAGGGACTGGTCTGGCAGCTATGATAAAGCCCACTATTTATTAGGAACAGCGGCAGGTCCTCACCCATATCCAACAATTGTACGTGAATTCCAACGCATGATTGGTGACGAAGCAAAACAACAGATCCTCGAAAAAGAAGGCCGTTTGCCTGATGCTGTAGTAGCCTGTATTGGCGGTGGTTCAAATGCCATAGGTTTGTTTGCCTCTTTTATTCCAGAAGAAAATGTGAAATTAATTGGGGTTGAACCTGCTGGGTTAGGCATTGATTCAGGGCAACACGGCGCACCGTTAAAACATGGCCGTGTAGGGATTTATTTCGGTATGAAATCACCGATGATGCAAACGAGTGAAGGTCAAATTGAAGAATCGTATTCCATCTCTGCAGGATTGGACTTTCCCTCTGTAGGGCCACAACACGCGCATTTAAACAGTATTGGTCGCGCTGAATATGTTTCTATTACCGATGATGAAGCCTTGAATGCGTTTAAATTATTATCACGTAAAGAAGGGATTATTCCTGCACTAGAATCGTCTCATGCACTGGCACATGCGTTGAAAATGGCAGAGCAAGCACCCAACAAAGAACAATTATTAATCGTTAATTTGTCTGGTCGCGGTGATAAAGATATTTTTACAGTGCATGATATTTTAGCCAGCAAAGGAGAAATCTAATGGAACGCTACACACAACTTTTTGAACGTTTAGCTCACAATAACCAAGGCGCATTTGTTCCATTTGTCACTTTAGGTGACCCAGATGCTGAATTATCATTAAAAATTGTCGATGCTTTGATTGCTGGTGGTGCTGATGCATTAGAGATCGGTATTCCATTTTCTGACCCTCTGGCAGATGGTCCAACCATCCAAAATGCTAATTTACGTGCATTTAAAAGTGAAATCACCCCGACAATTTGTTTCGAATTACTCCGTCGAATTAGAGAAAAGCACCCTACTGTTCCTATTGGTTTATTAGTGTATGCAAATTTAGTATTCACCAATGGTATCGAAAATTTTTATATTCGCTGCGAAAATGCAGGCGTTGACTCTGTACTCGTTGCAGATGTTCCTATGTCTGAATCAAAACTTTTTCGTGAAGCTGCATTAAAACACAGTATCGCCCCTATTTTTATTTGCCCACCAAATGCTGATGAAAAGTTACTCCAGCAAATTGGCGAACACAGCCAAGGTTATACTTATTTGTTATCTCGTGCTGGTGTGACGGGTACAGAAAAACGCGCTGAAATGCCTTTGACTCATTTAATAAGTCAATTAAACCAATATAAAGCAGCTCCTGCCTTGCAAGGTTTTGGAATATCAGAACCGGAACAAGTCAGAGAAGCCATTAAAAATGGTGCCGCTGGTGCGATTTCAGGTTCCGCAGTAGTTAAAATTATCGAAAATAACCTCAATCGACCTGATGTTATGCTTAAATCATTAACGGAGTTTGTTGAAAATATGAAAGCCGCAACACAAAGGTAGATGGACGAATAAAGAGTAATCAAGTCATATTCATATTTAATGACTTGATTACTAAAATAAGATAATTAATTTTAAAATAGTCTACTTTGACTATTTTAGTATTATTTTCATTTCGACAATAAAAATACGCTAAAATATACTCGACCTTATTCGAATAAAAAAATCTTACATCATCAAAAACCACCAATCATAATATTTATTAATACAATACGCTAATGTCAAAATCAATAGCTACGTGTTATTACACTGGTGTTTTTTCGTATTAAATCCGTAGCGGAGTAATCATTACCAATTGATTTAAATAATTATTTTCAGGTTAAATATATAATATACCATTTATGTTACAATATAGATATTTTACTCTTCTTACATTCCCCAGCACCGACTTAAGTACAATTAAATTTTAATGAAAATTAATATCATGCATAATTCTTATGCTTTAATGGGATTTTTATTAGCTATTTTTAATTTTATCTATAGTCTATTTTAGGGATATTTATGAAACATACTTCTAACCATTCAATTACTCATCCTATGATGAAAATTAAACCACTCTTTTTAAATGTATCTATTATTTTAGGTTCAATATCTATTGCTCACGGCGCGGTTATTAATACCAATGGTGCTGGTGTTATAAATCAAAGCAATGGCCCTACTATTGTGCAGATTAAAGGAGCAAGTGACAAAGGTGTCTCACATAACATCTATAGCCAATTTGATGTTGACCAAAAAGGTGTTATTTTAAACAACAGTACGACCAACACAAATACCACTTTAGGCGGCCAAATTAATGGAAACCTAAATTTAGGCAATGGCAATGGCCCTGCGAAAGTTATTTTAAATGAAGTTAATTCAAATAAAGCAAGCACCTTAGGTGGTATGATTGAAGTCGCTGGTGATAAAGCACAAGTTATCGTTGCTAACGCATCTGGCATCACATGTAATAACTGTGGTTTTATCAATACCGATCGTGTGACACTCACAACGGGTAAACCAATTGTCGCTGGAGGTGAAGTTCTTGGCTACAACGTTTCAAATGGTCAAATCACGATAAACAACCGTCTACAGTCAGACTCACCAACAGATATCATCGCTCGTTCGGCAGTTATTCGTGGAAATATTACAGCTAAAGAAATTAATGTTATTACTGGTAATAACTTTGTTGATGCAGATGCAACTAACATCACTAAACTACCAGGCTCAAATTCAACACCTCGTGTTGGTATTGATGTTGCCGCTATGGGTGGTATGTACGCAGATAAAATTACTTTAGTTTCTACTGAGAGTGGAACTGGTGTCTCTAACCTAGGTATGTTATCAGCAGGTTCAGGTGGTATTAAAATAGATTCGACTGGACTAGTTTATAACCAAAATGCACTAATGAATTCGAATGGAACCATCGATATTAAATCTAACGGTTTATATAACAACTCATCCATCGTTGCTCAAGGTGATATAAGTATCAACAATCACAATACAGTTATTAGCAACAATGCGGGGTTAATTAAATCTAACGGTGGTAATATCAAAATCGCCGCTGGTACTATCAATAACAACCAGAGGGGGGTTATTCATGCACAGCAAGATATAGAAATTAATACAAATCATTTAACTAACAACAACGGCTCAATTAAAACTAAACAAGGCAATATTGATATTACTTCTACAAACTCTATAGATAATTCATATTCTATCTATCATGGCGCTATCAATGAGCCTGAGCGTGGTATCAGAGCCGGTGGGAAATTAACCATCGATACTACCAAACTCCATAACAATAATTCAGTTCTTTCAGGACAGGACGTTGCATTAACAGGGCGTTATATTATTACTAATGATAGTAATGGCCAAATTATCGCAAAAAGAAGAATCGATATTGATGCTGAAACACTACAAAACCAGAATGCTTTGATAAAATCAACTAACGGCCAAACTAATATTACGCTATCAAGTAATTTATTAAATAACCGTCATGGTGTTATTGATAGTGGTAAGGCATTAAATATTAATGCAAATATCCTTTACAATGACGGTTCACTCATTTCAAATGCAGGTAAATCTAAATACAATGTAACTACTTTAAATAATCAAAATGGATATATCAAAGGGAACAACCTTAATATCAAAGCAACCTATGTTGGAAATGATAAAGGCTTAATTACTGCAGACTCTAATGTTGTCATAAATTCGAGTCAGATAGATAACACTAATTCAGCACAATTCAATAATAGCGGAAATATCTTCGGTGCTGCCGGCTATACTGGTGGTATCTATGCCAAAAATGGTTCTGTAACTATCAAAGGAACTAATTTAAATAATAAATATGGAATTATCTCAGCTAATACGTTCCAAAATGTAGGAACTGATGGCGATGTTAAAATCAACTTAAAAAACAACCTTGAAAATAGCTACGGAAAAATCCTAGCGTCTAAAACCATTAACTTGGATATGAATAGGTTAAATAATACCTATTCTGGCTTTATCCGTGCTGGTAAAGATCTCTCCATTAACGCATTTAGCCGCGTAGAAAACAACAATGGGGTATTAAGTTCATATGGAAAAACTGAGATTACAAGCCCTGTAATTTACAATGGTCCTTATGGCCGCATCTTAGGCTCTACTGTCGTTTTAAACACATCTAATTATTACTAATTAGATGATTCAGGAGGCCTTTGGTCTCCTGATTCATGATACCTACCTTATATTCACTTAGCTAAAAAACCCGATAGTTATTATTTCTTATTAAAATATTTAATGGTTAAAACATACTAATGTTTATCTTATTTCCCCTTTCATTTTCGTGTTTATACATCTAAGTATAAAACCCTATTCACCCTATAACGGAGTAAATATTACCTTTTGATTTCATTAAAAAAACAATCGCATCTAAAAATATAAAACCATAACTAAATCAATATTAGCATTAACCTCCCATTTTGTTTTTCATTAGTTAGTTAATATAATTAATTTTTAATAAATTTAAATTTAAAGCATAATCTTAGTAATTTCAAATCAGCTAAAAATAAATATTTTCATAACGACAATTTTATTATAAGGGGATATATGAAAACCGTCTTAAAATGCTAACAATGCTATACATAGATAAGATAATTCTCATATAAGATAGAAATTATTTTCTACAAGCCTCTTCTAATTATATTTTAATCATAAGAATATATGTGGTAACCATGAATTTTCGATTTATTTTTTTATCTGCAACTTTATTATCTTTTCCATTATACGTATCAGGTAATACTGCACAAATTATTGACCAACAAATCAATAACCAAACCAGCCAAGATCGCTCTCGCCAACAACAGACTCAACTAGAAACTAAAGATGTCTTAGGTAAAACAAGAGAGCGGTCAAATAATATTTTAGTTTTCGATGATGAAAAAGATTGCTTTCAAATGAAGCAAGTCATTTTGCTCTCTGAACCTAAACTCCCTTCTATGCGTCCTCTTGAAACATATGCAAACCAAGTTGTTGGTGTATGTATTGGTATTAATGGTGTTGAAACCTTAGCAAAAGGCTTACAAGATAAAATAATTAAATCAGGTTACGTTACCACTAGAGTTAATATTCCAGAACAAAATATCAGTGAAGGGACTTTAACACTGCAAATTATTCCAGGCAAAGTGGCTAATGTTAAACTTGCTGAAGGTAGTGATACTTATATTACCTTGGGGGCAATTATGCCCGCTAAAGAAGGAGATATTCTGAATATCCGTGACATTGAACAAGGTTTAGAAAACCTTGAGCGGATCCCTGGTGCTAAAGTGAATATTGAATTAGCGCCAGGTAAAGAGTTTTCCACATCTGATATTTCCATACAAAGAGAAAAATCTTCTCACTTCAATGTAGGTGGATATTACAATAACTCTGGAAGCCGCCAAACAGGTAAAGATCAAGCTGGCGTAACCCTATATGCTAACAACTTAACCAGTTTAAACGATACTATATATGTCTCTGCAGGGAAAAATTTAAAAAACCAAGCACGCAATAGCACTAGTAATGCGTCTATTTATTATGCAGTTCCCTATAATTATTGGCTTTTCTCATTGTATGCAAGTAAAAGTGACTATAAGCAAACTATTAATGACTCTGTACTTAGTTATAAATATTATGGTGATAGTAAATATTATAACGCCACTGCCAGTAATGTCTTTTTACGGGGGCAAACATTTAAAGATACAGCATCAATTCAGTTAATTAAAAGAAAATCAAAATATAAGTTGGAGGATGTAGCACTACTTTCTCAACAACGTGACCTTACCAGTCTTAAACTCGGCGTTAGCCACCGTCAAAATATCAATAATTCAACCGTCGATGCTTCAATATATTACCAACGCAATGTACCTTGGTTTGGCGCTGAAGAAAGCTGGGATATGAAGTATGGTGATGTTAGCACTATGGGCCGTGTTTATACTGCCGATATTTCCGGTATGTTTCCTTTTGTCTTTGACAATTTTATTATGAGTTATAACCCACAACTATTTGTACAATATTCACGAGATCGCTTAACTATTCAAGATCAATTCTCGTTAGGTAACCGTTGGACTGTACGTGGTTTCGATGAGGAGTTTTCATTAATCGGAGATAAGGGATTTTACTTACGAAATGAACTAAACTTTTATATTCCTGACTTTTCCTTTTACCCATACTACGCACTTGACTATGGTCGAATATTCGGAGGTGTATATCCAATTGGTCTCTATTCTGATGACCAATTATTAGGAACGGCTATAGGCATGAGGGGTAATATTAATATCTTCAGTTATGATTTATTTTTAGGTGTACCACTTCATAAACCGGATGAATATGAAACTAGTAGCGTTAATGCAGGGTTAAACGTACAATGGTTTTGGTAATTTAATATTGCAAATTTGAATAATATCTTAAAGCTGAATATGCTCCTGTATTCAGTTTTTTTATTTCAAGGTAATTAGTCTCAATCTTTTATTATTTGTTATTATTTGCCCTAAATAGTGACAGCCAATAAGTACCTTTACTTTATTATCACTCTATAAAACCAATTATTATATTATAAACATCATTATCAATAATAATTGTTACTTTTATGATCGCTGACTATTAAATATATGTTTGACACTAATAAAAATTGAAAAATCCGAGAATACGAATATTCTCGGATTTCCTACTTCTCTCTAATCCTTCAGAATTCAGGTACTACCTGTATTGCGTCCTATCAAATTCTTAAAAACGGTAACCCGCACCGAACATAAATACAAATGGGTCTAAACGAGTATTCACTTTATACTGTTCACCACCTGCTTTAAATTTCACATCACTCTCAATATTCATCCACCAAAGAGAAGCGTTTAGCATCCAGTTATCAGTCAGCATGTAATCCATACCTGCTTGTGCTGCAAAGCCCCACGAGCTTGATAAATCTAGATCAGATAAGCCAGCTTCTTTCCCTGTTGAGTTAAATTTCTCATCAAAGAAGAAGGTATAGTTAACACCAGCACCTAAATAAGGGCGTAATTTATCTTCTTTACTACCAAAATAATACTGCGCCATTAATGTTGGTGGTAAATGTTTTACCGTTGCAATATTACCTGTAGGGCCTGTACCAACTTTATGTTCAAACGGAGTTGCTGCTAATAATTCAACACCAATATTATCAGTGATCATATACCCAAATGTTAAACCTAATTGAGTATTATTATTTGCATCAAAGGTACCTAAATTACCTAATCCATTAATTTTAACATCATCTCCTCCAACATTAGGTCTGACTGTTGCAGTACCCGCGCGGAAAAGAAAGTCGCCAGCTTCATGAGCAATAGAAATTGCTGGAGCTAAAGTTGCAGCAGCTAATACAAGCGCAGTGAGTTTTTTCATTATCAATCCCATTCCTGTTTTTTATTTTAGGAAAATATACCGTATTATTTAAATTGATGTTCAAATCAAGATCACATCTTTTGATAATTTATAGGTAAACCAATAAATGTCGCTTTATTATTTCATCTCTTATTTTTTTATTTTTGATTTAAATCAATTTTTAGAAAATAACTAACAAAATAAAAACTTGATTTCAAAATATATATATTTCCCCAGAAACTTAAATATATATTTAAAATGCAACTTAGATACTTCCACTTATTTTGGTTAATTAAATTGAACTTTTATATCCAATATATTTCCTTAACCTCCCGGTTTTTATTATCTTTCTCTACCTCTAGGCGTGATACTCGGTTACAATTGGGCTAAAATTTTGATCCCGTTTGTAGATAGGAGCAGTGTCATGTCCATTTCGGCCAACTCACTCATTAGTGATAGTATCAATTTCTTTAAAAATCAATTGAGTGGCCTTTTCACTATTGTGCTCTTAGCCACCGTAGTGAGCCTTGTGATCTATGCAGTGATGATCCCTAGTGAGCAGATGATAGCTGTTCTAGCACAAGCACAAAGTAAGATGATTGAATCCGGTAATACGGGCTTACAAGACTGGATTTTAAGTCTATCCGAAGAAGATAAAAGTAGTATATTACGCGTTTCTTTCGGGTTGATCCTTTCCGTCACTCTTGGAAGCTTATTCCTTATTTGTGGTACGTTATCCTATATCTCTGGTATGTCTCGCGGTGAAGAGATGACCGGGCTTCAGGCAATAACATCGTCACTGAACAAAGCACCATCTATGTTTCTTCTATTGGTTGTTTGCTCACTGCTTATCCAATTAGGCATCACAATTATGGTTCTACCTGGTATTGTACTCGCCATTGGTTTCTCCTTAGCACCAGCAATTTTAATCTCAGAAAGTACCAATTCATTCAGTGCGATGGGAAAAAGCTGGAAATTGGCCTATGCAAACTGGCGTGTTGTCTTACCGATGATTTTAATTTGGATGGCAGCTCAAATGCTTATCAGTGTGCTATTGGGCAACCTTAATATGAATCATATCCTTATTAATGGCATCTCTTTTCTACTCAATAATGTTGTAGCTGCATTCGCTTTAATTTACTTTTATCGTTTATATATGTTAGTCACTAAAAATTAATCTAACCCATAAAACAGAAAGGTATCAAAAGGTACCTTTCTATTTATGTTATTTCTAAGAGTTATCTGAAAGAATTTCCGTTGGTGTAATTTGATTTTCACCGTCATGCTCTAATATATTTGAATCCCTTTGGTACTCTTGTGCTTTTCTTTCCTCAACACATTTCATTTGGATTTGTTGCTTACTTTGAATTAAACGAATAGCAAAATAAATATCCGGTACTACTAATAGGTCATCATCTGAACGATTGATTTTATTTTGTTCTAACCAGCGATTTAGCGAAGTTCTACGCCCTGCTAATACCAAAGTTACCCCTTTGGCTTTCAAAGACGTTACAATGTCATTCAATGTAGAAAAGACGCTCACATCATTATGCGTAAAACTGACGGCAGCATCCACAATCACCCAAGCAGGTCTTTTTCGTTGATTATCTATATGTTTATTCAATCGCTCTTTAAAGTAATTCACATTAAAATAAGTGAGGGGAGAATTGAATCGATAAATCAGGACGCCATCGACTTCCTGAATATTATTTTCGGATGTCATAGAATGAAGCATACCATGTTCATCAACACCTAATAATTGGTCTGTTGGCCTAAATATGACTCGGATAAACTGCAACAAACCCAGTAGAACAGCTAAGCCGACACCACTGATCAAACCAACCACCAGCACTGCACATAATGTAAAAATACATAAGAAAAAAGCTTCTCTATTGCGTTTGCGCATTGATAAAATGCTACGAAAACTAAGCAATGAATAAGTCGAAATAATTAAAACCATCCCTAAAGCAGCCATAGGGATATATTCCAATAAATTCACAGAAAAAAGTAAAACCGCTAAAATTGTTACCGCCGCAACGAGAGAAACCAATTGTGTTTTCCCTCCCATCATATCATTAACCGCTGTGCGGCTACTCGCAGCACTAACTGCGAATCCCTGGCCAAAAGCAGAAGCAATATTTGCCATCCCTAACGCTCTTAATTCTTGGTCTGCATCGACGGTATAACCATTTTTGCTTGCAAAACTGCGAGCCGTCATCATAAAACTGACAAAGCTAATCACGGCTAAGTTTAATGATGGAATAACGAGGTCTCGGAGTAAGCTCGGTGGAAAATCAGGCATTGGTATATGGGGTAGCCCTTCACCTAAATCCCCTACTGTGCTAATACCATATTGCTCAAGATTAAATAAAATACTTGCCGCTGTTGCCAAAACCATTGCAATTAATAAAGATGGCCACTTACTACGTACTCGCTTAATCACTAAGGTAATCACCAATGTCACAATAGCAAGGAATAATGTTGGAATATGTGTTTCTACTATCGCTAATGGAAAAGCTATTAATCGCTCAATAAACCCTGAAGGTAAGGTCGTAATACCAAATATTTTACTAATTTGACTAACGATGATCGTGAGAGCAACCCCATTTAATAAACCTTGCAATATTGGTCTAGATAAAAAATCGGCAAAAGTCCCTAAACGAAATCTTGCAGCAATCAAACACCAAATCCCAGTCATAAAACTCATGACAATAATCAGCTGCCAACGAACAGTTTCGTCTCCCATTGCGAGTGGAGCAACTGCAGCTGCAATCACCGCACATGTTGCGGCATCAGGCCCAATAATTAATTGCTTCGACGTGCCAAACAGCGCATAGAAAAACATAGGTAAAATACATGAATATAATCCAACAATTGCATTCACCCCCATTAATTCGGCATAGGCAATAGCAACAGGTAAAGCAACCGCAGCGACAGACAACCCTGCTTTAACATCAGGGCCTAGGTCTGTACGTTGATAGTTAAACAGTGTTTTTAAACCTGGCATCCAGACAAATAGCCTTGCCTTTATCATGGGAGAAAAGCACCTATAAATTAGTAAGTTAAATTATTTTCCATACTATATATATCCGAACTAATAAAGTTTATCTAGAAGTAAGTCAAATAATCGTAAAATAGTGCAAATATGATTGGTAACAAAGCATGTTTATTGGTAAAAAGGTGCAAACTTTTAACAATTAAAGCCAAAATCGGTTAAACTAGTCTATTACCTTTACGTTGAGGCGCTGCATTCACTGTTATGAAACAACTTATTGATTTTATTCCTTTGATAATCTTTTTTATTGTCTATAAAAGATACGATATTTTCTATGCGAGTGGTGCTTTAATGGTTACCACTCCTTTGGCGTTATTAGCAACTTATCTTATCTATAAGAAAGTTGAAAAAGTTGCAAAAATTACCTGTGCAATCGTGATGGGCTTTGCTGCCTTAACGCTTATTTTCCATAGTGATGCATTTATTAAGTGGAAAGTCACTATTATCTATGGTGCATTCGCTGGTGCATTACTCTTTAGCCAATGGTTTACTGAAAAGCCTTTAATTCAGCGAATGTTAGGTAGTAACCAAGAAATAAAATTAGCCGATAGTTATTGGATAAAACTCAATAGTGCATGGGCTATTTTCTTTATTTTCTGCGCATTGCTGAATATTTACGTTGCTTTCTGGATGGCTCAAGATATCTGGGTCAATTTCAAAGTCTTTGGTCTGACAGCAGGAACATTAATATTTACAGTACTGAGTGTGGTCTATATTTTTAAAAATATGGTTAAAGAGCCCGCAGAAAAACACGAAGAATAATTAAAAATAGTGTTAAAAACCTGCTAATACACATTGATTAGCAGGTTTTTTTATATCTTAATAACGTTTTTCACCAAATGCTTTTTCAATTTTTTTATCTGTATTGTACTGTGATAGCGCATATACCGACCAAATGGCAGCGGGTAACCAACCAATAAGGGTGATCTGTAAAATTAAGCAAATGATCCCAGCAAAAGGACGCCCTATCGTAAAAAATTGCAACCAAGGTAATAATATTGCCAATAACAATCTCATTTCATACCTCTAAGTAAATAAATAAATTTCATACTATTGAGTATAGCCAATTCAATCAATTGACTAAATATAAAAAACACTTCTTGCTTTTTCTTTGCAAAAATTGATCTTATTGCCAAGTTTAAAACCCGTTTATCAGCAATGGCTACTCTATTTATCTTATTTTTGCAGCAATTCAATTAAATAGCTATTATCAATCAATAACTGAGTAGTTCCGGTTTACTATTGCATATGTAATTTGTTATAAATGCAAAATCAAAAGTAATAACCCTTTTAATACGAGTCAGATATGCAATTGCCGAACGGTGAGTTAGTTTTACGTACATTAGCCATGCCTGCAGATACTAATGCAAATGGTGATATTTTTGGCGGCTGGTTGATGTCACAAATGGATATAGGTGGCGCTATCTTAGCAAAAGAGATTGCGCTAGGACGCGTGGTCACTGTGGCGGTAAACGGTATTAAATTTCAAAAGCCCGTTGCCGTAGGCGATGTTGTTTGTTGCTATGCACGCTGTTTAAAAACGGGGAAAAGCTCAATTACCATTAATATTGAGGTTTGGGTAAAAAAAGTCGCAACGGAGCCTGTTGGCCAACGTTACCGTGCTACTGATGCGATATTTACTTATGTCGCAGTTAATGATGATAGTACTTCACGTTCATTACCCAAAGAAAAACAACATTTTCAGTTAGCAAGTTCAGATCAAAAAACTAACGAAGCCTAAGTTTTTGCTCCATTCATTATGTAAAAAACAAAAAGCACCATCATCGCTGTGGTGCTTTTTTTGTACAGACTGATTATAACCATTAGACTTGGCTAACAGTGCCATCCAATTTGAAATAAATTTCAGTCACGTAGCCTTTTGCCGGTTGCTTTTCAAAAGTCCAACGGTTCATTGCGCGTTTCACGTCTCGCTCAAACAGCCCTTTAGGTGTAGCTTCAACAAATTCAATATTTGTCACTCGGCCATCATCATTAATGTCATAGCGAACTTTCACATACCCTTCTTTACCTAAACGACGCGCACGTTCTGAATAAGCAGGAGCTTGTTTATGCAGAGCCCTCGGGCCGCCTTTCTTAGTCGATTGACTATTACTTGCCCCTGTATTATTTGCAGTCTTGATAGGGCTATTATTCGTTTTAGGTGCAATGACGTCTGATTTCAGATTGTTCATGGCCAGCTGCTTCTCAACGGGCTTAACATCTTCTTTAATTTTTTTCTTTTCTTCCTGTTTTGGTTTTGGCTTAGGTTTTTTCTTCACCTCAGGCTTTTTCTTAGGCAGTGCAATGACCGGTTCAACTACCGGTTCAGGTTCTGGCTCAATAACAGGTTCAGGTTCTGGCTCTACCGGTGTTTCAACCTGTTCAACGGGCTCAGAAGCGGCTTCAGGGGCGGCAAAAGAAACCATAGCAATCGTCAATGGCTCCGGGTCTCTAACCAAGTTTGGTTGATTAAAAATCCATGCCATCGCAAGGCCCGCATGAATAGATAATGAAATGACGATTATTAAAGTCCAACGCATCCAACGCATATGCAATTTCTACCCTACACCTGTCTACCAAAAAGAATATGACTGATAGTTTAAATGCAAATAGCAATCATATTCAATAAGGTTTGTCATACAAAGTGAAAAATGTGAGTGTACGCTGTAATAACCTTACTCAATCCATTGAGTAAAAAGCAGGGAATGCCGACGATGGTAAATATCAATTTTACGCATTGCATAGATGCGCATGTTTCGCCTAGAATGCCCTTCTAACCAGCGTCTACGGCGACGTAGGGATTGTCTTAACATACGCCAACGCCCTACTTCATGCCTACTACGTCTCATTTAATCGTGTCCTTTTATTGTCTAAAAATTAGTGGAAAAAAATATTATATTCCTTTGAAAAAAAGAACCAAGAGGAAGTTTTTCTGTCGGCTTAGCACGCTTCCTTTGATTTCATCAAGGTAATATCAATTTAAGAAACTATTATTTCCTAACGAATTCCTCTATTTCACAAAGCTTTTACTGCAAAATTTTGCTAAATTCTATTAAGTTGATATTTTGCTAACAGT
This sequence comes from Providencia sp. PROV032, assembly GCF_028484875.1. NCBI lineage: Bacteria > Pseudomonadati > Pseudomonadota > Gammaproteobacteria > Enterobacterales > Morganellaceae > Providencia > Providencia sp. PROV032. The sequence goes on from NZ_JAMPSX010000016.1 coordinate 51,671, forward strand.
TTTTTTAGCTAAATTATCTTTTTCCGAACCTTTTTTCTTATTAGTGAGGCATCTGACCCGTTATGGCAACCGTCTATACACTTATGAGTTGGCTTTTGTTCTTCCTATATTGGCTAATTATTGCAGCAATTACCGTCCGCATTTTAGTCAAAAGAAGGCCTGTCACCTCAGCCATGACATGGCTCCTGATCATTTATATTCTGCCATTAGTCGGAATTATTGCATATATTGCCTTCGGTGAGCTTCACCTTGGTAAACGCCGGGTTGATAAAGCGCGTGACATGTGGCCTTCTGTCGCTACTTGGTTAGAAAATTTACGGAATTCAAAACATATCTTTGCCACTGATAACAGCCCTGTTGCTGAGCCATTATTTCAGTTAATTGAAAAGCGCCAAGGCATTGCTGGGGTTAAAGGTAATAGAATTCAACTTCTAACCACTTGTGAAGATTCATTAAAAGCGATTGTCAATGATATCAACAATGCTCAGCACTCGATTGAAATGGTGTTCTATATTTGGCAGCCTGGTGGTTTAGTCGATGGGGTTACCGAAGCATTACTCAACGCCGCTAAACGGGGGGTTAAGTGCCGAATTATGGTGGACTCCGCGGGAAGTTGGCATTTTTTCCGTAGCGATTACCCTGAAAAAATGCGCGCGGCAGGTATTGAATTTATAGAATCGCTAAAAGTTAATTTGATGCGTTTCTTCTTGCGTCGAATGGATTTACGTCAACACCGTAAAATAGTCGTTATCGATAACTATATTTCATATACAGGCAGTATGAATATGGTTGACCCGCGTTATTTTAAACAAGATGCAGGGGTTGGCGAATGGGTTGATATTTTAGTGCGGATGGAAGGCCCTGTGAGTACCACATTAGGCATTGTGTATGCTTTTGACTGGGAAATGGAAACTGGCCAACGCGTACTTCCACCACCGCCTGACAGTAATATTATGCCTTTTGAACAAGCGAATGGGCATACAACTCAAATTATCGCCTCAGGCCCAGGTTTCCCTGATGAGTTGATTCAACAGTCGCTGATGACTGCAATGTTCTCTGCACGCAAACAACTGATCATGACTACCCCTTATTTTGTGCCTAGCGATGACCTTTTGCATGCAATTTGTACAGCAGCAATGCGGGGTGTCGATGTTAGTATTATTATGCCAAGGCAAAATGACTCATTCCTTGTTCGCTGGGCAAGCCGCTCATTTTATAGTGAATTATTAGCTGCTGGCGTTAAAATTTACCAATTTGAAGATGGCTTATTGCACACCAAGAGCGTATTGGTTGATGGTGAGCTTAGCCTTGTCGGCTCAGTGAATCTTGATATGCGTAGCTTATGGCTCAATTTTGAAATCACCGTAGTCATTGATGATAAAAGTTTTGGTAGCGATCTCACGCTAGTTCAGTATGATTATATTGCACGTTCAACGCGTTTAGAAATCGAAGAGTGGGAACAACGCCCATTCTGGAACCGCGTTGTTGAGCGCATTTGCTACTTCTTTAGCCCATTGTTATAAATTAAGTTAATTAGGAAAGGTCATGACTGAAATACAAAACACACCTTTAATCGATGAAGATGACATCATTGAAATGGCTTATGACCTTTTTCTTGACGGAGCAATGGATAATTTAGAGCCCGCTGACCAATTAATTTTTGCTTTGCAGTTTGAAGAGTTAGGTGCCGCAGAAATTGTTCCTGTTACCCTTAATTGGCAAGAGATGATTACCGAAGAGCTTGATTTAAACCAATTAAGTGAGGTGGTTATTGGGTTAGCTCAAAGCCCTGACGCCGAATTAGACGATATTTTTGCTCGCGTATTAATTAGCCGCCACCCTTCTAAACCATTTCACCATATTTTTTGGAAGAAGTAGTTGATTAAAAGGGACGTTTCGTCCCTTTTAGATTAATTAAAGCAAAAGCCCCCTTTTGACCATCATGAGAAAACCATTACAGTGGGTCAATTTTCAAACAAGACACCGCATGTTTAAAGCTTCCTTCTAATAACGGCCTTGTTTTTGCACACTCTTCATCTGCTAATGGGCAACGAGTTCTAAATACACAACCTGAAGGTGGGTTAATTGGCGATGGCAATTCACCTTCTAAAAGCTCTATTACCTTATTTTTTTCTTTATCAGGATCAGGAACAGGCACAGCTGACATCAATGCGCGTGTATAAGGGTGTAAGGGATTATTATATACCTCATCATAGGTACCAAGTTCCACAGCATGTCCCAAATACATCACTAATACACGGTCAGAAATATGCTTAACAACCGCCAAGTCGTGCGCAATAAAGATCAGCGACAATTTCATTTCACGTTGTAACTCTTGCAATAAATTAACAACTTGTGCTTGAATTGACACATCTAATGCAGAAACTGGCTCATCGCAAATCACGAGTTTAGGTTCTAAAATCAATGCTCTTGCGATACCGATACGCTGGCATTGCCCCCCCGAAAACTCATGGGGATAGCGGTTAATCAAATTAGGTAATAAGCCAACCCGCATCATCATTTTTTTCACTTTTTCTGTGATTTGTGATGGTGGCATTTTAGGATGATAGGTTTTTAATGGCTCTGCGATAATATCACCGATGGTCATTCGCGGATTAAGCGAAGCCAGTGGATCTTGGAAAATCATTTGGATATCGCTGCGAACGCTACGCCACTCTTTATCAGTTTTACCTAATAAATTCTGCCCAAGCCAACTTACCGTACCATCCGTTGCTTTCACTAACCCAATGAGTGCCCGAGCAAAAGTGGATTTACCACACCCTGATTCCCCGACGACACCTAATGTTTCACCTTCATATAAACGCAGTGTTACACCGTCTACTGCTTTAAGGCTTTTATTTGGTTGCCAAAACCACTGTTTTTTATCTCGGATCTCAAAGTGGACTTTAAGGTCATTCACTTCTAACAATACCGGTCGATTTTCATGAGTACTCATACCAACTCCTCCAGCGGCTTAAAGCAGGCACGTAACCGAGTTTGACCAAATGTGGTTAATGCAGGTTCTTGGTCAATACATTGCTGAACCGCATATTGGCAACGAGGTGAAAATGGACAGCCTTTGGGTAAACGTAGTAAATTAGGCGGGTTACCGGGAATGGTAGCTAAACTCTCATCATCACCATCAAGGCGCGGAACAGCAGCTAACAAACCAAGTGAATATGGATGAGATGGGTGATAAAAGATGTCTTTAGCGGTACCGTACTCCATCGTGCGTCCCGCATACATCACGAGGACTTTATCACATACCCCTGCGACGACCCCAAGGTCATGGGTGATCAAAATAATCGCCGTATCAAACTCATGTTTTAACTCATTGAGCAACGTCATGATTTGCGCTTGTACTGTCACATCAAGTGCAGTCGTGGGTTCATCAGCAATTAACAATTTTGGTTGGCATAACAATGCCATTGCTATCATGACTCGCTGCCTCATACCTCCTGAAAATTCATGTGGATACATATTCATCCGCTTACGTGCTTCTGGCATTTTAACGGCATCTAACATCCGAACTGACTCTTCGAAAGCCGCTCTTTTACTCATGCCCTTATGTAACATGAGCACTTCCGACAGTTGAGTACCAATTTTCAAATACGGATTCAATGATGTCATTGGGTCTTGGAAAATCATTGAAATCTCTTCCGCACGCATACGGTTTAATTCTTTTTCTCTTAAGTTCAAAATCTCACGGCCATTAAACATGGCTGAGCCATTAATCTTGCCATTTTTGGCGAGTAAGCCCATGAGAGCAAACGCGGTTTGTGATTTTCCTGAACCTGATTCGCCAACAATGCCAAGCGTTTCCCCAGCACTTAGCTCAAAATTCAATTTATTCACTGCCGTCACATCACCATCTTGGGTCGCGAATGTCACACTGAGATCATTCACGGATAACAGAGGGCTTTTCATTGAGTTATTTAACATATTATTCCCTCTAGCGATCTTTCGGGTCGAGCGCATCACGCAGCCCATCACCGATAAAGTTAAAACAAAATAGCGTGATGACTAAAAAACCAGCAGGGATCAATAACAACCACGGAGTGACTTCCATTGAGTTCGCCCCATCACTTAATAAAGCCCCCCAACTACTTAACGGTTCTTGTGTCCCTAAGCCTAAAAAGCTTAAGAATGATTCAAACAAAATCATACTTGGAACTAATAGTGAAGCGTATACCACGACCACCCCTAAAACGTTAGGGACAATATGTCGCAGAATAATCTGCCGCGTACTCACACCACAAACAAGCGCTGCTTCAATAAATTCTTTACGCTTTAATCCAAGTGTTTGCCCGCGAACAATACGCGCCATATCCAACCATGACACCATTCCTATCGCCACAAATATCAGTAAAATATTGGTACCAAACAATGTGACTAATAGGATCACAAAAAACATAAATGGGAAGGAGTTTAAAATTTCTAATATACGCATCATGATGGAATCCACTTTTCCACCTACATAGCCAGCTAATGAACCGTACAAAGTCCCTACTACCACAGCGACTAGTGCCGCAGCCACCCCAACCATTAAGGAAATTCGCCCACCGATGGCAACACGCACTAATAGATCTCGGCCTGAAGCATCGGTACCAAAATAATGTCCACTGACCATATCAGGAGGCATTGACATCATTTCCCAATCGGTATCGTCGTACAAAAAAGGCGACAACATGGGCGCAAAAATGACAAACAACGTAATTAAAAACAAGACACATAAGCTGAAAATGGCCGCACGGTTGTGCATAAAACGGCGCCGGGCATCTTGCCATAAACTGCGCCCTTCAATATCGAGCTGCTCTGAAAAGTTCGCCAGAGCTTCACTATTTTTCTGGTTCGATAGCATCGTGTTTCTCCGACTTAGTAACGAATTTTAGGGTCAATAACGGCATACAAAACATCGACAATCGCATTAAATGCAATTGTCAGTACCCCAACTAAAATTGTTAAGCTCAATACCAGCGAATAATCACGATTAAGTGCTCCGTTAACAAAGAGTTGGCCGATCCCCGGTAACCCAAAAATGGTTTCAATGACCATTGACCCTGTAATTATCCCTACAAAGGCGGGGCCCATATAGGAAAGCACAGGAAGCAACGCAGGTTTAAGGGCATGGCGTAAAATGATAGTTCTTAGTGGTAACCCTTTTGCACGGGCAGTACGAATAAAATTAGAATGCATAATTTCGATCATCGAACCGCGTGTAATACGGGAAATACTCGCAATATACGCTAATGAAAGCGCAACCATGGGCAGAACCATATGTTTTAGGTTCCCGCCATCCCATCCACCACCAGGGAACCATTTCAAGTGAATGGCAAAAATCAGCACCAATAACGGTGCCACAACAAAGCTTGGAATAACAACCCCCGTCATGGCAAACCCCATGACTGTAAAGTCCCATTTGGTATTTTGGTTGAGTGCGGCTATCACCCCGGCAGATACCCCAAATAAAACAGCAACAATAAACGCGGTTGCCCCTAATTTTGCAGAAACAGGAAATGCTTTAGCCACTAAATCATTCACACTGTAGTCTTTGTACTTAAATGAGGGTCCGAAGTCACCTTTTGAAAGCTGAATTAAATAATTAAAGTACTGCTTATACATTGGGTCATTTAGATGATATTTAGCTTCAATATTTGCCATCACTTCCGGTGGCAATTTCCGCTCGCCAGTGAATGGGCTCCCCGGTGCTAATCGCATCATGAAAAACGAAATGGTAATCAGAACCAAAAGAGTCGGAATGGCTTCTAACAACCGACGAAAAATAAATTTCAACATCGCTCTTTCCTACTTCTATTGCCCAAATAGGCGAATATCTGGCCCCAATCAATGGAGCCAGAGCAACTTTTATTAGTGTTTAATAATATATAAATCTTTAGTATGCAGGTTATCTAATGGGTCTTTGCCACTATATCCCCCTACATAAGGTTTCACTAAACGCGTATTAACATAGTAGTAAAGAGGAACAACACCGGAGTCGTTATCGAGTAATTTTTCGGCTTGTTGATAGAGTTCTGCGCGTTCATCATCCGTTTTGACTTGCAATGTCTTTTTCATCACGGCATCAAAATCGGTATTTTTATAATGAACGGTATTATTACTGCTGTAGGAAAGTAACATATTGAGGAAGGATGAAGGCTCGTTATAGTCCGCACACCACCCCGCGCGTGCAACATCATAGTTGCCTTGATGCCGGCTATCTAGGAATGTTTTCCACTCTTGGTTTTCTAGTTTCACTTCCGCGCCAATATTTTTCTTCCACATAGAAGACGCTGCAATCGCGATACGCTTATGTAAGTCTGAGGTGTTATATAATAAATTGAATTTTAGCGGATTCCCTTTGTTATATCCCGCTTCTTCTAGCAACTGTTTCGCTTTTTCATTACGCTGCTCTTGTGTCATATTCGCGTACCAATCTGGTTTTTCTGATTTCATTCCGCTGGTAAATGGTGGAGTGAAACCATACGCAGGAATATCCCCTTGAGCTTTAACTTTGTACGTAATCGTATCTCTATCCATAGAAAGCTTTAACGCTTCACGTACACGTGGGTCGTTAAATGGTGGTTTTTCATTATTAATTTCATAATAGTAAGTACACAAGTATGGACTTACCCGTAACTCATTCGGCATGTTTTTTTGTAAGCTTTTAAACTGCTCGATAGGTAAGTTGCTGTATGTCATATCAATTTCACCACTACGATAGCGGTTAACATCTGTAACTTCTGAAGAAATAGGTAAAAAAGTCACTTGGTCAATAACCGTATTCGCATTGTCCCAATAGGTTGGGCTACGCTCTAAGACAATACGTTCATTGACCGTCCAATCCTTCAATTTATATGCTCCATTACCCACAAAGTTCTGGGGTTGCGTCCACTTCGCCCCATGTTGTTCAATGGTTTTTTTATTGACTGGGGACATAGATGAGTGTGCTAATAGTTTCGGAATATAAGGAACAGCTTCACTAAGAGTAATAACTAAGGTTTTGTCATCGAGAGCTTTAATACCAAGTTCTTCAGGTTTTTTCTTTCCAGAGATAACATCGTCAATATTATTGATATGGGCATATTGTAAATAACTGGCATAAGGTGATGCAGTATCAGGATCCGCTAATCGTCGCCAACTGTACACAAAATCTTCTGCGGTGACAGGGTCACCATTAGACCATTTGGCACCCTCGCGAATTTTAAATGTCCATTCCGTAAAATCTTTATTTTCCCAGCTTGTTGCTGAACCCGGTAATATTTCACCATCAGGCCCTACAATCGTGATCCCTTCAAAAAGGTCCCTCGCTAAAGCAGATTCCGGCACCCCTTCGATTTTATGTGGATCCAATGATTGAGGCTCGGAACCATTATTACGAACCATTACCTGTTTTTCAGCCAGCTCAACACCTGCGGGAACCGTTGCTGCAAAACTTGTTGCTATAGAGCCTATTGCCAGCCCAGCCGTTACGCTAAGTGCAATAATCGATTTATTGATTAATTTACTCATCTTATCGGTTACTCCCATACATAATTATTATGATTGTGTGTTGATACATGTTCACCCAGTAGGTGAACACTTTTTATAATTATTTAGATATTATTAATTAGGTTCACTTATATATAACCGTTTAATATCCGTATAATCAAGGGGGTCATTGCCTTTAAATCCACGCACGCTCGGTTTTATCATTCGAGCACTCACGCGATAATAAACAGGAACAATAGCCGAATCCTTGTCTAGCAAGGCTTCGGCTTGTTGGTAAATTGCATGGCGAGATGAAGGATCTGGAGCTGTCAACGCTTGCTCAAGTAAGGCATCAAAGTCCGAATTATTATAAAAAGCGGTATTATTACTATTTTGAGACAACATCATATTCAAAAATGCAGTAGGCTCGTTGTAATCTGCACACCACGTTGCCCTAGCAACATCGTAATGTCCTTCATGACGACTTTGTAATGATGTTTTCCATTCTTGATTTTGCAACGTCACTTGCGCACCAATGTTTTTCTGCCACATCGATGCCGCAACAATCGCTTGCTGCTTGTTTTGATCTGAAGTGTTATACAATAAATCAAATTTCAATGGGTTTTCTTTGTTATAACCCGCTTGTGAAAGTAAATCTTTAGCACGCTGATAACGTTGCTCTGCTGATAAATTAGCCCATTCCGGCAATGTAAAGTCACCATTATTAATAAAGCTTGGCGTAAAACCATAAGCGACTTTTTGCCCTTGCGCGATAATTTTATGGGTAATTATTTCTCGATCTAATCCTAATTTTATTGCTTCGCGTACTCGTGGGTCATTAAACGGTGCTTTTTGATTATTTATTTCATAATAGAATGTGCACAAATAGGGTCGAACATATAATTCATTGGGCCTTTCTTGCTGCATTTTTTTATATAAAACAGGTGGGATTGCAGAATTTGAAATATCAATTTCACCACTACGGTAACGATTAATATCGCTCACTTCGGAGCTAATTGCTAAAAAGGTCGCTTGTTCAATACGGCTATTTTGATTATCCCAATAAAATGGATTTCGTTTGACCACAATACGTTCATTCACCACACATTTATCCAATACGTATGCCCCATTCCCAATAAAATTTTGAGGCTGTGTCCACTTGTCCCCATACTGTTCAATTGCAGATTTTTTCACGGGTTTCATAGAAGTATGTGAAAGCATATCAACAAAATAAGGTACTGGGTGGCTTAAAGTAACCTGTAAATGTTGCGAGTCAAGCGCCTTCACACCCAGCGCTGTTGCAGGCATTTTCCCTGCTAAAATCGCATCTGCATTTAAAATATACGCATTTTGTAGATAACTTGAGTAAGGAGAGCCTGTATTGGGGTCAGATAAACGCTGCCAACTATAGACAAAATCTTCAGCGGTTACCGGTGAGCCATCACTCCACTTTGCATCTTCCCGCAAAGTAAAAATCCAAGAAGTGTAGTTTTGATTGGTCCAACTTTTGGCAACGCCTGGCACTGCCTTTCCGTCTATATCTGTATACACTAGGCCTTCTAATAAGTTTAATATCACATTACTTTCTGGCACCCCTTCCACTTTATGGGGATCAAGAGATGTCACCTCTGAGCCATTATTAATTGTGATTACCTGTTTTACTTTTTCCGTGCCATTTGCTTGTAACGCAACAAATAATAACGAGAGCACACCATAACCAAGTGTTGATTTGAACATCCTATCCCTCACGATTCATTGATGGCGCTATAACCTCATTAGCAACCTTATTTACGCTGATATTTAAGCCCTAAGACTGTTACTTCCTTATAGGCAACCCACTTTACGCCCTAACACTAAAAACAATTTATTAACATTTCCCAGCTGAAATTTTGGAAATTTTAAAAAACACCAGTTGAAAAAATTAAATTACTCTTAAATTACAATGCATTATAAAAAAACAATCATGTGACACAAAATAGACTTCAAACTCACACCCAAAACATATCATTAACAAACGCCAATTAGAATAGTGAATAAATTTACGTAGCTCACAATTCCTTACTTTTTATCCCTGTTTTAGTAAAAAATGCCACATATAATTACAGGGATCATTTTTTTAATGTGTGATTATTGATAACTAAAATTTTAATAAGCGAATTAAAACTATCTGAAAAGCAGAATTGATGTGTGTAATACGATAGGAACGAACAATAGATATGGCTGCAAATAGCTTTGGTTTGCAGCCACAAAAAGAGAAGAAATTAGATTACAATAAGCCTGGGAATATCGCTTTAACCCCGGTCACAATAAACTCTATCCCCAGCGACATCAGTAAGAGACCCATGATACGCGTCACCACGTTGATCCCTGTTTGACCTAAGTACCGAACCAATAAAGACGCTGAACGAAATAATAACCAACAACAAAAAGCAAAGGCGATACTCGTTAAGGCTAAACCTAAAAAGTTTTGCCAACCATGCCAACGAGATGACCAAACGATACAAGAACTTATTGCCCCGGGCCCTGCCATCAAAGGTAAGGCCAAAGGAACAACACCAATGCTATCCCTAACCGCAGTTTCTGTTTTTTCTTGCTTATTCTGTTTGTCTTCACCAATTTTACCGCTAATCATCGACATCGCAATGGTGACTATCAAAATTCCGCCAGCAATACGGAAAGAATCAATTGAAATACCAAACAATTGCAGGATTGAGTCACCAATTAATAATGATGTACATAAAATGATAGCAACTGATGTATTTGCAATCGTGTTAGTTTTATTTCTCCCGGCATTACTTTGATAGTTTGTCATACTAATAAACACAGGCAAAATGCCAACTGGGTTCACAAGTGCAAACAAGCCAATAAAGAATTTTATATAACCCGATAAATCAAGTAATGCGCTACTCACCCATTTATTTCCTTAAGCAGTTCTCTTTAGAGATTCATTGATATCTTTTATAATTTTACCACTGATGTTATTAATTTCCTTGAGCAAAACAGTATTTTCTTTAACTTGCTAAATTTGCTCAGTATTTAGTTAGGCATACATAAATTATCTTCGCATATTGTTTTGATAATATTAAATTAAGTAATAGATGAACAACATTTATTCAACTTGTGCAGATATACACATGCTGAAAGGAGTCAGCTTGATGTTTTCGTGATTTAGATCACTTTATTAAATTCCCGTTTTGTTAATCTACTCTTAACTGATAGGCAGAGATAATGAGGATATTAACTCAGCACTGAATAAGGTTTTTAAGCCAATAAGCGATCATGAGCAGCGTTATTATAGATAACATCTATACTTTCATCTCCAAGCATTCCCTAGTTCTATAGATGCATTTTGCTCATTGGCTTAAAAAGTTTAACATTTATCAGGAGTAATCTATATGTCCGTAACTAACGTTACCGAACTCAATGAACTCGTTGCTCGTGTCAAAAAAGCTCAACGCGAATTCGCAACTTTCTCCCAAGAGCAAGTTGATGAAATCTTTAGAGCCGCTGCCCTCGCTGCCGCTGACGCACGTATCCCCCTAGCAAAACTCGCTGTCGAAGAATCTGGAATGGGTATTATTGAAGATAAAGTGATCAAAAACCACTTTGCTTCTGAGTATATCTATAACGCATATAAAGATGAAAAAACCTGCGGCACGCTATCTGAAGACCCAACATTCGGAACAATTACTATCGCTGAGCCGATTGGTATTATCTGTGGTATTGTGCCAACAACAAACCCAACTTCAACCGCAATTTTTAAGTCACTAATTAGTTTAAAAACACGCAACGCGATTATTTTTTCTCCGCACCCTCGCGCTAAAAATGCAACTAACCGCGCGGCACAAATCGTGCTTGATGCCGCTATTGCAGCGGGTGCACCAAAAGACATTATTGGCTGGATTGATTCCCCTTCTGTTGAGCTATCCAACGCTTTAATGCACCATCCTGATATTAACCTGATCCTAGCGACAGGTGGACCAGGCATGGTCAAAGCAGCTTATAGCTCAGGTAAGCCTGCAATTGGTGTTGGTGCTGGTAATACCCCAGTGGTCATTGATGAAACAGCGGACATTAAACGTGCCGTTGCATCCATCTTGATGTCAAAAACATTCGACAACGGCGTTATTTGTGCATCTGAACAATCCGTTGTGGTCGTAGATGAAATCTATAATCAAGTTCGCGAACGTTTTTCAAGCCATGGAGGCTACCTGCTACAAGGAAAAGAGCTTAAGGCCGTTCAAGATATCATATTAAAAAATGGTAACCTAAACGCTGCGATTGTTGGTCAACCTGCCTATAAAATTGCAGAAATGGCTGGTATTACGGTTCCAAAGACAACTAAAATCTTAATCGGTGAAGTCAAAACCATCGATGAGTCAGAACCATTCGCACATGAAAAACTTTCACCATTATTAGCGATGTATCGTGGTAAGAATTTTGAAGATGCGGTTGCAAAAGCAGAACAATTAGTTGAAATGGGGGGGATTGGACATACCTCTTGCTTATATACAGACCAAGATAACCAACATGATCGTGTTAACTATTTTGGCCAAAAAATGAAAACAGCGCGTATTTTAATCAATACACCTGCGTCACAAGGTGGTATCGGTGACCTGTACAACTTTAAATTAGCCCCTTCTCTGACCCTAGGTTGTGGTTCTTGGGGTGGTAACTCCATCTCTGAAAACGTAGGTCCAAAACACCTAATCAATACCAAAACTGTGGCGAAGAGAGCTGAAAATATGTTGTGGCATAAACTTCCGAACTCAATCTATTTCCGCCGTGGTTGCCTCCCTATCGCTCTTGAAGAGATCGCAACTGACGGTGCTAAACGCGCTTTTATCGTAACTGATGGTTATCTATTCAATAATGGTTATGTTGATGAAGTGGTTAGCGTTCTCAAAAAACATCACATCGAAACAGACGTTTTCTTTGAAGTTGAGGCAGACCCAACATTAACGGTTGTTCGTAAAGGTGCAGCCCAAATGCAAGCATTCCAGCCTGATGTGATCATTGCGTTAGGTGGTGGTTCACCGATGGATGCGGCTAAAATCATGTGGGTTATGTACGAACACCCAGAAACGCATTTTGAAGAATTAGCATTACGTTTTATGGACATACGTAAACGTATCCACCGCTTCCCTAAAATGGGCGTTAAGGCTAAATTAGTTGCTATCACAACGACTTCGGGAACAGGTTCTGAAGTCACGCCATTTGCGGTAGTGACTGATGATAAAACAGGCCAAAAATATCCATTAGCAGACTATGCCTTAACGCCAAATATGGCAATTGTTGATGCGAACTTAGTCATGAATATGCCTAAATCTTTAACGGCTTTCGGTGGTTTAGATGCGGTCACCCATGCGTTAGAAGCTTATGTTTCTGTTTTGGCTAACGAGTTTACTGATGGCCAAGCACTTAAAGCACTGAGTTTATTAAAAGATTACTTGCCAGCGAGTTATCATGAAGGGGCTAAAAACCCTGTAGCAAGAGAACGTGTCCATAACGGAGCAACACTTGCAGGTATTGCATTTGCAAACGCATTCCTTGGTGTATGTCACTCTATGGCGCATAAACTTGGTTCAGAGTTCCACATCCCTCATGGGCTTGCTAATGCATTGTTGATTTGTAACGTCATCCGTTTTAATGCGAATGATAACCCAACAAAACAAACTGCATTTAGCCAATACGACCGCCCTCATGCACGCCGCCAATACGCAGAAATTGCGGATCACTTAGGGCTCACTAAAGTCGGTGATCGTACAGGTGAGAAAATTGAAAAATTACTCGCATGGTTGGAGGAAATAAAAGCCGATTTAGGTATTCCTAAATCTATCCGTGAGACGGGGGTGACAGAGGCTGACTTCTTAGCTCGCGTGGATAAACTGTCTGAAGATGCATTTGATGACCAATGTACAGGTGCTAACCCGCGTTATCCTTTAATCTCTGAAATTAAACAATTATTACTGGATTCTTATTATGGTCGCGAGTTTGTTGAACATCAAGACGCACCCGTGATTGAAAAAGAGGAAAAAAAAGCGCCTCAGAAAAAAACAGCTGTAAAAAAAGAAGTTGAAAAGAAAAATACTAAGAAATAATGTTTCACACATTATTTAAAATAAAGGCACTGCAATAATTGCAGTGCCTTTTGTTTAGCTATTAAAAAATGAATTACTGCAAGGACACATAAAATTAATATTATATACAACGGTTCTACTCGCTGAGTCTAGCCCGTAGATGACCATAATAAGTTGATAACAGAGAGCTATTTAATTCCCTATACCGAGCTACTTCGATTTATCGAAAGTGAAGTGCCTGTTTAGGTATAACCCCCTCATTCATCAATTGGGCTTGTTTTATTGCTTCTGAATAGTGCTTACGACAAACAGAAATATACTTTTCATTGCCGCCTATATCCACTTGTAAGCCTTTATATACAGGTATCCCATCACTTCCTATACGTAATACCTTACTCGCCTTACGGCCACAATAACAGACCGTTTTTAGCTCGACTAACTTATCAGCCCAAGCAAGCAAGTATTGGCTACCTTCAAATAATTGCCCCGCAAAATCAGTACGCAATCCATAACATAAAACGGGAATATCCTCGTTATCGACTATGTCACATAATTCTTCAACTTGTTTTTTTGTTAGAAACTGACACTCATCAATAAGAACACAATGCACTTTTTGTACGCTATTTTCTTTTTTTATCAGCTCAGCCATATTTGTTGTCGCTGAGTAGAGTAACGCTTCTGCTGATAAACCGATACGTGATGAGACTTTGCCTTGTTCAAAGCGGTTATCTATCTCTGCAGTAAAAATAACCGTACGCATCCCTCTTTCATTATAGTTATACGATGATTGCAATAATGACGTTGATTTTCCCGCATTCATAGCTGAATAATAAAAATAAAGCTGAGCCATTTGGCTGTTCCCTCAAAATTAATATACAGAATAATTTTACCATAAAACAGACTTCAGGATTAACAATAATGGTGTGCATGTCCTTTACTTATTGAAAATTTAACTTTTTTTCCGACCATGCTCTTACCTTATTGCAAATATTGCTTAGCTTATATGCAATAAAAACCAATTTGATATTAACTATAAACAGTTTCAATTAAAGCACATTCTCCTAAAAAACATCATCAAAAAAAGAAATTTTAAGGAATCTATCCCTTCAGTTCATTCCGAGTAAAAGTAAAATGAGACTCCCCTCTTCTTTTTCGAATAATTTAATCGCTAAAATTTTTAGCTTATTGCTATTTTTCGTTTAGTTCAGTTATTGATAATAGCTATATATATATCTACGAAAAGTTTATTTTTCTTTTGTAAAAAAATTGCAATCGTTAAAGATTACTTTTAAACTAAGGAAGTAATTTAGCTATTGCAGAATTTAAAATAGCATTCTATTATTACTGTACACATGCCAACTAATAATTTGAGACCAGGAAAATGAGCGAATCATTAAAAGCGTTAAATAACATCCGTACTCTTCGTGCTCAAGCTCGCGAAGTAACTTTAGAATCTTTAGAAGAAATGCTGGAAAAGTTAACCGTCGTTGTTGAAGAACGTCGTGACGAAGAAAACCAAGCTCGCGCGGAATTAGAAGAACGTAACCGTAAATTGGAAAAAGTTCGTGAAATGATCCTTGAGCAAGGCGTAGATTTAAATGACCTTCTGCAAACAATGGACTCAGGTAAAAGCACTGGCACCCGTGCTAAACGTGCTGCACGTCCAGCTAAATATAAATATGTTGATGAAAATGGCGAAACCAAAACTTGGACAGGCCAAGGCCGTACTCCAGCTGTAATCAAAATTGCCATTGAAGAACAAGGCAAATCTTTAGATGATTTCTTAATCTAATCGCCTTAACATGTATTCTAAACACCCTTTTATAAGGGTGTTTTTATTTAAACCTATATATATTATTTTATATTAACCTGTAATAAGAAAAAGCGCTTAGCTATTATATCCCCCTTCACCACGAAAAGCTCATAGCTACCACCCATGCTCAATAAACAGCGCTGTTTAAGCCACTACTGTGTATTACACAATCAACCAAATAATCATGATAAATAAAAATTAGCAGTAAAGATATGTAAGCTTAATTAGATAAACTTAAATATTATCAGTGATTTTATTTATGCAATCCCCTTATATGTTAATTTTTGCACGCTATACACTTATAGAGTGTGTAGATTAAACAGCCTAAAACAGAGTGTTCCCCCCTTAATACTGATGTTTATTGTTAATAATCTATTTTTTACGTATAAAAAAGGCTAACAAATTAAGTTAGCCTTTAATAAAAATTCATTGTGAAATTTTTATTTTTCTGAATTCAGAGAGACTGACAATTTTTTCAACCACTGAGTGAACTCATCTCCCAGTGCATCATGTTGCATTCCATATTCAACAAACGCTTTCATATAACCTAATTTATTTCCACAGTCATGACTTTTACCACATAAGTGGTAAGCTTCTACTGGCTCGTTATTTTCCATCATTAATGCAATGGCGTCAGTTAATTGAATTTCATCCCCTGCACCTGGCGCTGTTTTGGCTAATGCGTCCCAAATCTTTTCAGATAAAACATAACGGCCAACAATAGATAAATTAGATGGAGCTTCTTCACGTTTTGGTTTTTCAACCATACGAATAATTCTTTTACTATCCCCAGGCGCTAACATCTCGCCATTACAATCCACAATACCATAGCTAGATACATCTTCCTCTGGGACTGGCTCAACTAAAATTTGACTTGCCCCTGTAGACTCATATTGTTCTAGCATTTCTCGCAAGTTAAATTTAGTTAAATCGGTACTGTAGCGGTCTAAAATGACATCAGGCAAAATAACTGCAAAAGGCTCTTCACCGACTAACGGTTTAGCACACAAAATAGCATGCCCTAATCCTTTTGCTATTCCTTGTCGTGTTTGCATAATCGTTACGTGGCTTGGACAAATAGATTGAACTTCATCTAATAGCTGGCGTTTAACACGCGCCTCCAAAATAGCTTCTAATTCAAAGCTTGTGTCAAAGTGGTTTTCAATGGAATTTTTTGATGAATGGGTCACTAAAACGATTTCATTGATCCCCGCAGCAATACATTCATTAACAACATATTGAATCAGCGGCTTATCAACTATAGGCAACATTTCTTTTGGAATAGCTTTTGTTGCAGGAAGCATACGAGTTCCTAAACCCGCAACAGGAATTACCGCTTTACGCACCTTGCGCTGTGTCATATTTATCACTCCAGATATCATCTTAGCCTCTCAAAATTTACTAAAGTACCAAGAGGCATTTTAAGTGCGCAGAAGTATATCAGGAAATATTCATGAATAAATAGCGACGAGTCCGAATAGGGTTATTTAGATTACAGGAATACACATTTTAGGCATTAATTATGTTTCGGGATTAAACATAAGTTTTATTTTCTGACTATTATTACGAATTAAGCACTGCCAAGCATTTCCTTTTACCTCTAAATGATTAGATTGATAAAATTTTAGCGTACCTAAAGGCAGGTTTCTAGGTAACTTAACATGTGTATTTTCTGTCGTTATTTCCGCTTCTAAGCCCGCACTCGCCATAATAATCGATTTATTTTGTGTATTAAAATACCCTAATAATAATGGAAACTGCCCATTAAACCCTGAGTCTTCCAGTAGGTAATTTATTTGATTAATGATCCTATCAATATTGGGTAGTTTTTTGTCTGGATAACTTACCGCACTCTTTAAGAGGTCGTTGAACACCACACGAATCAAAAATGCAGCCATAATACCTTCTTGCGAAGAACGCTCAGTATCAATGCAGTAAAACCCTATTTGGCTGTCTGAAATAGCCGCTAAGTCTAATAATAAGCCAAAGCGATTAGCCTCATTAAGCTGACGATAGTTAATTCGATAACTATTTATAATTTGATGTACTGGCGGTTGTAACTGTTTCAATATTGCCAACATATCTTGCGTATGTTCTTGCATTAACACAGAAATTTGATTAGCGTCTTCCCCATTCAGCGCTGTGAAGCTATTTTGCTCAGGATACAGTGCCGAAAGGAGTGTCACTTTAACTTCATCTAAATTTTTGATTGGTTTTAACAAAGCATCTTTTGCACCTAAACGAAACATTCGGTCTAACTGCGTAAAATCTGTTGTTGCTGTGATCACAATGACTGGAATATCAATATTACGCGCAACTAGCTCGCGCATAAACGTTTCACCATCCATAACTGGCATATTTAGGTCGCATAGAATAATATCGGGATTGATGCGTTCTTCAGTTAACATCTCTATTGCTAATTGGCCATTATCTGCGGTATAGATCTCAAGACCCAGTGTTTCTAGGTAGTTTTTTAAAATTGTACAGAAGGTGATTTCGTCTTCTATTATGAGTACTTTTCTATTTTTCATAAGATACCTACTGCAAGAGCCTAGTTTAATTAACAATACAATTATTCATACGATAAAATCATTTATTCATCATCATTTAAGTATAGTGACTTTTCAATCTTATACTTATTTTTATAGGGAGTGTTATGAAATCACAAGCAGAAGATAAGTGTTGCTGTGGTAACGAAGCACAATTTGTACAATGTTGTGCCCCTTTTTTACAAGGAAAATCAATCCCACAGACGCCAGAGCAGCTTATGCGCTCAAGATATAGCGCTTATGTACAGCAAAATGCCGATTATCTAATTAAAACATGGCACCCTGATTGCCAGGCTCAAGAATGGTATCAGGAAATTACAAATAGTTTTTCGATGACACACTGGCTTGGTCTTCGTGTTATTAGTTCTTCTTATGCCAAAAAATCCAATGAAGCCTATGTCGAATTTTCGGCTTGCTTTATTGATGAAAAAGCTGATCATAAGCAGCTTATTCATGAACGTTCACGTTTTATTAAGATGGATTCGTGTTGGTATTATATAGACGGCATTACGCCCAAAGTTGGTCGCAATGATTTGTGCCCTTGTGGCTCTGGTCAAAAATATAAAAAGTGTGGACATCCAGACTAGTCACCCTTTATTTGATGTCTGTCTAAAAAGGCACACGTAATACTCAACCCGTCATTTTCTTTTTTATATCGCTTTGTTAGTTAAGGATTAGGCTGTTTCATGCAACACAAAATTGTACAGAAGAAAATTCTCAGGACAATTTGCCCTGACGCGAAAGGATTAATCGCGAAAATCACCAATATTTGTTATAAGCATCAACTCAATATCGTACAAAATAATGAGTTCGTTGATCACCACACTGGCCGCTTCTTCATGAGAACTGAGCTAGAAGGTATTTTCAACGATGAGACATTATTAGCTGACCTTGATGATGCATTACCAGTTGGGTCTCAACGCGAATTAAACACAGCGGGTCGACGCCGTATTGTCGTCATGGTAACAAAAGAAGCTCATTGTCTGGGCGACCTACTCATGAAAAGTGCTTATGATGGGTTGGATGTTGAAATTGCGGCGGTTATTGGGAACCACGATACACTAAAGAACTTAGTCGAACAATTTGATATCCCATTCCACCATATTAGTCATGAAGGCCTAACTCGCGAACAACATGACGAAAAAATGACAGCGCAGATTGACCAATATCAGCCTGACTATGTTGTATTAGCTAAATATATGCGCGTATTAACACCTGCATTTGTGCAACATTATCCAAACCAAATCATCAATATTCATCACTCATTTTTACCCGCATTTATTGGTGCCCGCCCCTACCACCAAGCTTATGAGCGTGGCGTAAAAATTATTGGAGCCACTGCGCACTTTGTTAATGACAACCTCGATGAAGGTCCAATCATTACACAGAATGTAATTAATATAGACCATACATTCACAGCGGATGATATGATGCGTGCAGGGCGTGATGTCGAAAAAAATGTCCTCAGCCATGCACTCTATTGGGTCTTAGCTCAACGTGTATTTGTATATGGTAATCGCACTATTATTTTATAAGCCAAAATAGTGGCTTATTTAACAACGATTTGTTGATTTAACAGGCATTAAGAATAAAAAAACAGCAACCAACCATTTTATTGAAAATTAATGCTTTACAGCGGCGCGTCATTTGATATGATGCCGCCCGCTGTCAACGATTACAGCAATTTAAAACCTGGTGGGATACCCAAGCGGCCAAAGGGAGCAGACTGTAAATCTGCCGTCACAGACTTCGAAGGTTCGAATCCTTCTCCCACCACCATCAATTAGTTTCACCTCCTAGTTTATCCACAACTCCCATAAAGCGATTTAACACACTTGAGTGTGATTTTGATTTATAGATATAACACACACTTTTTCCTAATATTTTGTTCAATGATATATAAATCAATGATTTATCAACCAACTCTTCCTCTGGATAATGATCTATAATACCAATGAAATCACCCTCTTGAATGAAACTTTGGCAACAACCTATATTATCCATTTGTCTCACACTCGTTTTATTATCAACTGTTTCAATTTTTGCCAATAAGTCACTCATCAATGAACTTTTATAAAATGCAGGATCACATAACCATGTACTTTTTTGTAATAGTGTCACCAGGTCATAATTAAATTTTTCATACAGCTCTTTTCTGCAATAAATACCTAATGGTGAGTTTTCTATTATTTTTTGTAATGAAAATCGCTCACTAACCACCTGTTCTGAACTAAGTATAAGTGTATTCCCATCATAATCGACAATTTCATCTACTTCATCATAATTAAACCTTAATATATTTACTTGTACATTATTTTGATGTGCTGATTGATATAAATTAATTAAATGATTTTCCTTCCCCCAGTCATAATAAATATTAGCTTCATTGATTATATAACCCGAAAAATGTTTTTTCGTTATTTCCTTCTCCTGTAAATAAAGATCTCTTAGATCATTATAAAGTTCTTGGCCATCCTTAGTTAATGTCATTCCAAATTTTTCTCGTTTAAAAAGCCGTTTACCTAGGCTTGTCTCAAAGTCTTTGATTGACTTTGCGATGGGAGGTGTCGTACGGTTCATCACTCTTGCAGCCTTACTTAACGAGCCATTCTCAACAACCGCCATAAACGCCTCTAATTTTCTTGAAAAGAACATATCTATGACCCCATTCCGTTTATTAAAATGTTAATCAACATACTTAACTTTCTCATTAATAATTATATTGATTAGCCCATAAATTAATCTATAAAATAAAAAGTCAATCTTGATTTTTTATTGAATGATTAACAATATTTCATAAAAGTATTTTTATAATTTCCATCATTACAAAGCAATATATTATACTGTTTAGATTGATTATTTTTTATGACTCCACTATTAAATCACATTAAAATATAAATAACCAATTGACTTTAAATGAAAATAAAACTAGTTAATATTAAAATTATTAATTTAATTTCAATAGGAAATCAAACTCTAGTACATAGAATAAATTTGACTAACTATGATATTTTTTGATTGTTTATATATATTATTATATTTATATTATGTACTGAGTTTTGACTCTATATTAACAATAGGTCATCTCATGTCTATTTTTATCATAACCACTTATAAATAACCTAATCGTTGAAATATGCTTCGTGGGGTTACAGTATTGCTACCATCTGGTAGAATAAGCATAATAATCATAAAACTAGGTGATAAAAAACCATGAAATTCATATCGTTCAATATCAATGGCCTTCGAGCTCGCCCTCACCAACTCGCTGCAATCATAGAAAAACATCAACCTGAGGTTATTGGCTTACAAGAAACAAAAGTCCATGATGATATGTTTCCTTATGAAGAAGTTAGTCAGCTCGGCTATCATGTTTTTTATCACGGTCAAAAAGCGCATTATGGTGTTGCGCTTTTGACTAAAAATGAGCCTCTTGCTGTCCGTAAAGGCTTCCCTACTGACGATGATGACGCACAGCGTCGTATTATCATGGCTGACATTCAAACTGAACGAGGCCCATTGACTGTGGTAAATGGTTATTTCCCGCAAGGGGAAAGCCGTGACCACCCCACTAAATTTCCGGCAAAAGAAAAATTTTATCAAGATTTACAAAGTTATATTACATCAACGCAAACTGCAGAGTCACAGTTACTCATTATGGGTGATATGAATATCAGCCCAACGGATCTTGATATCGGTATTGGTGATGTAAACCGCAAACGTTGGTTAAAAACCGGGAAATGTTCTTTTTTACCCGAGGAACGTGAGTGGTTAGCCAAATTATTAGGCTGGGGTTTAGTTGATACATACCGTGCAAAAAACCCTGATGTTTCTGATTGTTACTCATGGTTTGACTACCGTTCTAAAGGCTTTGATGATAACAGAGGTTTACGTATCGACTTACTGCTTGCATCAAATAAGCTAGCAGAACGCTGTATCGCTACGGGGATTGATTATGACATTAGAGGAATGGAAAAACCGTCAGACCACGCACCTGTATGGTCTGAATTTGACCTAACAAAATAATTTTCCTCACGAGGTATAATGCAAAAAGGCGCTTTACGCGCCTTTTATTGTTTTACCAGACTCAACTAATCTTCTTTCTTTTTCGTTTTTTTACCCGTTTTTGCTGGTTTTTTCCCTGTTTTTACTGATGGGGCCGGTAGCTCTCGAAATGCCCTCAAATTTGTAAACTGGCGCGCATGGTGAATTAATTGCATCAAGGTTTCGTTAAGCGGCTGCATAAAGTCATCGTAGCGGGATTGTTTTTCACTAATTTGGGTTAACACTGACTCCCAATGGGCCGTCATATCCGGCAACGTCGCCATATCAGGTAAGACATGGATCAGGGCTCTACCCGCTGGAGAGGAATGGATATAGCGCCCTTTTTTATATAAAAATTGACGTTTGAAAAGTAAATCGATGATCCCTGCACGCGTTGCTTCGGTGCCTAATCCATCCGTTTCTCGCAATACTTTTTTTAATGCTTTATCTTGCACAAAACGCGCAATTCCTGTCATCGCGGATAATAAGGTCGCATCCGTAAAAGGGCGTGGGGGCTGTGTTTGCCGCTCAACCACTTCCCCTTTTTCACACAAAAGCTCATCATTTTTACTCACAACGGGTAGCGGCATACCATCGTTTTCAGCATCACGCTCTTTATTGCCTAGAACAACTCGCCAGCCAGCTTCAGCAAGAAACCGCGCTTTTGCAATAAATTTACCCTTTTCAATTTCGAGATCAATCGTGCACTTACGGTAAACCGCATCAGGCATAAACTGGATAATATATTGACGTGCAATCAGTTGGTAAATTTTACTTTCATTTTCAGTTAGCTTTGTTGCTGCCGTTTTCGCTGTTGGAATGATTGCATGGTGGGCATCCACTTTTTTGTCGTCCCAACAACGGTTTTTTTTATCCAACTCTGTCAATTCAAATTCAGTGAGATCTGGTTGATGTACCGCAATTGCATTCAATACACTGTGCCGCCCTGCAAAATGTTCATCAGGCAGATAGCGGCTATCTGAACGCGGGTACGTAATTAACTTGTGCGTTTCATACAAGCGCTGGCAAATATCCAACACTTCTTGCGCACTCAATGCATACTTTTTAGCGGCTTCAATCTGTAAAGATGATAAAGAAAAAGGCAACGGTGCAATTTCAGATTCTCGCTTATCCTGATATTGCGTCACGATGGCAGGTTTGCCCTCGATACGTGATACTACATGCTCTGCGAGCGGCCGATGGAATAAACGCCCCTCTTCGTCTTGGTAATCAATACAGGAGTCGCTCGGCTGCCATATTGCGACAAAGCGCTCATCCTTTGGCGTAACAATGTGAGCTTTTACCTCGAAATAATCTTTAGGGACAAAGTTTTCGATATCTTCATCTCGCCTGACGACTAGCCCCAAAACTGGCGTTTGCACTCGCCCAACAGAAAGAACACCTTGATACCCCCCCCGTTGGCCTAATAGCGTATAAGCCCGAGTCATATTGATGCCATACAGCCAATCTGCTCGTGCTCTTGCTAAGGCAGAGACGCAAAGAGGAATAAACTCGCGATTTTCTCTTAAACGGTCAATTGCCCGCTCAACCGCTTGAGGATTAAGGTCATTAATTAAACAACGTTTTACTTCTTTGCGTTTTTCAGGATCGAGCTTTAAAAAATCAAGCACTTCGTCCACCAGCAATTGACCTTCTCTATCAGGGTCCCCTGCATGAACGACGGTTGAGGCTTGCCTCAGCAATGTTTCAATGGTTTTTAATTGTTTAGTTACTGCGGAACGGGGCTTCAACTGCCATTTATCAGGGATAATTGGCAGATCCTGAAGATTCCAACGTGCGTACCGAGGCTCATAGGCATCCGGCTCAGCCTGTTCTAAAAGGTGCCCAATACACCATGTTACGGTTTGGCCATCACCACATTGAATAAAACCATCACCTCGTTTATGAGGTTTGGGTAATACATCTGCAATGGCCCTTGCTAGGCTCGGTTTTTCCGCAATAAACAAACGCATAAATTAATCTATCACTTCGACTAAAGGAACATTATCCTGATGGGGTAATAATTTACCGATAGACTGTAACAAAACACCTTGCTGCTGTGCAATCTCTTTAATTTTAGACACTTCGGAAGGTTTTACTGCAATGAGTAGCCCCCCAGAGGTCTGCGGGTCACACAGTAGCTGGCGCTGCATATCATTCATAGGGCCAATAAGATGACCATAGCTGTCGAAGTTACGGGTTGTTCCGCCGGGAACACAGCCGGCTTCAATATATTTTTCGACATCCGCTAATTTAGGAACTTTATTGAAGGAAATTTCAGCGCGAACGTTAGAGCCTTCACAAATCTCACTTAAATGACCTAATAACCCAAAACCGGTCACATCTGTCATCGCAGTAACCCCCTCTAAAGGTGCAATGACAGCGCCTATTTTATTCATTTGGCACATGGTTTCAGACGCAAGGTGCTGGTGTTCAGGTGCTAACACGCCTTTTTTCTCTGCGGTTGTTAACACACCGATCCCTAAAGGCTTAGTTAAAAACAGTTCACAACCTGCTGTCGCCGCACTATTTTTCTTCACATATTCAGTATTCACCACACCTGTTACCGCTAACCCAAAAATAGGTTCAGGCGCATCAATGGAATGCCCCCCAGCCAATGAAATACCGGCATCTGCACAGGCAGCTCGGCCACCTTCAATCACTTCTCGAGCCACTTCTGGCGGTAATTTAGCAATAGGCCAGCCTAAAATGGCGATTGCCATGATGGGTTTTCCGCCCATTGCAAAAATATCGCTTATCGCATTCGTTGCGGCGATACGGCCGAATTCAAACGGAGAGTCAACGATCGGCATGAAAAAGTCAGTTGTGCTGATGATGCCAATCCCATTACCTAAATCATAAACAGCGGCATCATCTTTCGTTTCATTACCGACTAACAAGTGGGGATCATGAAATTTTGCTTGTTCTGTGTGTAAGATTTGTTCTAATACTTTCGGTGCAATTTTACAGCCACAGCCTGCGCCATGACTATATTGCGTTAATCTAATTTTTTCAGTCATTATTATTCTCTTTAGAAGTGAGATACAAAACCGGTCATGTCGGGCGTTTGTACTTTTGTTGGTGCTTTAAGCTCTGGTGTTCCTAAATAAAGAAACCCAACAATACGGTCGTTATCTCCACAACCTAGTCCTGCACGAACCACGGCATCTTCTGTCCATGCCCCTGACCGCCATATACCGCCAAAACCCTGAGCTACCGCAGCCATTTGCATCGCCTGCACAGTACAACTCGCAGCAACTAATTGTTCCCATTGTGGTACTTTGGGGTGATCTTTTAATTTTGCGATCACCGTAATAATTAATGGGGCACGAAAAGGTGCATTACGTGCTTTTTCTTCTACCTCAGCGCCTAACTGCCCTTTAATTGCTGCTTTTTCTAATAACTGACTGAAGCGTTTAATCCCCTCATTTTGCATAACAACAAAATGCCACGGTTTTAACGCACCGTGATCGGGTGCTCTCATCCCTGCAGCAAGTATGTTATTAAGTTCTTCGCCTTGCGGTGCAGGTGTTGTGAGTCTAGAAGCTGAACGGCGGTTCAACAAAAGGGTTAGAGCATCCATTTTTGTCTCCGTTTAAGAGTAAACTGATATGATAATCATTAAATTAGATAATTATACCCATGCTATCTATTGTTTAAGCTTAAAGGAAAATCGCTTACACTAATACAACAATAACAATGATCCGCCAGGTAAAATTACGTTATAAATTCATTGAATTGTATCATTTGTTATACGTGAAAAATATCATTGAAACATTGTACCGTGCGTATCTTAATTTTGTTATGCATAAAGATAGCCCACAATTGCAACTAATTGTATTGATATAACTTAGATATCAAGCGTTCGATGTGATGATCGGGTAACGGATTTGCTTTTGAGTATATTGTTGTTAATTCGTGCTGCAGGTGGAAATAGTCCAACTGTAGAAAGAAATATTTATGTAATATCCAAAAATAGTTTGTGCCATTAATCAACGGCAAACCAATGAAGCCAACACCCTTTGGTGCAAAATATGCAGGATAGGAGAAAACATGCGTCAACTATGGGACATCATCGCTACCATCTTTAGAATCAGCTGGCGAGCACTAAACTTTATTAGGGAATTCGTTTTCAACGCTATTTTCTTAGTATTATTTTTTGTCGTTATTGGGTCGATTGCCCTTTACCAAACAGATACTCAACCCGAAAAAAATTATTTTGGTGCTTTATATGTAGATTTGCAGGGCGTTATTGTAGACCAAGTTTCTGCTCCCGACCCATTTGGTCGCATGAGTCGTGAACTGCTGGGGACTTCAAATAGCCGCATGCAAGAAAATTCACTATTCGACATCGTTGACACCATCCGCACCGCTGCAAATGATGACCGGATCACAGGGATGGTATTACGCCTAGATAATTTAGTTGGCGCTGATCAGCCCTCATTAGCTTATATCGGTAAGGCGATCAACGAATTTAAACATTCTGGAAAACAGGTTTACGCCATCGGTAACAGTTATAATCAGTCACAATACTACCTTGCTAGTTACGCTGATGATATCTACCTCACCCCACAAGGGGCTGTTGGCGTGTATGGTTTTGCAACTAATGGCCTATATTACAAGACACTATTAGAAAAACTCAAAGTCAGTAGCCATATATTCCGTGTAGGTACTTATAAATCTGCAGTTGAGCCGTTAATGCGTGATGATATGTCCCCTGAGGCACGTTTAGCCAATAAACAGTGGTTAGATGCCCTTTGGAACAATTACCTCGCAGAAATCGCCAAAAACCGTAATACAACCAGCGCACAAATTTTCCCTGGGGCTGATGCTATATTAGAACAATTACGATCAGTCAAAGGCGATAGCGCGCAGTATGCTTTAAAACAAAAGTTGGTTGATAAACTTTATACCAACGAACAAGTTGAAGACTTACTCAGTAAACACTTTGGTTGGAATAAAGAAGATAAACAATTCAATAATATTAGTATCTATGATTATTCCGCTAAAATAGCAGATACCAATACAAGTCAAGGTGGCAATATCGCTGTAATTGTTGTTCAAGGAGCCATCATGGATGGCCCGCAAACAGCAGGAATTGCCGGAGGCGATACCATCGCAGCACAAATCCGCGATGCTCGCCTTGATGATAATATTAAAGCGATTGTCTTACGTGTTAACAGCCCGGGTGGAAGCGTCAGTGCTTCTGATTTGATCCGCAGTGAACTGGCTTCTGCTCATGCAGCGGGCAAACCTGTTGTGGTTTCTATGGGGGGTATGGCGGCATCAGGTGGTTACTGGGTATCAACGCCTGCGGACTATATTATTGCCAGTCCAAACACATTGACTGGTTCAATTGGTATATTTGGCGTGATCAATACCTTTGAAAAATCCTTAGATTCTATTGGTGTATATACTGATGGTGTATCAACGTCACCATTAGCTGATGTTTCGTTGACGAAAGGGATCAGCCCACAATTTGCAGACATGATGCAAATCACCATTGAAAATGGCTATGAAACATTTATTGGCTTAGTCGCTAAAGCTCGCCATAAAACACCTGCGGAGATAGATAAAATTGCGCAAGGCCGTGTGTGGATCGGGCAAGATGCATTGAAAAATGGCCTTGTCGACCAGCTAGGTGATTTTGATAATGCGGTAGATAAAGCCGCTGAGCTCGCTAAACTCACTGATGTTAAGTTAGATTGGATGAAGCCCGAACTGACCTTTATGGATCAATTGCTACTTGAATTAACAACTAGCGTCCAAGCCGTAATGCCAGATGTACTACACGTATTTTTACCCCCTGCAGTCGCGACGGACATCCGCCAGCAAGCTCAATTTTTCTTAAAAATGAATGACCCGCAAAACCGTTATGCATTTTGCTTAAATTGCGCAGAAATTAATTGATCGCAAAATCCCCTTCATAACCAATGAAGGGGATTTCTCTCACAAACCTATCAATAACCTCATATCAATCTAATTATTCGTAAGTTAACGATAGTAATACGCTAACAAATACGTCAAAATCCTGATAATCACTCTCCTTCGATAAGTTGGATAAATTAGGTAATAAGATGCAGAAAAAATCCATTTATGTTGTCTATACTGGCGGAACAATTGGCATGCGCCATTCACCACAGGGATATGTGCCGGTTTCCGGTCATTTACAAGCTCAGTTAGCTCAAATGCCCGAGTTTCACCGCCCAGAAATGCCTGAGTTTACGATCCGTGAGCATCAGCCGTTGATTGATTCATCTGATATTACCCCTGAAGATTGGCAGCTTATCGCTGATGACATTTGTGAAAACTACCCACTTTATGATGGGTTTGTCATTTTACATGGCACTGATACCATGGCTTTTACTGCTTCCGCGTTATCTTTCATGTTTGAAAACTTGAAAAAACCGGTGATAGTGACAGGGTCACAAATTCCCTTGGAAGCATTGCGTTCTGATGGGCAGACGAATCTATTAAATGCATTATATTTAGCGGCAAACTACCCCGTTAATGAAGTCGGACTATTTTTTAATAATAAATTATATCGCGGTAACCGTACCGTTAAAGCCCATGCTGACGGCTTTGATGCGTTTAGTTCGCCTAACTGCTCACCACTAATGGAAGCGGGCATCAATATTCGCACATTTAATACATGCCCAGCTCCTATTGGTATCGGTGAATTTAAAAGCCACCAAATTACACCTCAACCTATCGGCGTGGTGACACTTTACCCTGGACTCTCCATTGAGATTGTTCGCAATATTCTTCAGCAACCCGTTAAGGCACTAATATTGCGCTCTTACGGTGTCGGTAATGCCCCTCAGCAACCCGAATTACTCCGTATACTTCGCGAGGCAACGAATCGGGGAATTATTGTGGTGAACCTGACACAATGCATTTCTGGTCGTGTTAATATGGAAGGCTATGCCACAGGTCACGCGCTTGCAGAAGCTGGAGTGATCAGTGGATACGACATGACTTTTGAAGCCGCCTTAAGTAAGTTGCACTACTTACTTAGCCAAAATTATACCCCTGCGTTAATCCGTGAGCTAATGCAGAATAATTTACGCGGTGAGTTGAGCTATGCTGATGAATAATAGATAACATACTGAGGACACAATGAAAACAGCTTTACTGTTAGTCGATTTACAAAACGACTTTTGCACTGGCGGGACATTGGCAGTAAATGAAAGCGAACATGTTATTGATGTTGCAAATAAAGCGATGGCTATTTGCCAACAAAAACAGATAGACATCATTGCAAGTCAAGATTGGCATCCCGCGACACACCTTAGCTTTGCAGCTAATTCAAACACGCAAATTGGTGAAGTCGGTGAATTAAACGGCATTACACAAGTTTGGTGGCCGATTCATTGCGTTCAAGGTGAACACGGTGCTGAGTTACACTCAAATTTAAATCAATCGCTTATTCGTGAAATTTTCACCAAAGGGGAAAACCCACAGGTTGATAGCTATAGTGCTTTTTTCGATAATGATAAAATTAGCCAAACTCGTCTTCATGCATGGCTACAAGAACACCACATTTCGCATTTAATTATTATGGGAATTGCGACGGATTATTGTGTCAAATTTACTGTACTAGATGGATTAAAACTAGGCTATACCGTGGATGTTCTCGTTGATGGGTGTAGGGGTGTTAATCTAGCGGCTAATGACAGCCAAGACGCCTTAGCCGAAATGCAAGAACAAGGTGCAAGGCTAATTACCTTAACCGACCTACATTAGCGCATTTTTATGGACAAGTTTTCTCAATGCTCTATTTCCAATGGCTATATTTCCAATGGATATATTCTCAATAACAATATGAGAAAACTTGTTCAGTGACACTGTCACTATGCCGCGCCACATTGAATAACCAAACTATTTTGTAGAATAACCGTTATTCATCATTATGTTGCGGTTTTAAGGTCGCCAGCATTTCACCTTGGAACAACATTTTTAGCTCTTGTTTGCTCTTCATCGTAATTTCACCATTAGTCCCTACCGTCATATGCTCTGGGTCATGGTTATGTCGTGACTGCCACAATAATACCATTTGTAAACTATGTTCTTTCTGTTCCGGTGTTAACATCACCCCATCCGGCCATTTACCGAGTTCAACGGCGGTTACTAGGCGTTCATAAATTTCCGGGGTCATCATTGCCAACAATTGTTCAAGTTGTTCTGGATTAACTTCAACGCTCACGGTAAGGCTCCTTCAAATACACAATTAGCACGTTATTTTGTTTTTCTCGATTTCAGCTAATAGCTGAATCGTTTTTGTTATTCTTATACAATAGCTTCAGCAACCTTCAGCTCTTTATCCACGCGTCTTTTCACCACTATCATCATCAATAAAGCTTAATGATGCTGAATTAATGCAGTAACGCTGACCAGTAGGCTGAGGGCCGTCTGGAAATACATGCCCTAAATGCGCATTACAGTGTTGACAGCGAACCTCAATACGATGCATTCCATGAGAGAAATCCTCAATGTATTTGATAGCCTCTTCATTAACCGGTTGATAAAAGCTTGGCCAACCACATCCTGCATCAAATTTGGTCTCAGACATAAATAAAGGTGTACCACAACATAAACATTCGTACACACCGTCTTTACGGTTATGCAATAATTGACCACTAAAGGGGGGCTCGGTACCGGCTTGCTGTGTAACGTAACGCTGCATCTCATTTAACTCTGAAATATCAATAGGTTGGTTATCTTTATTTGACATGTCATACCTACATATTTAAATAACTAGACGGTTTAATGGTTATCATACATCAATTTCAATCAACAAAAAATTAACAACATTTTCTGTAAAACTATTCTAAACTAAGAAGCATCTTACTTTCCGTTTTGATTTGTGAACCGTATCACATATATCACTGATAGATGGTTTCATTATGCCGTACAATCCCGATAATACGTGCGGCTGTATTTGCCGCTGAAGTGGCTGACAAATAAGCAATTGGTGGTATCAGAATTGATTTTTTTCAATAATTGACACGATTCCGCTTGACGGCTGGCAAGGTTTTGGTAACTTTAACTACAACTTAATTCACGAATAAATAGCTGGTGGAAATACTATGACTATCAAAGTAGGTATTAATGGTTTTGGTCGTATTGGCCGTATCGTTTTCCGTGCTGCACAAGAGCGTTCTGACATCGAAATCGTTGCTATCAACGACCTCCTCGATGCAGAATATATGGCGTACATGCTGAAATACGACTCAACTCATGGTCGTTTCAACGGTACTGTTGAAGTTAAAGATGGTCACCTAGTTGTAAACGGCAAAAAAATCCGTGTAACAGCAGAAAAAGATCCTGCAAACCTGAAATGGAACGAAGTCGGTGTTGACGTCGTTGCTGAAGCAACAGGTATCTTCTTAACTGATGAAACTGCACGTAAACATATCCAAGCAGGCGCTAAGAAAGTTGTTCTCACTGGCCCTTCTAAAGATGATACTCCTATGTTCGTTATGGGTGTTAACCACAAAGCTTACGCAGGTCAAGAAATCGTTTCTAACGCATCTTGTACAACTAACTGCTTAGCTCCACTGGCTAAAGTTATCAACGACAAATTCGGTATCGTTGAAGGTCTGATGACGACTGTTCACGCAACAACTGCAACTCAAAAAACAGTTGATGGCCCTTCGCATAAAGACTGGCGTGGTGGTCGTGGTGCTGCTCAAAACATCATCCCATCATCAACAGGTGCAGCTAAAGCTGTAGGTAAAGTTATCCCTGAACTGAATGGCAAACTGACTGGTATGTCTTTCCGTGTACCTACGCCTAACGTTTCTGTTGTTGACTTAACTGTTCGTTTAGAAAAACCAGCAACTTACACTCAAATCTGTGATGCTATCAAAGAAGCAGCTGCAGGCGAGCTGAAAGGCGTTCTGGGTTACACTGAAGATGACGTTGTATCAACTGACTTCAACGGTGAAAAACTGACTTCAGTATTTGATGCTAAAGCTGGTATCGCACTGAACGACAACTTTGTTAAATTAGTTTCTTGGTATGACAACGAAACGGGTTACTCTAACAAAGTATTAGACCTGATCGCTCACATCTCTAAATAAGAGCTGTCGCGTAATCTGTCTAACTGAGCCGCCAATTGGCGGCTCTTTTGTACCGTATCCAATAACAATTAACACTTCATATTTTCTGCTATATCGCTTATGGTTGATCTCTCATTGGATACGCTATAAACACAACTTATTTTAGAATGAATACTATTCACTGCGGCTTTAAGTATGCTGGGCAGATACTCTAAATAATTCAAGTGAACGAACACCGTCAACAATGCTGCAGTTTAATGTATGACGAGTATTCACTCTGTTCCATTAACACAGGCCTAATACCATGCACGATAAACTTTTTGCATTACCGGTCATCAAACAAATCTCCGCTTATATCACTCAACGCCAACTTGATGAGCTTCCACTCATTGTTATCTCGCATCCTAAGGTGCGTGGGGCCGTCAGTTTACAAGGCGCCCAACTTATTGATTGGCAACCTGCAGGGCAAAAACCTTGCTTATGGCTAAGTTCTGAGAGCGCTTTTAAAGAAGGTGTTGCTATTCGTGGCGGTATTCCTATTTGTTGGCCTTGGTTCGGTCCTGTTGCCAGCCCTAGTCATGGTTTTGCTCGAATTCTACCTTGGCAATTTACTGCACATAATGAACATGAAGAGGGTGTTATTTTAACCTTCACATTAACAGATACAGAATATACCCGTAAATTATGGCCCCATGAGTTCACTCTGATCCTACGAATGAAACTAGGTGAAACGTGCGAGCTTGAACTAGAAAGTTATGGGGATTTCGAAACGACCGCCGCATTACATAGCTATTTTAATATCAGTGATATTCAAAAAGCCACTGTCTATGGGTTAGGTGGCCACTATTTCGATAAAGTTGCAGATAAAGAAGTTTATGAAAATGAGCCACTAAAGTTTAATAAACATACCGACCGTATTTATTCAGAGCCAGAAGAATATAGCCTCTTACGTGATGATGGATGGGCCCGTACAATAGAAATTCACCATTACCATAATAGTGATGTTGTTTGTTGGAACCCTTGGGCGGAATTATCATGCAGTATGGGCGATATGCCAAATAATGGCTACAAACAGATGGTTTGTGTAGAAACAGCAAGGATCAACGTCCCAATGAAAAGTGATGCGCAGCACCCTGCCCGCCTTTCATTAGTGATGGTCAGCCGCGATAATAAGCCGCAAGATTAATTATTCATTCTAAACATATAAAATCTAAGCTCATCAAATTTCTAGATAGATAAAATTAGCCCCTGACAATCATCATGATATCAGGGGCTATTTAATTTACTGTTCTATAACGAACTTAGAATGTGTAAGTGACGCCCGTCCACATAATGGCAGAAACATCTTTATTTACCATTGGGCTATCTTTCACTTCACTTGGCAGGCGGTCAACACGGCCCATTGCGAATACCGTCCAATTTTCATCAAAGCGGTAATTTCCTGTCACTTCAACATATGGTGTCCAACTTGAACCTGGGTTATAGCGTTTTAAACCGCTATTACGTGATTCTTTTGAAGACACGCCATATTCATAACGATTTTGGTTCTTACTATCCCATTTAATACCAAGGCCCGGAGTGATTGACCATTTGTCACCTTCAAAGCCATATAGGTAGGCAAACTCACCACGAATACCATTACTGATACCTAAAATATCACCAGAAATATTCGTTCTCAGCGTACCCCAATCAGCTTTATGACGATAAGTCAGCCCCGTCATCACCGTATCACGGCGGCGGTCTAACTCGCGCATCGCTTTATCATCATTGTCTTTAGGTTTAAAAAATTGTGGATAATAATAAGCATCTAATGAGAGTTGGTCTTGCTTATCGTTCCATAGGTAGTAACCCGCAGCTAATGTATGAAAATAGAAATTCTCGCTGTCATAATTAACAATAGGTACTGGCGTGACATAATCACGGCTCTTAATTCCTTTATAAGGTGTTGATTGCGCTAATACCGAGCCACCAACAGACCACGTTCCAGCAAAAGCGGTCCCAGATAACACACTCAAAGCCACCGCAAATGTCGTTAATTTAATTGCTTTTGACATATTATATTTAACCTAAAAATAATGAGAAATAGATCACATACTATATGTATATTAATATAGTTACAATCCAAACATTCTTAACCAAAATCACACTTAAAGCCAAATTTTCACTATTTTTAGCGTGACTGATTAATATTTATTCTACTTTATTTTCATAAGAAACAGGAACTCTTTTCGCGAGTGCGCAAAGTAGCTCATAACCAATGGTGCCAGCTGCTTGTGCCACCTCATCAACAGGTAAATTTTGCCCCCATAATTCCACTCGCTCACCCAGTTTAACATCGTCACAATCACTGATATCAATGGTCAGCATATCCATCGAAACCGCCCCCAGTAGTGCACAACGCTTTCCTTTGCACCATACTGGTGTTCCATTTGCAGCATGCCGAGGGTAACCATCGGCATAACCACACGCCACTGTCGCAATACGCATCGGTTTAGTTGATGTAAACCGGCTGCCATAACCAATTGATTGACCTGCTGGAATTTCATGGATAGCAATCACTTCTGATTGCAATGTCATCGCTGCCTTCAAGCCCAACCCAGATATATCAGTAGATTTTCCACTTGGAGACGCACCATACAGTAAAATCCCCGTACGGATCCAATCATATTGCGTATGTTTATGCCACAGTGTTGCCCCTGAATTTGCGATACAGGTTTCTAAAGATAAGTGTTCAAATTGCTGGATTTGTTGAAAAGGCTCAGCAACGCCGGTTTTGGTATCTGAATTAGCAAAGTGACTCATTAACGTTAAACTACGTACATTCGGCATTTTAGATAACCGTCGTACGACATTTTCGTAATCGTTCGGTGGAAAACCTAACCGATTCATTCCACTGTTTAGCTTAATATAGACTGAAATCGGTGATGATAATTGAGCATTCTCAATGGCAAATAATTGCCACTCACTATGCACGCTTGTCGTTAAATTATATTGATCAATCAATTGCAAGTCTTGAGGCTGGAAAAAACCCTCTAACAATAGAATTGGCCCTTTCCACCCTTCTTTTCTCAATAAAATGGCCTCATCAAAATCTAATACCCCAAAGCCATCCGTTTCTTTTAGTGCAGGCCAAATCTGCTTGATGCCGTGACCATAACCGTCTGCTTTCATAACTGACCAAATTTTTGATTTTCCAACATGTTGCCGTACGACAGACAAATTATGTTGTAAATTTTGTAGATGAATAACAGCACTTATTGGACGCGGCATTTAAATTCCTTAATACATTTAATTAATTCTAAAATTACAATGATACAAAAACATCAAATACTTAGCGCGCTGGTGTTAAATCACCCTGCGTAACCAACTTGGTATTAAAACCATCAAGATATCTAAATACCGATAGATCATCAGACGCTATTTCTGGTGTATTCCCTGAAATGATATCTGCCAGCAACTTCCCTGCACCACAAGCCATTGTCCAACCCAGTGTCCCATGCCCAGTATTTAAATATAAATTACCGTATGCTGTCGGCCCCACTATTGGAGTACCATCTGGTGTCATTGGACGCAGGCCCGTCCAAAATTGTGCTTGTTCGATATCACCGCCGCCTTGATACAAATCTTGTACCACCATTTTCAATGTTTCGCAGCGTTTTTTCAGTATATTCAAATTAAACCCAACGACTTCAGCCATTCCACCGACGCGAATACGCTCATCAAATCGCGTTACTGCAATTT
Organism: Providencia sp. PROV032; assembly: GCF_028484875.1. NCBI lineage: Bacteria > Pseudomonadati > Pseudomonadota > Gammaproteobacteria > Enterobacterales > Morganellaceae > Providencia > Providencia sp. PROV032. Next base: position 87,429 of record NZ_JAMPSX010000016.1, read on the forward strand.
TGTATGTCTCATCCAAAATGGTGGAGGTTGGCGAACGCTGATCATCAATAATCGGCATGGTTAATGAATAACCTTTAAGCGGGTAGACTGGGATTTTAACCAGACTTTGTAACATTGAGGTAGAATAAGAGCCCATTGCAACGACATAGCGGTCTGCTTGCAAAATTTCACCATCAATTTTGACGCCAGTCACCTTATTACCTTCAGTTAAAATCTGCTCAACATGGCCACCAAATTTGAATTTAACGCCTGAGTTTTGTGCCATTTTGGCTAGTTTTTTAGTAAATTGCTGACAATCCCCCGTTTCATCATTCGGTAACCGCAATCCACCGGTAAGCTTATGCTTAACAAATTCTAACGCAGGCTCGGCTTTAACGAGTTCATTTGATGTCAGTAATTCGTATGGAACCCCTTCTTGCTGTAAGACCGCAATGTCATTAGCCGCATTATCAAACTGCTCAGCAGTACGAAAAAGCTGTAAAGTCCCCCCTTGGCGGGCTTCATATTCGATACCCGTATCCGTTCTTAATTGACGAATACAATCACGGCTGTATTCTGCAATACGAACCATACGGCTTTTATTCATTGCATAATGTTGGATATCGCAATTTTTTAACATCTGCCACATCCAACGCAGCTGAAATAGCGTGCCATCTGGACGTATCGCTAAAGGGGCATGTTTTTCAAACATCCATTTCACTGCTTTAAGGGGGATCCCAGGTGCACCCCATGGGGTTGCATATCCAGGAGATATTTGCCCTGCATTAGCGGCGCTTGTTTCTTCTGCCACATCATGTTGTCTATCCACCACTAGCACTTCGTGCCCTTCTTGTGCTAAATACCACGCGGTTGTCACACCGATCACGCCTGCGCCTAACACTAGAATTTTCATCGCTTCCCCACAAAATAAAAGTCTGCACCATTTCTTTTAGGATAATATTCTAGAAATTATTTGCCAATGTGGTGAATTAACACTTTTAACAATACAGTTAAAAAATTTAAATTTCGTCACATTTGATTTACATGCCGATATTAAATCCCAGTTCAAAATTCAAACAGAAAATTAATTAATTTAAATTCAATAAGATAAAAAAAATGCAGTTTTAATTATTTTTTAATTTAGAATTTTCTATCGATTCACGTGAGGTGCCCAATAAAACAGATTTATTTTATTAAACTAAGAAGAGGGAATTTGACGGTATTAAATACCAATAAATAAACAAAGATTGGTTTTTCACTTCATTCAAGTGAACAATGGCTATTTGGCCAAAATCTGTCAATGATTAATGATAAAAAACCAGCATACTGATATAATACAATATGCTGGCCTAACTGGATTAAATACCCGTTAACTAGCGGCTTTGAGCTAAATCAGAAGGCATATTGCTTTGCATACTATGCCAAATTATTCCGCTTTCTTTACCATAGTTACGCACACAATCCATAATACGATCATAGGCTTGCTCACGACAAAGATGGCTTAATTGTTGATAAAAATTCAACGCTAAGCGCCTCGCTTCAGGGTTTGAAAAATAATAGCGGCCAACACGGGTATACAACCCTCTTAAACCGTTAATAATCAAACCATAAATTGGGTTACCGGATGCAAATGCAAGCCCACGGAAAATGTTATAATCCAAATCACTGAATGCATCTGAATTATCTTCCACTTTTTCCCGCCCAGCTAACACCTCTATTGATTTCTCTGGGTTATTTCGAAAGGCAGTGCGAATAAAAATTGCCGCAATATTGGTACGTACTGCCAATAAATTATCAATGAGTTGCGGTACTCTATCGTGATCAAGCCTAGCCAGTGTCTCTAAAATATTTAGGCCAGACGTTTCCCAATAGTTATTCACTTTCGTTGGTTTACCATGCTGAATGGTTAACCAACCGTCACGAGCCAAACGCTGTAACACTTCACGTAAGGTTGTTCTTGTTACACCAATTAATTCCGAAAGCTCACGCTCAGCGGGTAAAATTGAACCTGGTGGAAAGCGGTTGTTCCATATGCTCTCAATAATATACTCTTCCGCGAAACCGGCCGGACTTTGAGCTTTAATAACCATATTTTTATTATTCCAAACATTTAGACGGATATTGAGCAAATCATACCAGATTGTCATCACCTGATATAGTTAGACTAAAAATAAAGGGTGAAGCAAATCATATAATTTCCATATAATTCATACGCTCTCAATTAGCAAATGTGCTTAAAATCTGTAAGAGATAAGAGTAGTATGTATAACACAGTACACGACATCCGCATAAAAGAGGATAACGAACCATAATGGATTTTAGTTTAAAAACAGCTTTTTTGAAAAATTTTCTGGGAAATTCGCCTGATTGGTACAAATTAGCAATTATTATATTCCTAATAATTAACCCTATTGTCTTTTTCTTTATCAGCCCCTTCGTTGCAGGCTGGCTATTAGTTGCTGAATTTATATTCACACTCGCAATGGCACTTAAATGTTACCCATTGCAGCCTGGCGGTCTTTTGGCCATAGAGGCCGTTCTCATTGGTATGACTACACCGGCTCAAATTTCACATGAAATTAGCAATAACCTTGAAGTTATCTTGTTACTGATTTTTATGGTAGCGGGTATCTATTTCATGAAGCAATTGCTTTTGTTTGTTTTTACCAAACTGTTGATAAACGTGCGTTCTAAGCGCATTCTTTCCCTTGCCTTTTGTATCGCGAGTGCATTTTTATCTGCATTTTTAGATGCATTAACCGTTATTGCTGTGGTCATTAGCGTTTCAATTGGTTTTTATTCTATCTATCATCAGTATGCTTCTAACCAACCCAGCAGCACTGACCTACAAAATGATGGTTTCATTAACAGTGCAGAGCAGAAACAGACCCTTGAGCAGTTTAGGGCTTTTTTACGAAGCTTGATGATGCATGCAGGTATTGGTACCGCGCTTGGTGGTGTCATGACCATGGTGGGTGAACCACAGAACCTTATCATTGCAAAACATGTCAATTGGGACTTCATTACCTTCTATATCCGTATGGCTCCTGTAACCATACCGGTTTTTGTTTGTGGTTTAGTCGTCTGCTTTGTTGTTGAAAAATTTAAACTATTTGGCTACGGTGCTGAGCTTCCAGACTCTGTTCGCCAAATTTTGACTGAGCACGATAAAAAACAGACCGCTAAACGTACCAAAAGAGATCTTGCACAGTTAGTCGTTCAAGGATTAATTGGTATTTGGTTAATAGTCGCCCTTGCTTTCCATTTAGCTGAAGTTGGTCTGATTGGCTTATCCGTTATCGTACTTGCTACCGCATTTTGTGGGATCACAGAAGAGCATGCATTAGGTAAAGCCTTCGAAGAAGCGTTACCTTTTACCGCGTTATTAACGGTCTTCTTTAGCATTGTTGCTGTTATTATTGACCAGCAATTATTCACCCCATTTATTCAGTTTGTGTTGCAATCCTCTGAATCATCGCAACTCTCCTTATTTTATCTGTTTAATGGCTTACTCTCTGCTGTATCAGATAACGTTTTCGTAGGGACAGTTTATATTACTGAAGCTTTAAAAGCGGCAAATGACGGGTTGGTGTCAACGGAACAATACCAGTTTTTAGCCGTGGCAATTAATACAGGGACTAACTTGCCTTCTGTTGCGACACCTAATGGCCAAGCTGCCTTCTTGTTTTTATTAACATCCGCGTTATCACCGCTGATCCGTTTGTCTTATGGTCGCATGGTTTGGATGGCGCTGCCATATACCATCGTAATGACAATTGTTGGGCTATTAGGAGTCGAATTCTGGCTAGTACCAATCACACATTGGATGGAAAGTATTGGCTTGATAACATTCGCTCAGTAACTATACTTTAAAGCAATTAGCCGTACCCCAATACGGCTAATTGTAATATTAGGTAAAGCCCTATCTAAAAATTGCATAATTTCACTTTAATTACTTTTTTTATCGGTGCGATAGAGGCAAAATGGGCGCATTACTCAATTAGGATACTAAGTATGTTCAGATTTTTTAACTACTGCTCACAAGGAAGAGGCGCTTGGCTACTCATGGCCTTTATTGCCTTTATGCTCGAGTGTGCGGCTTTATACTTTCAGCATGTTATGAAGCTACAACCATGCGTTATGTGCATCTATGAACGCGTTGCATTACTTGGCATTATGGTTGCTGGCATAGTTGGCGCAGTAGCACCGCGAAACATGGTGATACGCTGGGTTGCCATGCTTGTTTGGGTTTACTCTGCTTGGCGCGGTTTAGATCTTGCATGGGAACATACCATGCTACAGCTTTATCCTTCCCCATTTGCCTCTTGCGATTTTTTTGTTAATTTCCCTGATTGGTTACCATTACAAGAATGGGTGCCTGCAGTGTTTGAAGCGACAGGTGACTGTGCCGTTAGGCAGTGGGCATTCTTAGGGCTAGATATGCCACAGTGGTTAATTGGTATCTTCGCGGCTTATCTCTTAGTAGCCATCATTGTTATCATCAGCCAGTTTTTCCCAGCCAAAAAATAGTCATTAAGGCCCCAAATGTTACGTTCAACATTTGGGGTTCCTAAACAATAAATTCGACTTATTGAATAACGCGCTCTAATTTCACGGGAATGTTTTTATACGCAGGAATACCACATTGCGGATCGAAATTATCTAACGAAATTAAATTATTAGCTTCAGGAAAATAAGTAGCAACGCTACGGTCTGCCATATCATAAATCACGACAGTGAGGTTATCTAAACGACGTTTTGTCGGTTTTTGCTCACGATCTAATGCAATGAGATTTACTTTATCCCCCGCCTCTAATTTCTGTTTTTGGGCTTCGGCACCACTAATGAAAACAACATCTCGCTGCCCAAACACACCACGGTATCGGTCATTTAAACCATAAATTGTGGTATTGTATTGATCATGGCTACGCAATGTTGCCAAAATTAATTCGCTATTTACGGCTGAATTCGGGTCTTCAATAACGCCTTCTGTTGGTACAAAATTAGCTTTACCTGATTGCGTTAACCAACGACGTTCAGAAGCAGCGTTAGTCAGATGGAACCCTCCTGGTATTTTAATACGCGCATTATAATCATCGAAACCAGGTAATACTGCTTCCATCGCATCACGGATCAAGTCGTAATTACCGATAAAATCATCCCATTCAACTTTACTATTCGGTATTGCCGCTTTCGCTATTCCTGCGACAATCGCACACTCGGATTTAAGATAAGGGCTACAAGGTTTAAGTAGACCTTTTGATGCATGGACCATCGACATGGAATCTTCTACCGTAACACATTGCACGCCACTGCTTTGTCTGTCTATCTCGCTACGCCCTAATACCGGTAACAAGAATGTCTGCTTAGCGGTTAATAAATGAGAACGATTCAGTTTAGTGGCTGTATGGACAGCTAAATCAAGCTTTTTCATACCTGAAAAACAAGCGTCTTTGTCTGGCATTGCAACTGCTAAGTTTCCACCCATACAGATTAACGCATTGGCTTTGCCTTCAGAAATCGCTTGCATACTCGCCACTGCAGCATGGCCAAATTCACTTGGTGGTTTAAAACCAAATCGTTGTTCAATTTTGTCTAAAAAGCTTTTTGATGGTTTTTCCGTAATACCGACGGTTCTGTCACCCTGAACATTCGAATGACCCCGTAATGGGCAAATACCTGCACCTTCCCTGCCAATATTACCTTTTAGTAGCAGTAAGTTAACAAGTTGCTGAACATTCTGTGTGCCATGTTCGTGCTGAGTGATCCCCATGCCATAACAGATAATGGTACTTTTTGCCTCAATATAAAGGTCAGCAATCTCTTCAATAGACTCACGTGGTAAACCAGAAACCCTTAAGATATCTTTCCAGCTTGTTGTCTGTAAGTCATTTTTTAAAGCTTCATAACCCTGGGTATGAGTTGATATGAACTCAGTATCAAGAATAGGCTCGTTTCCTGCCTCTACAGCAGCTTGGTGCTTTTCAATCAACAACTTCATGACGCCTTTAAGTAGCGCGGTGTCTCCACCGACACGAACCTTATAATAGTGCCCTGCTAAAGGTGTAGACTCTAGTGTTAACATTTCTACTACGTCTTGCGGGTAGGTAAAGCGCTCAAGACCACGCTCTCTTAAGGGATTGATTGCAATGATTTTTGCACCACGTTTAGAAACTTCACGCAATGAACTCAACATCCTCGGATGGTTAGTTCCTGGGTTATGGCCTATGCAAATCACTAAATCCGCTTTATCAAAATCATCTAACAATACTGTCGCCTTACCGACACCAATGGAATCAGCAAGACCAACACTCGTTGGTTCATGGCACATATTTGAACAATCAGGGAAATTATTTGTGCCATATTCACGAGCCAATAATTGATATAAGAATGCGGCTTCATTTGAAGTCCGCCCGGAGGTATAAAACTCAACGGTATTTGGATTGGAATAACTCTGTAAACGTGTCCCTATTTGCTGAAATGCATCTTCCCATTCGATTGGTTCATATTTATCTGTTTGTGAATTATATTTCATAGGATGCGTTAAACGTCCCTCATCCTCTAAATGAAAATCATCCCACTCAAGTAATTCTGTAACGGTGTATTTAGAAAAAAATTCTGGGGTTGTTTTTTTAGATGTTGCTTCCCAAGCAATGGCTTTTGCCCCATTCTCACAAATATCAAATGACGCTGTGTGTACCGGATCAGGCCACGCGCAACCAGGGCAGTCAAAGCCATCCACCTTATTCATTTCAAACATCGCAATGATATCGTGCCCGATTTTCATTTGGCCACGTAACGCTTCTGCAACGGCTTTAACAGCACCCCAACCAGCAGCTGGGCCATCATACTCTTCAATTTTCTTTTTCATTTGGCATTACTCTTTAATAAATGTAAACATCTTTATATGTGGTTTTATAATTATCGAAAATATTCTTTATTATTTAATATTAGTAATATCATCATTAAATATCAATAATTAAAATAAACACCTAAATAGATGCTCATATTTAGATAGCCCGTATATGAATAGTGAGAAATATAATTAAACAAAAATAATTCGGGGTATTAAAATAGATTACAACCAAAGGAATATAGAGAGTTAATTAATCTTATATTAATAATTAATAAAAGATTAATTAACTTTATAATAAAATTATATACAAGAACCCGATTGTATAATGTCAACAGCGCAACGCTTACCATTCGCAAATTGACATACTGCAGTTTGTGAGCCATTTAATTCTAATGTCAGTGCAGGCAAGCCTCCCGCTGACACGCAAGCTTCTTGCGCACCTGGCCCTAAATTGACTACTTGCTTGGCGTACTGACTCGCAGAATGTTCCACAGATTTATCTACGTTTGAGCTACCACACGCAGATAACATGACAGATATAAACCCAGTAAGTGATATTACTATTACGGGTTTTAAAAATTGACTCATCCGATGCCTCATTCCTTGTTTCTCCAATCATGCTGCCTGAATATTCTGCACCAACGATTTAGTGCCCACCACTTTTTGAAAATAAATTGATGACTAACACACCAACAATAATTAATAGCATACCAATAATTGCAGGTAAATCGAGTTTTTGGTTGTAAATATAAATTGCAGCGATGGAAACCAGCACAATTCCCAAACCTGACCAAATTGCATAAGCAATCCCTAATGGCATGGTTTTTACTACCTGTGAAAGCCCCCAAAAAGAAACTGCATAACCAATAATAACAATCAAAGACGGCCAAAAACGACTAAAACCATCAGATGCTTTTAATGTGGTCGTTGCAATGACTTCAGCAATAATAGACATCAATAAAAAACCTAGACCCTTCATTGTCTTTCCTTATTATTAGAATGCGTTACTTAGATAACAACAAAAAAGCTCTGTTTATCATTAAAATAACACAGAGCTTTTTATCTTTACATCATAATGAAAATGCGAGTTACTGATTTACAGCGGTACCTGTTTTATCGCTGAGGGTAACACTATAACGCTTGAACAAATAGACACATAACGCGAAGGCGATAAGACCAATCACACCACCAATATAACCAATCTGGGTCATCCCCATATGGACAATAACTTGATTACCTAACAGTGCTCCAGCACCAATACCAATGTTGAAAATTCCAGAAAAAATTGACATTGCCAAGTCGGTGGCATCTGGAGATAAATCAATCACCTTAACTTGCATTCCTAAACCAATGCACATCATTGCCATTCCCCAGAATACGGATAACATCACCAAAGACCAAACATCTCTACCTAATGGCATCAGCAATAATAAGCAAATCGTCATAAATGCGATTGCTGCGGGTAAAAAAGATAATGAAAATTTGCTGCTATAGCGGCTAAATATGACGCTACCAACAATACCGGCTCCACCAAAAATTAGCAGGAGTAAAGTGGCAAAGTTTTGGCTCTGTAATGCAACCTCTCGAACAAAAGGCTCAATATAACTGTAAGCCGTAAAGTGCGCCGTCACTGCTAACACTGTTAATGCAAACATGCCAACGAGTGCCGGTCGTTGAAATAACATAGGCAAACTTTTTAGCGAGCCAGAATGTTCACTTGGTAAACGAGGTAAAAAACGGATCAACACAACCATAGTGAACAATGCAATAACACCGATACCTAAAAATGTCGCTCGCCAACCCAAGAATTGCCCCACCACTCTGCCAAGGGGAAGACCCAATACTGTTGCTAATGCAGTCCCCGTCGCTAATAATCCAAGCGCTTGAGCTTTTTTACCTGCGGGAGCAACCCGAATAGCCAACGATGCCGTAATTGACCAAAATACCGCATGAGATAAAGCCACACCAATACGTCCTGCAATTAAAATATCAAAACTCCATGCAAAACCAGAAATAATATGGCTAATAATAAAGATAACAAATAAGAAGCCTAATAATTTACGACGCTCTATTTTACTGGTTAATAACATTAGAGGTAGCGACATCAAAGCCACAACCCACGCGTAGATTGTTATCATCAAACCAGTATGTGCGACCGTCATATCAAAGCTTTTTGCAATATCACTGAGTAATGCAACAGGCACAAACTCTGTTGTGTTAAAAACAAATGCAGCAACCGCTAATGCTATTACACGGATCCAAGCTGTTTTTCTAGAAACTTGCGTCATATTTCTTTTAGCCTTCACTTTCCCACAAATAATAGATACCAATCACCTAATTGGGTATAAAAATTGCTGCGAAAAGACATTGGTATTTAGTACAGGATTGAGACGTTACTGAGCAACTTTGGTTGCCAATAAATCTTTTTGTGAATTGTATCACAATTTTTCATTACTCATAAAGGCTCCTTTCCACTTACCGGTAAGAAAAACAGCGAGCCTAGAGGTGATCCCCCTCCTACATACTATTTAATTGTTCGTTCAAATTTAACTCATTAATCTGAATATTTATAACATTCAGTTATCTGAAAACACATAGTATTACTTTCTATGCTACAATCTTGCTATTATTTTTTTATGATTAAAGGACCTTTTTAATGAAAACCCATTTTCCTACTGAACCTAACGTTAATACTTTAGCGGATGAAGTTACTTGTCTAAAAAATTTGCTGACGCATATGCTAAAAGCTATTGGTCAGGCTGATGCAGGTAAAATTTTAATCAAGATGCAACGTGAAATTGCACAAATGGAAGACGAAAAACAGGCAGAAACCTATAAAAACACGTTAGAACAAATAAAAACAGGCTATCGCCAATAGATTATTTAGCGATAAATGCTATTTTAAGGATATATATACTATTGCGTGGTTTAAACTGCACAAATAACTAAGTTTTAATCATGAAAATCATCTATCTTTATTCATGAATTAAACCATTCTTTATTCATTTAGCTCCCCCTTCAGAACCCTATGAAGGGGGCTTTTTTTTCTACAACTTATGCATTATTCCGCTTATAAATATCTTGGCAATGCTGAATATATTCATCAACAGTCGTATCCGCGGTTTGTTTGTCCCAGCTTTTCTGCTCTTCGAAAGCCCACATTTGAAATGTTTGCCCTAAGTTAGCCCCTGATATGCCAACTTGCTTATATACCCGATGGTAAAAACCTTGCTCAGAATGATAAATCTCAAATTTAAATGGAACTAACCTAGCGGGGTTTGTCGTTGTCAAAAAATCATTACCAAACAATAACGTTTTCTCCAGAATATCCATTCTATCCCCTTGTTTAATTTATAAAATACGCATGGTTTACAACTTCTCTTCTAAGCATAGCGCATTTAACGCCATTCCGTAATTTTACCGATAAAAATAGATGATTTATATATTGCCCATCGATAAGCTTTATGAATAAGAGGGGGATATTGAAGAAACAATAAGCTTCATCATTAAAATGAAGCTTATTGCCAATCAATTATGATTTATTGTCGTACAACTGTTTTGCCATATCAATGCTATCTGCGTTCACATCTTTTATATGGTCACGTGTTAACCGGTAAACAACAGGGCTTAAAAGTAACAGAGCAATCAAATTAGGGATCGCCATCATTGCATTTAGTGTGTCAGCTAATAACCAAACAAAATCAAGCGATTGCGTTGCCCCAACTGGTAAAGCTATCAACCATAAAACTCGGTACGGCTTTATTGCTCGCAATCCAAATAAATATTGCACACATTTTTCACCATAGAAACTCCACCCTAAAATGGTAGTAAATGCAAATACGGCTAATGCAATAGCAACAATGTAATTTCCACCAGGAATGGCTGTTTGGAATGATGATGCAGTTAATGTCGCGCCAGTTTCACTGGTCAGCCAACCACCAGTAATAATGATGGTTAATCCCGTGACAGAACATACAATGATAGTGTCAATGAATGTCCCTAACATCGCAATAAGCCCTTGGCGAATAGGATTTTGTGTTTTTGCAGCAGCGTGGGCGATAGGTGCACTTCCCAAACCCGCTTCATTGGAAAACACGCCTCGCGCAACCCCAAAACGTATTGCAGCCCATACAGCCGCCCCCGCAAACCCACCTTGAGCAGCAACAGGGTTAAAAGCCGAAGTAACAACCAAAGAAAGTGCCGCAGGGATCTCAGTAAAATAAATACCAAGCACAATGATGCCTGCGCCAAAATAGGCAACAGTCATAAATGGGACAAGTTTTCCTGCAACATCAGAAATACGTCGCAGCCCACCAATCAATACCGCACCAACTAATAAAACTAAAGCCCCTGCGGTCAACCATTTATGCACACCAAAGTTACTTTCTAGTACATCAGCCACTGAGTTCGCTTGTACCGTATTGCCGATACCAAAACTGGCACATGCACCGAAGAAGGCAAACAGTGTTCCCAGCCAAATCCATTTAGGGCCTAATCCATTTTTAATGTAGTACATTGGGCCACCAATATACTGGCCATATTTATCGACTTCACGAAAACGGACAGCTAACACCGCCTCAGAGTATTTTGTTGCCATCCCCACCAATGCCGTCATCCACATCCAAAACAACGCGCCAGGTCCTCCCATGACAACCGCAGTTGCAACCCCGGCAATATTCCCCGTACCAATCGTTGCCGATAACGCAGTCATTAATGCATTAAAAGGTGATATTTGTCCCTCACCTCGTGATTCATTCTTTTGAAACAATAACTTAAAACCTGTTCCAATTTTCCTTATCGGTAGGAATGCAAGTCGAATTTGCATATAAATACCAACGCCTAAGATCCCAACAAGCATTGGTACTCCCCACACCACACCATTTAGTTCACTTAACCACGTCGTTATCAAATCCATCCTACCCCCAATCAACTCACATTAATTAACATGCAAATAAAATTTATAACAATTCCTTATCAATCTAATAAAGATTAAAAGTAAAATAAAAGCGAACAAAATTTCAATAATTCATCATTTAAAATAAAAGATTGTGAGTAAGCTCACTTGTGATTTATCGATTGCAGTTATAAATACAATTAATTGCGAGCCGCCATTAAAATTGAGTTAGTTGAATATGAATGGGTATTTGGAAAGGGATATGTGTGCATCCTGCATCAATAAAAATGCCCAGTAATTAAACAATTACTGGGCAGATACTAAAACCATTGTCTACATAAGACGTACTTTAGATAATTATTTAGGTTACTTTAAATATTGACCTGAACGTAATGCTTCAATGCGCTTGTCTAATGGTGGGTGTGATAAAAATAATTCACTGAATGCTTTACCACGACCATTGATGCAAAACGCCATTAAACGGCCTTCTTCTTGTGGCTCATAGCTGGTTTTTAACCGTTGCAATGCCGCTATCATCTTTTCACGACCGACTAATTTTGCAGAACCTGCGTCCGCATGGAACTCACGGTAACGAGAGAACCACATCGTAATGATGCTTGCCAAAATACCGAAGACGATTTCAAGTACCATGGAAACCGCAAAATAGACCATTGGGTTACCATTGCTACTTTCACTTTCGTTATCACTGTTGGACATAAAACCTGCCGCAACCTGTGCAATAATACGAGAAATAAAAATAACGAACGTATTCACCACACCTTGCAATAAGGTCATCGTGACCATGTCACCATTTGCGATATGGCTAATTTCATGAGCGATTACCGCTTCCGCTTCATCGCGGCTCATATTTTCTAATAACCCAGTACTCACCGCAACAAGTGAAGCATCACGGCGTGCGCCCGTAGCAAACGCATTGATATCTGGGGCATGATAAATAGCCACTTGTGGCATCTGAATACCCACTTGTTGTGCTTGGCGCGCAACGGTTGATACTAACCACTGTTCGGTTTGGTTCCGTGGAGTTTCAATAACTTCACCGCCCACTGATTTCAGGGCCATCCATTTGGACATTAAGAGTGATATGAAAGCACCACCAAACCCAAACAGACCCGCCATAATCATAAGGCCTTGAACACTACTCCCTCTGATCCCAGTTAAACTTAGGATTATCCCAAACACAAACATAACAGCTAGGTTTGTGAGTAAGAATAAAGCAATTCTCATCATTTTTTATGTATTCCTTGGTAAAAACAAATATACGTAGAATTTACTTTATAAATAAGGTTTTTTCACACTATTTCAAGTGTATTAACGCGAAAACCCTAAAAAATAACATAACTTTACATAGCCACATGCAAAACTCATTCATATACACTAAATAAATAATTACTTTTTATAGGAAAAATTTTAACCACTTGTTTTTACAGGTTCATTTTATAACCAGTTAAATTTAAAGTTATTTTTTATTGAAACGATAAAGCTAGCTCGTCAATTACCAAAAACAATTTGGTGTATTTATCTATCTTATCACTTACTTTGTTCACCAAACGAATGAATATTCAATTTTACTTTCATTTTATTAAAAAATAATGCCACATTAAGTGGCACTATTTTGCTCTATCGTAATTTGCTGTTTTATTTTCGGACTAATTAGCTTTCTCTTTAGTTGATCTTGTTGTTTTTTCTTTTACTGTTTTAGCTGACTCTTTATCCGCAGCTTTAGATGCTTTCTCTTTCACCGCTTTTGCTGACTCTTTATCCACAGCTTTAGATGCTTTCTCTTTCGCGGCTTTTGCTGACTCTTTATCTGCAGCTTTAGATGCTTTCTCTTTCGCGGCTTTTGCTGACTCTTTATCTGCAGCTTTAGATGCTTTCTCTTTCACCGCTTTTGCGGAGCCTTTATCTGCCTCTTTGCTAACTTTATCTTTTACGTCTTTAACTTCTTTATCCGCAGCTTTGCTCGCCTTCTCTTTTACTGTCTTAGCTCTGCCAGATGCTTTATCACTAGCCTTGTCTACTTTATCAGAAACGGTTTTACTGGCTTTGTCACTCGTATTTTTTATTGAATCAGAAACCGATGACTTACTTGATTGCTTGACTGCACCTGTGCCAATCACTGCCCCAGCCGCTTTTACTTTACTGTTAATATCATTTTTTAATTCTCTCGTACATACTTGCTCTGAGCGGCTAGTTGACCCATCATTACAGATAAACTTCTCCCCGTCACAACGGTCAATTCCGCCTTTACTTCCAGAGCATGGGTAATTTCTTGCATTCGCTGTATTAATAGATGCAACCATCATTACACTAACAGCCATTAATCCTATAAATAATTTACGCATGATATTGCCTCGTTGATAAGGAAACTATACCAAAGTTTAGGATAAATTAAGTAAAGGTAAAGAAGCCTATAAATAATTATTAATTCCAGCTAGTTATTTTAAAAAATAAAATAACTAAAGTATAAAACCGCATAAATTTCGACATTACTTATTAAAAACACCAAATTCACAATAAGTTGATATTGCGTTTTTCGTTTAAGATATGTATTAAATCGGTACTGTAATGACTCAAAAAATTAAGCCAGCTTAGGCGCTGGCTTAATTCGAAAAATAATAAGAGAAAATTATTTATTATTTGATAATAACTTAGTGTGTTGGTTAGCCAAATCGACTGCCATTTTCACCGTTTCATCGAGGTATGGATCCGGCCCTTCGTAATCTTTAGGTAAATCATCAATTGATTTCAGTAATGGTTTACCTTCTCTAGTATTACGTTCATTTATACGTTTCAATTTTGTCGCTTCAATTTCTGAATCTTCTTTTTGTCGCTCAGCATAGTTGAGTGAAATAAGATTCTTACTTTCTTTGTTAACTTTATAGCGCGCAATATCTTCATCAATATAGTTGAATTCAGGATCTTTGCTAATACGTGCCAAATGTTGCGTTTTTATTGGTGATAAATCAGAAGCAACATCACCAACAGGCGTATATTTTGCCGGTGGGATGCTATCCCATGGCAATGCATTATCCTCAAAGCTTTCACCTGTTTCAGCTGGATCTTGGCCTGTAGGCATGACCACATCAGGGGTTACCCCTTCACGTTGTGTACTACCACCATTAACCCGATAAAACTTCTGAATGGTATACTGGACAGAACCTAATGAAGGCCATTCTGGTTTTAGCATTTGATCGTAAACACGGCTCAGACTACGGTGCTGCTGAACGGTACCTTTACCAAAAGTCGGCTCGCCCACAATCATCGCCCTACCGTAATCTTGCATTGCCGCTGCAAAAATTTCAGATGCAGATGCACTAAAACGATCGACTAAAACAACGAGAGGACCTTTATAGTAAATAACATCGTCATCATCGATATCTTGGCGAACTTGACCGTTATTATCACGAACTTGAACAATTGGCCCTTTCGGAATAAACAGGCCGGATAACGCAACGGCTTCAGTTAATGCACCACCACCATTACCACGTAAGTCAATAACCAATGCCGAAACATTATCTTTTGCCAAGTTTTGCAATTGTGTTTTAACATCATTCGTTAAACCGACATAAAAACCAGGAATATCTAAAACAGCGACTTTATCTTTACCTTGCTGCTTAATAGTCAACTTAACCGCTCGGTCTTCTAACCGGATCTGCTCCCGAACTATCGTGACAATATGTGGCTTCGCCCCTTTAGTATCAGAAACGACTTCTAACCGAACTTTGCTTCCTTTCGGCCCTTTGATTAAAGCAACCACATCATCAAGGCGCCAACCAACCACATCAACAATCGGCTTACCCGTTTGACCTACACCGATAATTTTATCACCGACTTTTAGCTCTTTACTTTTAGCTGCTGGGCCTCCAGCAACTAACGAGTTAATAACCGTATTTTCGTCATCTTGCTGTAATACCGCACCAATTCCTTCTAATGATAAACTCATTTCTGAATTG
Source organism: Providencia sp. PROV032 (assembly GCF_028484875.1). Taxonomy (NCBI): domain Bacteria; kingdom Pseudomonadati; phylum Pseudomonadota; class Gammaproteobacteria; order Enterobacterales; family Morganellaceae; genus Providencia; species Providencia sp. PROV032. The sequence continues at coordinate 103,132 of NZ_JAMPSX010000016.1, forward strand.
AATTGTTCTGTATTACGAGGCGATAAATAACTTGTGTGCGGATCGATTTCACGGGCGAAAGAGTTAACGATCAATTGAAACACATCTTCACTTTGCGCTTGCGTTAAACGCCTTAACGCAAAGTTATAACGTTTCGTCAGTTTCTCTTTGATTTCTTTATCATCTTTCCCTGAAAGTTTTAAATTCAACCAGTCATAACGCACTTTTTGGTCCCAAAGACGATCAAGTTCTTGCTTGTCTTTGGGCCACGGTGATTTAGAACGGTCAACTTCAATTGAATCAGTCGCATTTAAATCGATAGGTTGCTCTAAACGAGCCAATGCATATTTAAAACGCTCGAAACGCCTTTCCTGTGACAGGTTATACAGGTCATAAAACGTATCTAATTTGCCATCCTCAAGCCACTGACCGACTTTGCCTTTATCTTTGGCGTATTGCTCAATATCAGATTGGAGTAAAACATTATGACCAAAATCTAGCATATTAAGATAACGGTCAAATATCTTCCCAGAAAACGCATTGTCTAAATCAAATTGACGATAATGTGAGCGAGTGAACCGAGATGTGACTCTTTCACTCACAGTGCCGTGTTGTACACTCTGTTTTAAGACAGGTAACTGAGCCGCAGTGACCGGAGCCACTGCTTGAGTATTAGCGACCGCACTGCCGAAAGTTGCTAGACTTACCACCAGTGCAATTTTAAGAAGTTTGTTCATGACCTGATTGACCTCCGTATCAGAACTTTAAATGTTCCGCGCGTACAATCATTGCCAGCCCTGTTGGCAATTGAACCCTGACACCATCTTTTGCAATTTCCAGCACAGAAGCGTCCATCACACTAGTGCCCACTTTCACTTTCAAAGTTTGGCCAATCTGTAGTGCGTTGATGTCAGTCACTGATTTCAGGTTTTGCTCTGGAGCTGGTGTATTACGGCGAGGGTTTTTAGCTGGTGTATTTTGCGGACGTTCTTTATTCTCTGTTGGACGGCGGCGAGGCGCTCTTTCTTTAGTTGCATTTTGAGTACGCGGTGTTTTTTCACCCGTTTTTTGTGCAACTGGGCGTTTTTGTGCTTTTTGTTCAGCACGTTGTGCTTGAACACGAGCTTTAGCCTCAGATAACTGTTGGCGCGCATGAGCAATATGTTCTGCGTCTAATTCACCACAATCTTCACCGTTTAGGTCAACGCGTTTAGCGCCCTCTTTAACACCGTAAAGATAACGCCAGCTAGAAGTATACATGCGTAATGCAGAACGCAATTGCGTTTTACTAATACCATCTTCTTCTTTTAAGCACCCTACGATATCTTGAAAAATTCCGACTTTTAACGGACGTGCTTCGCCTTCAGCGATAAAACAGCGAGGAAAACGCTCTGCTAGAAATGCGATAACTTCTTTACTACTATTCAACTTAGGTTGATTTTCCATGAAATTTCCTGATAACAACGATTTTGCCAACCTCACGGGCATGAACAAGCTGACATTATAATCGTGTTGCTGACAATTGCCACGTTACTATTAATTTAACTGACCATTATTTAATGATATTTAGGCATAGAACACATTGCCAAGTGTTGACACAACTGGCTTACAAGGTGCAGTAACCCTTTTTCATCCTCTTGGTCGAATTGGCTAATATTTGGGCTATCGATATCTAAAACCCCGATAGTTTGCCCATTAACGACCAAAGGAAAGACAATTTCTGCGTTACTAGCTGCATCGCAGGCAATATGACCTGGGAATGCATGAACATCTTCTATACGCTGAACTTGGTTATTGGTAAAGGCTGTTCCACAAACGCCTTTACCAAAAGGGATCCGCACACACGCAACCTTACCTTGGAAAGGCCCCAGTACTAATTCTTGCCCATTACTGAGATAAAAACCAGCCCAGTTAACACCTTCTAAACATTCATATAAAAACGCACTGGTATTTGCTAAGGTTGCAATTAAATCATACTCACCTGCAAGTAGAGCAGAGAGATTGTCTGAAAGTTCAAGATAATACTTCTTTTTATCCATAATTATTTCTTGTAATAATCAAGCAATTAATCAAATATTTGTAAGCGTAGTCCTAAGATTACCAATTTGTCACTTTGAGGTAAATTCTTTTACACTAGATTACATCTAGGTAACCACCTAAAATGAGTCAATATGAGCCACATTAATCACACTGATTTGCTTTTTCAACGCTGTAATCATTGCAATCAGAAACTACTAACTCCTCGATTCAGCAGACGGCAAGTCGTTATTTGCCCTCGCTGTCAGAGCCAACTTAATGATGGGCGGTCTTGGTCACTTAACCGTTTATCGATATTGGCTGTCACATTATTAATGCTTGCTCCTATTGCATTTTGGCAACCACTCATTTCTATTCATTTATTAGGAAGCCAAATCAACGCAAATGTCATTGAAGGTATTCGCTTAATTAACCAACAGGGGGACCCATTTACAGCCAGTATAGTGGCTTTTTGTGCTATTGCCGCCCCCTTGTTATTACCAATTTTAATTTTATTGTTATCCATTGGTCAGCGCATCAATTTGAACCTCCGGCCTATCCTTTTAGTGCTAGGGCATATCAAAGAGTGGGTTATGTTAGATGTTTACCTGATAGCATTAGGTATTGCCGCCATTAAAATGCAAGATTACGCAAGTGTATTCATTGGGCATGGTTTAGTCGCTTTTATTACCATGTCGATTCTCAGCTTATTAATTCTCATCCATATGAACCTAGATGAGCTATGGCATAAGTTTTATCCCACGAATAATAAAAAAGCTCAAGATAGCACATTAGCTTGTACTGCCTGTCATTACACTGGGCCTGCGAATTGGAATGGGAAATGCAGGCGATGCCATCGCCCTCTTCATTTTCGGGAACCTCATAGCTTACAAAAAACCTGGGCCGCACTAATTGCTGCCATGGTGTTATTATTTCCTGCTAATTTAATGCCAATCTCTATTTTTTATCTCAATGGACAGCGTTTAGAGGACACCATCTATTCTGGCGTCGTTTCTTTAATTGATACAGGTAACTGGCCAATCGCAATTATTGTATTCATCGCCAGTATATTAGTTCCATTTATTAAGATTATTATCATGATATTGCTACTATTTTCTATCCATTTGAAAAGCAATACTGATCCTATTCTACGTATGAAATTACTTAAGTTTGTTTCATGGATTGGTCGTTGGTCCATGTTGGATTTATTTGTCATTGCCTTAATGATGACACTTGTTAATCGAGATCAGCTGATGTCTTTTACTATGGGGCCTGCCGCTCTGTATTTTGGTTCAGCCGTTATTTTAACAATTTTGGCTGTTGAGTGGTTAGATAGCCGTTTAATTTGGGATTCTTATGGAAAATCAAAACCCGCAAAATGAACCCTCTGAGGAAATATCAGAAGCCATATTGCGTAAACGCAAACAAATTTCGCCTTTCTGGCTATTGCCTTTGGTCGCTATTTTTATCGCAGGCTGGCTTTTGTTTCAACATTGGACTGAACGAGGTACAGATATCACGATTGAATTTACATCTGCACCTGGTGTTGTCGCCAACCGAACACCTATCCGATACCAAGGCGTAGAAGTTGGTTTAGTACAATCCGTTGCTATCAGCAAAAATATGAAAACCATTATTGTGACCGCTAGTGTGAATAAAGATATGCGGCCGGCCCTAAATTCAGGCACTAAATTTTGGTTAGTCACCCCCAAAGCATCATTGGCTGGCGTTTCTGGCCTTGATGCTCTGGTTGGTGGAAATTACATTGGCATGTTACCCAGCACAGGAACAGAGCAGTTCTCTTTTGTTGCACAAGATACGCCCCCACAACTCAATATTGATAAAGGTGAGTTACTTATTCACCTTACAGCCCCAGATCTAGGCTCATTGAATGAGAACTCCCCTATTTATTACCGGAAAGTGCCTGTTGGTTATATTTCGGACTACACTATTTTACCTGATAACAAAGGCGTTTCCATTTCTGCGGTAGTAAAAAAACCTTATGTTCACTTGGTTCGTAAAGAGAGCCAGTTTTGGAATGTATCAGGGCTTCAAGGCAATTTTGACCTTAAGTCTGGCGCGAGCCTAAAAATGGAAAGCCTTTCTGCCGTTATAAATGGCGCCATTGCTTTTGACTCACCACAAAACAGCCCACAAGCGGAAGAAGGGCAAAAATTTGTTCTACAAAGTAGTAAAAAAATCGTTAAAACCGAAGAACAAGATGGCAAATCTCCCCTTATGCTAACACTTTGGGCACACGATACTTACGGTGTCGATAAAGAGCAACCTATTGTTTATAAAGGTATCCAGATTGGTGAAGTGTTACAGCGTCACCTAGAAGCCGAGAAAGTCAATTTTAGTATCTTAATATATGATGAGTTCAAGCACCTTGTCCGTGAAGATAGTAAATTTATCGCAAATAGCCGAATGGATATCCAATTAGGCCTTAATGGACTGCAATTCCAAGGCGCTACCCCTCAAGAATGGCTAGATGGCGGCATTCATTTAATTGCAGGACAAAGCAAAGAAAAACTCCCTGAAACGTTTCCTTTATATCGTAGTGATGATAATGCAAAAGCGGGTATTTTGGGGGCTTTACCGCCTACCACTATCACCCTCAACACTACGACACTACCCGATATCCAAGCGGGCTCTGTTGTTCTTTATCGCCAATTTGCCGTCGGTAAAATCATTGCCATTAAACCAACTAAATCCGGGTTTGCGATCAATGTAAATATTTCAAATGAATATCTTCACTTACTCACTGAAAACAGTGTATTTTGGGCTGAAGGTGGCGCAAAAGTTCAGCTTAATAGTAACGGTTTAACCGTTCAAGCTGCACCACTGAGCCGAGCCATTAGCGGTGCTATTAGCTTTGATAACCTTGATGGTAGCGTCGCCAATACCGCTCGCCAACACACACTTTATCCAAATGAAACCTCAGCTAAAGCGATAGGAAGCATCATTACCTTAACAACATTTGATGCATCAAAACTCTCAGAAGGCATGCCTATCCGTTATTTGGGCATCAATATTGGCCAAATTGAATCATTAAAATTGTCATCTGATAAACGTGAAGTGCAAGCAAAGGCGATCCTATACCCTGAATATGTCAGCACTTTTACCAAACTAGGAAGTCGTTTCGCTGTTGTAACCCCTGAATTATCGCCCGCGGGTTTAAATAATTTAGATAGTATATTACAACCCTATATTAGCGCAGAACCGGGACGTAATAATAAAAGCCGTTATCAATTTGAGTTACAAGCTGCAAATATTACAGACTCGCGTTATCTAGATGGTTTAACTATTTACCTTGATGCGAGTGATGTCGGCTCCGTTCAAGTTGGCACGCCTATTTTATTTAGAGGCCTAGAGGTCGGTGTTGTTACCGGTCTATATTTGGGAGAGCTTTCCGATCGTGTATATGTTGCCACACGCATTGGCAAGGAGTACCAATATCTGATTCGCAGCAATACCGAGTTTTGGCAATCCTCCGGTTTTAATTTTTCATTTGGTTTAACGGGTGGCGTTGCTAAAAGCGGAACTTTCAAACAGTTTGTGCGTGGTGGTATCTCCTTCGCAACCCCGCCGTCAGTACCTTTAGCCCCACAAGCTAAGCCTGAACAGCATTTCATTCTAAAATTGGAACCCCCTAAAGATTACATGGCATGGGGAACGTCTATCCCTAAAAAATAACCACTATTAGGGTGCATATTAACCACATATTGCACCCTTTCCTAATACACACCATAAAAATTATTTTGGAAATTAATTCCATTTGTACTATTCTTAACTTCGTTGGGCTGATTATATATGGTTAAAATGGATAAAGTGAGGTGCAGTTATGTGTATTGTGAAATTGAAAATATCTTCCTATGAAATTAATGATGCGATTATGGCTTCCCACAAAAGCGATACCGTTAGTATTCCGTGTGATTCTGATACTGACTTCTGCATGCAACTTGATGGATGGGACGAACATACAAGTATCCCGGCAACTTTAGATGAGAAGCCAGTCTTACTCTACCGTGATCGTTATGACAAAGAAAATCATCATTGGGTGATGAAACTAGCTTAATCATTTTGTTTGTAAGCTTAGGCGAGTGGCTAAGTATATAAATAGACAAGAACTGATAAGCTGATATGAAATGAAAACGAATAAAATTATAGGCAAAAAAAGAGGCCTGGTAGATTCCGATTACCGGGCCTTGGGAAATGGCTCTGGCAGAGCCGTGCGCTAAAATTGCCATTGAGACGTAACAAAGTACACTCTAATACTAGCCTTCAATGCACGTTCTTACCATGTTTATTATCAATAATTTTACATATTATTAACACAATTTATTTCTTAATTTTCTAAAGTTGAACTATTTGTTTAATAGGTTGAACCTATGCATGCAATAACTCAAACCTTTCAATCAATCAACGCATTGAATAATATTGATAATTTTCTAATTCTCCACATCCCTTATAGGCTGATAATTTAATTGGCAATACACTTAATTGCCTACACACAATTTTTTTGCCGCTTCTTTTATCGGCAATATTCTTTCCTCTACTGACTTGGCGCTATCAATAGGCTTAAGGAGTACATCAATTGGTTGCGCTTTGATCTCTTTCTTATTCATCAGCTCAGTCGCTATTTCATTGAGTGGATATTGCATTAATGTGGCAGGGTTAATGACGACCAAAGCCCCATTATGGCGGCACTCTAACATGACCTCCTCACGAGTAAATGGCCAATCAGCACCAAATTGTTTTTTACTCACAGATGTTAACGGTGCAGAAAAAGCCGTACTCACAGTTCCACCCAATAATAGAGAGCAAATAATGAGTTTAAGTTTCATGATAATGACCTTATTGAACATTAAATATATCGTTGCATATTATCAATTAAATATAAAAGTTTCGCTAGATTGGTTGGTAGCTTGCAAAAATCGCCACAGAAAGGATCGCCATAGTGCCTAGCAATAACTCAACCCAACTGTTAATGATTAGGTAATTCACCCGCCCTTTTTGCCTAATGCTCGGTACGATGTAATAGCGATTGATAATAGCTAACAAAAGCATTCCACCCACTAAAATGATCTTAAGCCAAAGTAGTGATTGGTATTCTGACCCCGAGTAGTTTAATGGCCAGCCAGGCAAAAGAATTACCGCACTGATGACACCCGTTATAATAACCAGTGCAACAGCGATATGGCCCAAACGTGAAAAACGCATCATGGTATTCACAATGTGTTTATCCATCCCTTCCGCCATTTCTTTTTTATTGCGTAAAAATTGAATGCAAATTAAAAATGGCCACAGACCACCAAACCAATAGGCCGAACTAATAAGATGAACAAACTGATTAATGCGATGAAGCACCCCGATTGCGCCATCATGCATCGCTGCGTGCCCAATAAAAGCATGCAGACCAAGTAAGATGACCGAAAAGATTAATATTAACGTTAATCGTAATTTGGTAGGCTTTACAAATAAAACCAAGAGTAATAATACCGATGACAAAAGTTCCCAACGCCATATTTGACCGAATGACGTCCCGAGTACCCCTTGCCATATCGCCCAGTCGATACTATCTTCCCAACCATCCCCCATCAAACCTGCTTGCGCAAGCATCCAGCTAAAGGTCGTTAATACAGTAACGATAGCGCAGAAGAAGATGCCTTTATTCAAATAGCGGCTTAGTAAATAATTAAATGACCCGCGGCTAAGTAACACTGCAAATATTGACATTCCGCACATCAATATTGCAGCGATAAAATGAACAAAGCGAATAAGTGTGTAAAAAGCTTCTAGTGACATATTATTTCACTGCAAAGCTATACGTTCCTTTTGTTTTATGTCCGTCGACAGAAACGACGCTCCAATTAACGTCATATTTTCCCGCAATGAGTTTGTCTTCCACAGGAACAATCACTTTAGTATCGTTAGTTGGATCTAACGTTGCTTTACCGGTTTTTACTATTTTATTTTCAGGCCCAATAATGCTGACTTTAGTAAAATTAACTTCAATACCTTCAGAAAAGCTTAATGTGATGGACTCAGGCGCTTGTTCTACTGCTGTACCTTCAGCAGGAAGCTGGTCTTTTAAATGCGCATGTGCAAATGCTTGCTGGAAAGACATTCCTAAAAAAAGAACGGCAACTGCGCTGATTTTGCGCCATGAAGATTTAATAGGGTTAATTGGCATAGTAACCTCTTAATTTGCAGGTGAATTTAGAATAATTGCCAATCATTATACGGAAAACAAACCATTTTACCGCTTAAAAATGGGTTTTATCGCCCTATCCTGTGAGTTTTCACACAAAATGAAAAGAAAAAGACTTATGAACATTGAATTACCGTATTCGTGTCCATAAGTCTAGGGAGCTTATATATCAAGTTGAAATAAAAACGATGTTTCTATTTATCTGCGGTGTTTAGATTAAACATGCGTTGCCGCTGACAGGTTTTTCAAGTCTTTATCTAACAAGAAGAGTGCCTTACCAGACTCACCCACCATATCCAGTTTATCCAGTACTGATTTAAATAATTTTTCTTCTTCATGTTGCTCTGCAACATACCATTGTAAGAAGTTAAATGTAGAATAATCTTGTGTCGTCATTGCTAAATGAGCCAATTTATTAATTTCACGGGTGATTAATTGCTCATGTTCGTAAGTTTGGTTGAATACATCGCTAATTGATTTGAAATCAACGGGTGGCGCAGCAATTTGCCCTAACAGTGGCAGTGCACCTGTGTCACTAAGATAATCAAATAAACGCTGCATATGTTCCATTTCTTCTTGCGAGTGTGCTTTTAAGAACGCCGCAGCGCCTTCATAGCCTTTGTCACTACACCAAGCACTCATTTGCAAATAAAGGTTTGCTGAGTAAAATTCAAGGTTTAATTGTTCGTTTAATTTTTTGACCATGTCTGTAGTTAACATATTTATGCCTTATCGGTTAATCATTGATGTGTATATTATGCACAGTATTACAATAATTAAAACCCTAAAACAATCTTAAAACAAAAAAACACAATTTACTGATAATTAATAACTTTTGTTAAAAACAATAATAATCAATCTCATTATCTTTTCCTGTTTTTCTTAATAACTAAATATATAAAAAGATAAATTTAATCCTTATATTTCATTATTTCAATTAATGTATTGAGATTTTTTCTCATTATCCAGTTACAATAATAAGGGATGAATTTAACCGTAGAGATCAAATATGAGTCATAATCTTGCTTTATTGCCTAAAGATGAAATGGATAAGGTCAATGTCGACCTTTTGGCTTCCGGTGTTGCATTTAAAGAACGCTATAACATTGCCATCATTGCTGAAGCTGTTGAGCGAGAACAACCTGAACACTTAAGGGAATACTTCAGGGAGCGACTAGTATACTACCGCCAACTATCTCAGAATTTTGCACGTATGCCCTATGAGCCGCGAAATCGCTAGCCTTACAAACACACAAAAATGATGCAAAAAAGGGATAACCTGAATGGTTACCCCTTGATTATCAAGATTAAAAAATTTATTTCGACGTATTATATGTCACAGTATTATTTTGGCAGTCTACCGCAACTGAATAATGTAAGTCAGATTTTGCACCACGAACAACTAGCGGGACCCTATAACCTGTTTCGGTTTTAGTGACTTCACTATCATTGACCCATGCAACCGCTTTCTTGCCTAAAGCCGCTTTTTCATCTGTCCAGCGAGGTAAACGATTATTCATAAAATCGCTTTTCACTTGTGCTGCAATTTGTGGCTCAGTTAACGTGCCACAACTGACGAAAGGAGCAGCTTTACCTTCTTCACTATTTGCGCTTAACGCAAAAGAGCTAAAAACCAGCGCACAAGCACCTAAAACCACAGCAATTTTTTGATTCGCTTCCATACCATCCTCCGATACCTATTAATAGGTAAAGACTTTTGATTAGTTTAGCGGCTTATTTCAGCCTATCAGATACCCGTTATCTTCTGGTTATTATTTAGTCTTCATTGATAAATAGAATGACTTAACTAATATTAATCTATCAGATTTATGCATGGATGTTAATAGTATGTTTACAAATTATTAATTTTCATCATCAAAACGAACATGGATCTGCTCTTTATCTTGGTGCTTTTCTCTAATTTCTTGAGCGACTAATGCAATAGCCTCACCACTACTCATCCCTTCCGCCATCAATTGATGAATTTTTTCAACTGCTTCTTGCTGTTCTTGGTGATTAAGTGCTGGCATACCAGAAAACATGGTTTAAACCTCATGTATAAAAGACTAAAATCAATGATTAAGATTTTAACATCTCTTCGTCTATTAAGATAAGAATATATGTTAATCTGTATTGATTCACTTGCGGAAATTTAGACTCATCATTATGGTTATCAAAAAAATCCAATTACCTTATAGCCCAAGCACAGCCATTGATTATTTTACCCCACTGGCACACCTACCATGGGCGATGTTACTGCATTCAGGTAATGCAAAACACCCCCATAATCGGTATGACATTATTGTTGCTGACCCCATTGCAACGCTGACGACTAATCAGTTTGAAACAACCATCTCAGAGCCAAATCAGGCTCCTATCGTTTCTGAATCAGATCCTTTTGAACTTCTTCAAGGATTGCTTGATAAATACCAACCGAAACATCAGGAAGAGACTGAATGTCCCTTCAACGGCGGTGCCCTCGGTCTTTGGAGTTACGATTTAGGTCGACGCATTGAAAAATTACCTGAAATTGCAACAACAGAATTGCAATTTCCAGATATGGCTATTGGGATCTACTTGTGGGCACTCATTGTTGATCACCATAATAAAACAACTACATTAATTAGTTATGATGATGTTGATGCCCGACTGGCTTGGCTGCAAACCCAAAAAAAACCGCGTAAAAACAAGTTTCAATTAACTACCTCATGGCAGTCAAATATGTCAGAAGAGGCATATCATCATAATATTGCCCGTATCCATGAGTATTTACATAATGGTGATTGTTATCAAATCAACTTAGCGCAAAGATTCAAAGCTAAATATAAGGGAGATGAATGGAATGCATTTTTAGCGCTACTTGAACGTAACGGCGCCCCTTTCTCTTCATTTATACGTCTCCCCGAAAACGCAGTTATCAGTATTTCGCCTGAGCGTTTTATCAGTTTACAAGATGGGAATATCCAAACTCGTCCAATAAAAGGGACGCTACCTCGCCTAGATAATGAACAAGATGACCTTGCACAAGCAGAAAAACTGGCGAACTCAGTCAAAGACCGCGCAGAAAACTTGATGATTGTCGACCTACTACGTAATGATATTGGCCGCGTTGCAAAACCTGGCACTGTCAGTGTTCCTGAATTATTCGCTGTTGAAGCTTTTCCTGCAGTGCATCACTTAGTCAGTACTATCACGGCAAAACTCGATACCCCATACCGTGCAACTGACTTGTTACGTGCGTGCTTTCCTGGCGGTTCAATAACCGGAGCCCCTAAAATTCGCGCAATGGAAATTATCGAAGAGTTAGAACCCCATCGCCGGCATGGCTATTGTGGCGCAATCGGCTATATTAGTTTCAGTGGTAATATGGATAGCAATATCACTATTCGTACTTTACTGACGTATAAAAAGCAGGTTTATTGTTGGGCTGGCGGCGGTATCGTTGCAGATAGCCAAGCAGACAAAGAGTACCAAGAAACTTTTGATAAATTAAGCCTGATCTTACCGTTATTAGGAGCGCTCAATACCGATGACTGAACTGAATAACTTTATCAGTCGTTTTCAGTTTACTTTACCGGCCACCCGCCAGCCTGAACGCAAGGCGGGTAAATCGGCGGCTGTTCTTTTGCCTATTATTAATAAACCAAATCCGACGCTACTTCTCACGCAACGCTCTCCATTTTTACGCTCCCATGCAGGCCAAGTCGCCTTTCCAGGTGGCGCAAGTGACCCAGAAGATGGCACGCTCGTGAATACCGCCTTGCGTGAAGCTTATGAAGAAGTGGCTATCCCCCCAGAAAAAGTCACGGTACTGGGCCAATTAAGCCCTTTACAAAGTTACGGTGGCTATGAAGTTACGCCAATCGTTGGCTTGGTGCCAAATAACATTCAATACCAAGCCAACCCGAGTGAAGTCGCTGCTATCTTTGAAGTTCCCTTATTTGATGCGCTTTCATTACAGCGTCATAAGTATGTCGATATTAAGCGTTCAGGGCGACATAATCGCATCTTTTTTTATTGGTATAATGGCCATTTAGTGTGGGGACTAACCGCCTCTATTATTCACCAACTTGCTTTGCAATTGGATTAACGCTTAACACAACTTTTCACCATACGATGCCAGTATCGCAGTAAAATCTATTTAAGATAACAAGATATGACGTCATATATGACAAAATATACCTCTACTACCTGTTGCTTTTTTAGCCATATCACAGACATTTTGTGCTATTTACAATCAATTACCCTTCAGCAACTACCTTATTTCAAAAAATACTTTAAACTTACTGGTTAACACTACTAAATAACAGTAAAGTAGCGCCTTTTAAAATAATGCACTACATTTTCATATTTTTTTTAAGGAGTCCTGCGTGATAAGCGTTTTCGACATGTTTAAAGTGGGCATAGGCCCTTCAAGCTCTCATACCGTTGGTCCAATGAAAGCTGGGAAAGAATTTGTCGATGATTTAGTAAGCAAAAATTTATTACCTAACGTCACTCGTATTTCTGTGGATGTTTATGGGTCATTATCGCTTACTGGAAAAGGGCACCATACTGATATCGCCATTATTATGGGGCTAGCAGGTAATTTACCTGCCACTGTCGACATTGAATCCATCCCAACTTTTATCAAAAATGTAGAAGAAACAGAAAAGTTATCATTAGCAAATGGTCTTCAGGTCGTTGACTTCCCCAATGAAGGTGGCATGAATTTTCGTCAAGACAACCTGCCATTGCATGAAAATGGCATGACAATTCATGCTTTTGCAGGTAATGATGAAATTTACACCAAAACTTATTATTCCATTGGTGGTGGTTTTATTGTAGATGCCGAGCATTTTGGCGAATCTACTCTTGATAGCAAACCAGTTTCTTATCCGTTTAATTCCGCGGAAGAGCTATTACTCAATTGTAAAAAATCAGGCCTCTCTATTTCTAGCTTAATGATGAAAAATGAGTTAGATCTTCACACTAAAGAAGAGATTGAAGCCTATTTCGCTGATGTATGGCAGACGATGCAGGCCTGTATTGAGCGTGGTTTAAACACCGAAGGTGTTTTACCAGGCCCATTGCGTGTTCCCCGTCGTGCGCCGGCACTTAATCGAATGGTCACTTCATCAAGCAAGTTATCTAATGACCCGATGAATGTGGTTGATCTGATCAATATGTATGCCTTAGCCGTGAATGAGGAAAATGCAGCTGGTGGCCGTGTCGTAACAGCCCCAACTAATGGTGCCTGCGGCATCGTACCTGCGGTATTAGCTTATTATAATCATTGCATTGAACCTGTAACGCCAGAGTTATATATGCGTTATTTCTTAGCTTCAGGCGCTATTGGTATATTATACAAAATGAATGCGTCCATTTCAGGTGCTGAAGTAGGCTGTCAAGGTGAAGTCGGTGTGGCATGTTCTATGGCCGCTGCGGGTCTGGCCGAATTATTTGGTGGCAGCCCTGAGCAAGTGTGTATTGCTGCAGAAATCGGTATGGAACACAATTTAGGTTTAACTTGTGATCCTGTCGCAGGCCAAGTTCAAGTTCCGTGTATTGAGCGTAATGCCATCGCATCCGTTAAAGCGGTTAATGCCACACGTATGGCACTGCGCAGAACAAGCGAACCTCGTGTTTCTCTCGATAAAGTCATTGAAACTATGTATGAAACTGGGAAAGACATGAATGCGAAATATCGTGAGACATCCCGAGGCGGGTTAGCCATCAAAGTACAATGTGACTAATTTTATTCTCAATTAATTTAAGTCTTAAGCACCCTTTTCTATTCTGTTATCGTTTTAAACAGTATTTTAAGGGTGCTTTTTTAATATGTATTAAAAAGTTTTTTGTTATTTTTAGTCACCTTTCTCTTCCTAAATGCTCCAATTCACCTAATCAATTACCCCTAATTTTTCCATTGAATTAACTCAGTTTTCTTATATTCAACAAGTTACATCAAAACGAAATTAATACTATTTTGTGCTAAAGATTGTTTTGAGCTGAACAAGAGACAGCTAATCACCACTGAAATTTGGTTATTTTTTACTCTAAAAATCAATATCGTACTATTTTATTTGCTTTTTTTGTTACCGATAACACAGCAATAAACCAACAAAAACAAAATACTCAGATTTTTAATTTTATTGAATCAAAATAAACAGCAATAAAATGCAATTCAATATCAATTTTTAGGTATATTCTTATTTTTCTGACGCGAAACAAGTTTTTAGGATAATACAAGATGATATGCTAATAATGTAATTGATACTAACAACACCATGAGCTACTTCATGAATATTATGAGATGTTTGTAATTATTCAGCTAAAATTATTATACAGGGGAAACTGATAAAAAGGCGCCTGACTTGAGTGTCCATTTTATCGACAGATAATGTTTTGTTTTATCTATCTATGAGGGAAAAATAGTGAGTATAGCTATTATGATTGGTACACACGGAGTCGCTGCAGAGCAGCTTCTTCGAACAACCGAAATGTTAATAGGCGAGCAAGATAATGTGTCGTTTATTGACTTTATCCCTGGGGAAAACGCAGACACCCTATTTGATAAGTACACCCAAAAGCTAACTGATTTAGATACATCAAAGGGTGTCTTATTCCTTGTTGATACATGGGGAGGCAGTCCATTTAACGCGGCTAGTCGTATTGTTAATGAGCATGATAATTATGACATTATCACTGGTGTAAATGTTCCAATGTTAGTTGAAACCTTCATGTGCCGTGATGATGACCCATCAATGAATGAACTTATCTCTGTTGCACTCGAAACGGGTCGCGGTGGTGTTCGTTCATTTAAATTCAAAGAAGCTGTAGCAGAAGTAGAACCAACTCCTGTCACATCAAACACCCCCACCCCTGCACCAGTGAAAGCCGGCCCCGGTGAACATATGGTGATCGCACTTGCTCGTATTGATGACAGATTAATTCACGGACAAGTTGCAACACGCTGGACGAAAGAAACCCAAGTTAAACGCATTATTGTGGTCAGTGATGACGTAGCAAAAGACCAAGTTCGCTCTACGTTGTTAAAACAAGTCGCACCACCGGGTGTCACTGCGCATGTTGTTGATGTGGCTAAATGTATTCGCGTTTACAATAACCCGAAATACGCTGGTGAGCGCGTTATGTTGCTTTTCACCAATCCAACTGATGTTAAACGTATCGTCGAAGAAGGTGTTGACGTCAAGTCCGTTAATATTGGTGGAATGGCATACCATGATGGCAAAACCATGGTCACAAATGCTGTTTCTATCAACCAAGAAGACATTGATGCATTTAATTATTTGAACGACAAAAAAATTGAACTTGAAGTTAGGAAGGTCTCATCAGATAGCAAAGTTTATATGATGGACTTGATCAATAAACTCAAAAAATAATTTTTATATTAATTTTAATCCATTACTCAAAACAGATTTTAAAACTTTTGGTTACAGGAGATTAAACAATGGAACTTACCGTTGTTCAAATAGTAATGGTCTTCATCGTCGCGTGTATCGCGGGGATGGGATCAATCCTTGATGAATTCCAATTTCACCGTCCTCTCATTGCTTGTACGCTTATAGGTATCGTTCTGGGAGATATGAAAACAGGTATCATCATCGGCGGTACATTAGAAATGATCGCACTGGGGTGGATGAATATCGGTGCTGCCGTTGCACCAGATGCCGCTTTAGCCTCTATTATTTCAACTATCCTCGTCATTGCCGGCGGTCAAAGTATTGGTGCAGGTATTGCCATTGCTATCCCACTCGCAGCTGCAGGACAGGTATTAACCATTATTGTTCGTACTGTAACGGTTGCATTCCAACATGCTGCTGATAAAGCCGCCCTAAATGGCAACCTAACTGCTATTGGCTTTATCCATATTTCAGCTTTATTACTGCAAGCGATGCGTATCGCAATACCTGCCTTAATTGTCGCCATTTCTGTTGGTACATCAGAAGTACAACAAATGTTGGATTCTATCCCACAAGTTGTTACTGACGGCCTGAATATTGCTGGTGGTATGATTGTTGTTGTCGGTTATGCGATGGTTATCAATATGATGCGTGCAGGCTACTTAATGCCGTTCTTCTACTTAGGCTTTGTTACTGCGGCATTTACTGACTTCAACCTGGTTGCTCTTGGGGTTATCGGTACTGTTATGGCTATTTTATATATCCAACTCAGTCCAAAATACAATAAATCGCAAACTGTTGTTACCCAAGGAAATAGTAGCAATAACAACCTTGATAATGAGCTAGACTAGGAGGAACGTATAATGGTAGATATCACTAAGCCAACGGCTAAAAAGCTTACACAAAGCGATATTCGCGGCGTATTCTTACGGTCTAACCTATTGCAAGGTTCTTGGAACTTTGAACGTATGCAAGCCCTAGGCTTCTGCTATTCAATGGTTCCCGTTATTCGTCGTCTTTATCCTGAAAATAATGATGATAGAAAACAAGCCATTAAGCGCCATCTTGAATTCTTCAATACTCACCCGTATGTTGCAGCGCCTGTTCTGGGTGTCACAATGGCAATGGAAGAGCAGCGTGCCAATGGTGCTGACATTGATGACGGTGCAATAAATGGTATCAAAGTCGGTCTAATGGGGCCATTAGCTGGTGTGGGTGACCCAATTTTCTGGGGAACGGTTCGCCCTGTATTTGCGGCTCTCGGTGCAGGTATCGCAATGACAGGTAGCTTACTTGGCCCTCTCCTGTTCTTTGTTTTGTTTAACCTTGTACGTTTATTAACCCTTTACTATGGTGTGTCATATGGCTACAAAAAAGGGATTGATATTGTTCAAGACATTGGTGGTGGTTTCCTACAAAAGCTAACCGAAGGAGCATCAATCCTTGGTTTATTTGTTATGGGGGCCTTGGTAAACAAATGGACACATGTCAATATTCCACTGGAAGTGTCACGGATCAAAAACCCTACAACGGGTACTGAAGATATTACCACCGTTCAAATGATCCTTGATCAACTCATGCCAGGCTTAGTGCCTCTATTGCTGACTTTCGCCTGTATGTGGTTGTTACGTCGTAAAGTTAACGCGTTGTGGATTATTATCGGCTTCTTTGGCTTGGGTATCCTAGGTGCTTGGCTGAACTTCTTAGCGCCATAATTTTTCATCATTATTTGAATTGGGAGGTTGCAGCCTCCCTTTTTTAATTTTAAGCTCTGCATTATGTCTACTTATCCAAGGGCTCACAAATGACCTTCAATGATGCCATTCTTGTTATAATCATTTTGATCATGCTTGTTTATGCAATTTATGATGAATTCATTCAGCATTTGCTAAAGGGTAAAACCTTATTAAAAATTAATCTAAAACGAAAACATCGAGCTGATGCTATTATTTTTATTGTTCTAATTTGTATCGTTATTTATACAAATATTGTACGCCATGGTAATTCATTAACCACCTACTTATTATTGATTACTATTTTTATGTCAATCTATTTGGCGTTTATAAGAACACCTAAGCTATTCTTCAAACAAACTGGTTTTTATTTTGCTAATGCATTTATTTTGTATGACAGAATAAAAACAATGAATTTATCCGAAGACGGTGTATTAATAATAGGTTTAGAAAAAAAGAAAATTAACATTCAAGTATCGCATCTTGATGATTTGCAACAAATTTATGAATTCCTCATTAATCATAAGTAAATAGTTTTTATATTGGCATTAAAAACAAGGTTAATTATAAATTTAATTAACCTTGTTTTTTTTAATAACCTTATTGATAATAATTCTCAATAAGATCTAATATCCACAATTAATTAAGTGTTGCCTTTAATATAAATTATGGTATCTTTCTTTCCACGTCATTGGGGAGTAGCCTGTTCTGGTTTGATATATTACCAGAAAGTCCGTATCAACATACTCGTTTGGTTTCAAACGTGGTGCGGACACCAAAGTTCGGTTGGCAAGACCATAGACACATAAATAAGCCTTTTGGTTGGGGGTAATTTATGTGTATATGGAATCACCCAACCGAGGTTCTATTATGAGTTTCTATGCTACCCTTATCTTAGCCCTTGCCCTGTCAATGGATGCCTTCGCTGTTGCTATTTGCAAAGGTGCCGTACTTCATAAACCCCGCTTTAGAGAAATCCTCCGTACAGGTTTTATTTTTGGTTTTATTGAAGCCATTACCCCCATTATTGGTTGGGGGATCGGGATCTTAGCTAGCCAATATGTTATCCGCTGGGATCACTGGATTGCATTTGCTTTATTATTTGTTTTAGGTGCTAGAATGATCTGGCAGAGCATTAAAACAAAAGATGAAGAATGTTGTTCTAAACCCTCTAGTCATAGTTCAACAAACCTTATTTTTTCCGCGATAGCCACCAGCCTTGATGCAATGGCTATTGGTCTCGGTTTAGCTTTCTTACAAGTGGATATTGTTCATACTGCAATGACTATCGGCTTAATGACGATGATTATGGCAACTATCGGTATGATGATTGGCCGCTATGTTGGCCCATTACTCGGAAAAAAAGCAGAAATTATTGGTGGGTTGGTACTAATAGGTATTGGTTTTAATATTTTATTTGAGCATCTTGAGTTATTTATGTACGCCCATTAGTTTTTGTGCCCCCTTATATGGGGGCAATAACCTTACTCTGCATCAGATTGATAAACACGAATTAAAAAATCAGCCGTATACTCTTTCACTTCAGCTTGTTGCAAATTCTCTTTGACCTGCTCTGATGCGCGCCAAGCAAATGGTGTCATCATCAACAATTCATAAGCTTCATACCCTGTCAGTGCCATTTTATAATTTAATCGGCAGCTATCTATTAGCGAAAGATTGGGTAAATCTTCCTCTTTAGTTGGATGTAACTTTACCTCATCGTAAATTAACGCTTTTAATTCTTGCAGATGTTCCGCTGCTGGCGTAACGGTAATTAACACGCCTTTAGAAACTAATATACGGCTTAATTCTTGTGCTTTGCAGGGTGCGTAAATTCGGACAACTCCACCCAAGCTGTTATTTGAGAATGGCAAGCGATGACTTGTACCGACGCAAAAACGAACGGATTTATAGCGTTTCGCTGCATAACGAATTGCTACTTTCGAAACATCTAGGCCTAAAACCGAATATTTTTCAAAATGTTTTGCAAGTTCTCGAGAGAAATAGTCTGTGTAATACCCTTCCCCACAACCAATATCTAACAAACTAGGATGAGATGATGGAATAAACTGAATGAGTTTTTCGGCTACCTTTTCACGCATTGGATGGTAATGGCCCGCATCAAGAAATTGCCTACGCGCTTGCATCATTTCAGCATTATCACCGGGGTCTTTAGACCGTTTATGTTGCACGGGCAACAAATTAACGTAGCCCTCTTTTGCACAATCGAATTGGTGGTTTTCTACACAGCGATAGCTGTTATTGATAAAATTTAGCGGTGTAAAACAAAGTGGGCATTGATAATTCATAGAGGTCACTGACTAAATAAATAATAATCAGTATACCATACCAACATTGATGCAGCGCCATGAAATTATTTTTCCATGGCACTGTGACGTTAAATAAAATTCCTTGAGTTATTTCGTAGATTTGCTTACCTGTGCAGATTTTCCTTTATTCGCCTTTTTCTCACTGTTTATTTTAACTTGATGAGATTTGGTTATTTGATGTGACTGTGCGACCGGAGATACAGGTTCAGATTTTACCGTTGTGTTTGCTAATGCAGCACCAGAAACAGCTAAAGACAATACGGTTGCAATTGCTAATAACTTTTTCATTTAATGTACCTTATTATATTTACAAGCAAGGATGTTCTTGCCATGCTAATAAATCATACTTTATTTATTATCCACAATAGGACAAATTTAAAGATTTATATATTTTTCATAGGTTATCTTAGTGGAGATATATTTTCAGTTCGTTGATATTACATTTACTTTTCAATATTAGATTTTTTATTTTAATAAAATTATAATTCAATAAAAACAGTCATATGGCAACATTCAGTTTTATTATCACTATTTATCAAGTTAAATCAAATTATTTGATAACTAATTTTCCAATAAGAATTTTATACTTGGCCTTGCCTTTTAATTTAATTTTTAGTTTTATAGAAGATAAAAGTAAATTAGGATGGAATAATGAAATTGAGATTAGCCACACCCAATGAAGCTGAATACCTTTGGTTTATACGCAACCAAGCCATTCGCCATGGCTGCACAACCAGTTTTGATGCAAAAACGATCAGCGCTTGGACACCTGATGAAATGCCAGTAAGTTATATATATATTGTGAAGAATAACCCATTCTTTGTTGTGACAAATGAAGATGATAAACCCGTTGCAACTGGCTATCTTAATCTAGAGGCTAACAGTGTTGATGCCATATTTACTTTACCACAGTACACTGGCTGCGGAGCTGCGGGCTTAATATTAGATGCTATTAAAGCTGAAGCCAAAAAGCGAAATATTAAAAAATTGGTATTAGATTCATCCCCGAATGCGGAACGTTTTTATCAGAAACATGGATTTACTTCAATTAAACATGGTAGTTACTACTCTTCTCTTGCGCAAGTCGAGTTAAATTGTGTTCAAATGGAAATTGAATTATAACTTTCAGTATAGCTGGAGTTAAAAGCCACTAACCTATTTAGTGGCTTTATTATATCTAATATTGACTGTCTTTAAGAACGCAATATTGAATAACTTAATAACTATTAAAAATCAGCAAATTCAGGGATAGGCTTACGTCCATGGGACTCTAAAAAATCCAATACACGGCGTGGAGTAACATTTAAAATTTGTGATTGTGGAAAATCAATTGATTCCAACATTTCAACCACGCGATCAAAACGGCCGAGATACCCCGCAAAATGGGAGTCTGAACCTAATGCTACCCACCCGCCGGTCTCTTTAACAGCCTTAGCAATTTCTAAACAATTCTTTTGGCTACCCGCTCTTGAATGCAAGAATGAGGAGTTATTCATTTCCAAAGCCACATTACAATCTTTCGCAGCTTGTGCTACCGCTTTAATATCAATGGGATATTTGGGATTCCCTGGGTGGGTAATTATTTGCACTTTGCCGCTGCGGATCGTGGCAATCATGGCCCCTGTATTATCAGCTAAACTTTGAGGCTCAAGAACGGGTTCATGGAACCCCGCTAAAATAATATCTAAATGGCGAGCAATCTTTTCATTGCAGTCTGTCTCACCCAACTTGTTTTTTATATTCGCTTCAATACCGTACAATAAACCAACGCCATCAACAATTCTCGGTAAGATAGGCATATTACCAAAGTGCCATTCATGTGGAGCATCTTGCATTTCAGGGCCGTGGTCGGTAATCGCAAAGAGTTTCACACCTCGACTTGCGGCTTCAGCAAAATATTCATTAACAGTGCTATATGCATGGGTGCTGGCAATGGTATGCGCATGTAAATCAACTTGATACATAAATGATATCCTTCTAATTCTTTTATTTTCCTTCCGAGTCAATCCGCTCAAAAAAGACTCTACCAACCTAACATATCAGCTTATAAGTTTCGATAGCCATTCACCTAAACAGCATTTTATCAACATATTGCGATATATTGGATAAAATCCGAAGAGGCTTTTAGGATAAAAAAACCCGCATTCATTGCGGGTTAAAATACACTGAGTTAAAAATCAGTTTAGTCAACTAAGATACGTTTATTGGTCGCTCCCCACAAGATCGACATCTCGGTAAATAACGCCCCGCTGATATCTTCAACCTCTTCGGCAGTAATTTCAGCATTACCTTGTTTACCAAAAAATACAACTTCATCTCCTGGGCTAACATTTTTTAAATCAGTAACATCAACCATAACCATATTCATTGATGTTTTTCCTAGAACAGGAACTGTCTGACCATTAATCAATGCATGTCCCGCATTGCTAAATACGCGGCGATAACCATCTGCATAACCGACAGGGATATTGGCTAATACAGAGTCACGCTTTAAGGTATAGGTTCTGTCATAACCGACCGTATTGCCTTTTGGATAATGATTTACCGAGGCAATATTCGATTTCAGCGTCATCACACGCTTATAATCATTAGTCGCAACGGTATCACCATAGAAAATACCGCCTACACGTACCATATCCAGCCATGATTCTGGTACTGTAATGGTTGCATAAGTATTCGCCACATGTAATGTAATGTCTTCACGTTTTAACCCTGTCACATCCAATACTTGTTGAGATTCTTTTTGGAATTTCGCAAGGTCTTTACGGATTTGCGCTTCGTCCTCTTCTGGGTAATGGGACATAATGCCAACAATTTTTAACTGCGGTAATTGTGAAATCAGCTTGGCTTCATTAAGACCCGCAAGTGTACTCACCTCTAAACCGTTACGCGACATACCTGCTGAATTTAACGCAAGATGGATAGGGATCACTTTATTTTGCTTTTTCGCAATCGCATTCAAGCGCTGCGCCATAGCTAAATTACCGATTAACTCTTCCGTCTCATATTGTGTTGCTTGCGCCATTTCTTGCTCTGTCGCACTTCTCACTCGCATTAAGCGACCTTTGAAGCCTAAGTCTCTCACCGTTTTCAGCTCTTGGTTATTTGTCACACCAATACATTGCACGTTATTTTCAATCATTATTGGTGTAACTAAAGAAAGGTCATGCCCATATGCATCCCCTTTCAGAACAGCACATAAAGACGATTTGTGTCCTAATAAGTTTTGTACTTTTTTGATATTAAAATCCAATGCCCCGCGAGATATTTCAATCCATGCGTTATTAACCACTGCAGGTTGGCTTTGTGTCGCATAGTTCTCTACTGGTGCTGTAATATGGTTTGGTTGCTGACATGCTGTCGCAGCAACAAATAAGGGAAGTAATGCCAAATATTTCAAACGAAAAGCCACGTGTTCTTCCTTATATCTAATGATTCTCACCAAAATATTTTGATGTTTCTGAGTTATATAGACAAAATATGTATCGGTTTCAAATAATACCAACCTTAGCATTTCAAACAAGTAATGATTCATATTTTCTGCATAAAAAATCACTTAGATATAAACATAGCTCTTGCATCACATTGATTTTAATTTTCTAAAAATAAAACATTTGGTTGAAATCACCATAAATTAAATTATTTTTATTATTTAATAAGTTATCTATATTGTTTCACTAATATTTAATTTTGTTACATTTTTTATTTGGTTAATTGAAATGCTTAAATGATAATAACTATCAATTAGGACCGATTGCTAAATATCACTCAATCCATAAGGCTATATTATGAAGTACAAATTACTCGCACTCATTATTCCAACACTACTTACTACTAATGTTGCTAACTCCGCTGAAATGTACAATAAAGATGGTAATAAGCTTGATGTGTATGGGCAAATCGATGTTCGCCATCATATTGCTAAAAGCCGTAGTGGCGAAGATGGTGATGACTCACGTGTCAGATTGGGGCTAAAAGGTGACACACAAATCACCGACCAACTCATTGGCTTTGGGCGTTTTGAATGGGAAACTAAAACTAACCAATCAGAATCAACTGAAGAAAATAGCAATCGTTTAGCTTATGCAGGCTTAAAATTTGCAGATTACGGCTCTCTTGATTATGGCCGCAATTATGGTGTTATCTATGATACCAATGCTTGGACAGACGTATTACCTCTCTGGGGAGCGGATACGATGGATCAAGAAGATAACTACATGCTAAGCCGTAACCGCAATTTACTCACTTATCGCAATAATAATGCCTTTGGTTACATTGATGGTTTAAGCTTTGCACTACAATATCAAGGTAAAAATGGCGAACAAAACCTATCATCCGGTGATGAATTAACCGATAACGGAGATGGTTTTGGTTTATCTACAGCTTATGAATTAGGTTATGGTATTTCCCTTGGCGGTGGTTACTCCTCATCTTCCCGTACACCAAAACAAAAAGATGCCACAACTAGCAGTGCGACTGGTAAACGCGCTGAAGCTTGGAACGTCGGGGGAAAATTTGAATACGAAGACCTGTATCTCGCAGTCATGTATGGCCAAACGCTTAATATGAGCCGTTTTGGTAATGATAATATGGAGTCAGTAGCAAATAAAACTCAGAACCTTGAAGTGGTTGCCTTATATTCTTTTGACTTCGGTTTAACCCCATCAATTGGCTATAACTATTCCAAAGGTAAAAACTTGGGCAGCTTTGGTGATAAAGAACTAGTAAATTATATCGCTGTCGGATCTGCATATGATTTCAATAAAAATCTAAGTGCTGTCATCGACTATAAAATCAATTTATTAAATGATAATGATTTTACCGACCACTACAAAGTCAATACCGATAATGTCCTTGGCTTAGGGTTAGTGTATCAGTTCTAATTTTAGAATTGAGTGAAAAGCAAAAGCGTCTGTAAATTACAGGCGCTTTTTTACGGGTAAGCTTTGACAATAAAAATATCTCTCATCATCTTCATGGCCTATTCCCTAAGAACGGGAAGTTCTGTTGCTTTCCCCTCGATAAAACAGTTGCAAGATACAAAAATATCTAACCCCATACATAGAGGCCCCTTTTCCTAAATAAATTCCTATAATGGTATATCTATTTTTTCTAACGTCTTTGGTACTAATAAAAAAGGCACCAGTAAAAAACTGAAGGGCTTGCAGGCTCACTACTAGTACGATGTCAGCACAATTTAGCGCGATCCAAGCGGGTATTAGCATGGCTGTTTTGCCGCATTTCACTGCCCAAAAGATGGGACTGAGTTGGTTGCAAAGGAACATGAGAGGCTGTTGATGCCATAAGCTCCCTCCACTTTGACACGGGCTGATATCATTATTTAGCCAGCGAATGTTTATAGCGGGATTAAAACAAAGGGCTAATATTTCAATCCATGGGAGAACAGCCAGTATGTTGTTTTTACCTTTAGAATTTGCCAATATAATCGGCTCAAGATTTCAGACCTACCACACAATCAGCGGCTATATTGGCTTATGTCGATTAGCTCTATTCTAAGGATCCTACTATGGCCCCCTTTCATCAATTAGCAGCGACAAGTCTCGGCGGGCAACTTATCTCTATGAAAGACTACGCTGATAAGGTGGTTCTCGTCGTTAATACCGCCAGTCATTGTGGTTTTACACCACAATACAACGGCTTAGAATCACTCTACAAGAAATATGCTCCTCAGGGCTTTGTGGTACTGGGTTTCCCCTGTAATCAGTTTGGCAAACAAGAACCCGGTAGCGCTGAGGAAATCGCGCAGACCTGCTTTATTAATTACGGCGTGAGCTTTCCTATGTTTGATAAAATCGAAGTTAACGGGAGCTCTGCTCACCCAATATTCCGTTACCTGAAAAACGAGCTACCAGGTCTAATGGGTGGGCGGATCAAGTGGAACTTTACTAAATTCTTGATCGGGCGTGATGGTAAACCGCTAAAACGCTTCGCGCCATTCACTACTCCTGAAAAAATGGAAACAATAATCCTTTCGGCACTTCAAATTTAAGTGTTCACTAATTTGCTCAATTAAATCGAATTCTATTAAAGACTTAAAAAACAAA
This sequence comes from Providencia sp. PROV032, assembly GCF_028484875.1. Taxonomy (NCBI): domain Bacteria; kingdom Pseudomonadati; phylum Pseudomonadota; class Gammaproteobacteria; order Enterobacterales; family Morganellaceae; genus Providencia; species Providencia sp. PROV032. Next base: position 128,875 of record NZ_JAMPSX010000016.1, read on the forward strand.
AAAGCCCACTTTTACATGGGCTTAGATAGTTATTTTGCTAGTCACTGCCAGCTGATTCTTATTGGGGGGTTATTCCCATTCAATTATTTACACCGAACGCAACCTATTGATTTATATAAAACAGAATTAACCTAGTGGGTTATGATACCGTCATCAATACCGCCATAATGAAAAGTAAGCAATATTTGTACAGAAATCTATCGATACGATTCGAGTAATTTTTCTTTTGCTGCTAGGTCGGTAATGCATAAATTAAGGGCCCTTGTGTTTTCATCGGCACGATTAGACTCACGCCCATAGATTTCAAGTGTGCTTCGTAGTTGTCGAGAAAGTTCACTGGCCTTTGCTCTCTCAGTTCTGCAGGTATCGGAGTAAGTGGTACCATCAGTTTTTGTTTCCGTAGCACTGGTTTCGAGCTGCACGCTGTCAAAGTGATTAAGAACACGCTTAAGCAAATCGTCTGTGCGCATCGTAGCACGTTCTTTCTGTTCATTGTATATCACCACCCTATTTTGTTGTTCTTCATCAGCCTGCTTGCGCTGTTCGATGTTAAACACTAGGTCTTTCTCATCTTCCTGTTTACCAGCAATTTGTTTTGTCATTTGCTTGTTATCAGAAAAAATGCCGCTAGTCATAAAACCAGCGGCAAATGAGATAGCCAGCGCAATTAATGCAATGGCTACTTTTTTCATTATCGAACTCCGTTGTGTTCCAGTGAATAGTGGTTACCGTCATTAAAGCGACCGCCCCAACTCCCGCCAATCGACTCCCAGTATTCACCCAATGGCTTATGATCGCTGGAAGCAGTTAGCCACTTACCATCTTTAAATAAGTTAAAATCAACTGCTAGTCGCTCTGTATGCAGGCTTTTACTGATGCCTTTGCCTGCCTTTTCGTTTAATGCCGCCTGCTCTTTCGTACGGTATGCTTCACCAAAAGTTAACTGGTAACCGTTCGCCTGGGCGAAGATAATTAACTTAGCCACCATTCCAGTAAATCTATTTTGTTTATCTACCATGGACATTATGATCACCCCACTTTTTTAATTAACTGCATGACATTGCCGCGCTTAGCAAACAACGCAGCACAAAGAAATAAATTAGGAATTAAGTTTTGAATACCTGCTTGATAGCTAGGATCAAGATAAGAATAGACTGGTACCGATGCTGAATACCCTAAAAATGCATAAGCCAGCCAACCACCAAGCTTGCTGTAGCCTTTGCCATCTCTCACAAAATAAAGACCACGAAAGAACATAACTAAACAAACAATGGCATTGGTGATGAGCATTAATTTATCGTACGTCATGGCCGTTACCTCCTTTCGGAATATCAGCTTTCTTGTACAGTTTGATACTTAATTTTACAGAGAGAAGAGAGGCAACGAAAGCCCCAAGAGCGTCAAGACTATCAATGTTATACGCATCAGGTTTAACACCAATCAACCCGGTCATTGAAACGAAGATAGTAGCGAATGGACTAAAGAATAGTAAGCCAGCACCAAGGCTGAGAATAGCGAATACTGAACGGATAGCGAAAGAGAATTCTGTTGCTGCTGTAGTGAAGTAAATAGCGCCGAGAATGGCCCCCATAACAACCTCAGGAGGCAATCCTGAAAAGTAACCTAGAAAGGATGCAAGGCTTAGGCCTGTAACCGTTGTGGCATTTTCATTCATGTGTAGCACCATGGTTGAGAAATAACCATGATACTACAGCATAAAAAGATAAACAAAAAACCATGTAAAGTTAGTTTGATAGCAAATAATTTCCATTTGTAATCGAAATAACTTTTACTAATTTCACTTCCCCCGCAGCTGGAACCACATCGATGTAATTAGTTGAGTTGTTAATTGTCCCCATCGATTTTGCAACTTGGAAACGCGCTCTTTTTGATCCATTGCCGCCGTGTACATAAAAAGACATCTCTATATTCGATGTATTGCTGTATGTGGATGCTGGCAACCGGATAGTTAAAACAGAGCTTATCTCAGACAAATCGATAGCTGCTGTATCAAGCAAGTTTGGAACTAACAGATCACTTTTAGCGTGAATGATATCATTTTTATTTATCACGCTATTTCCATCCGAAGCAGAGATTAGCGTATCAGATGACAGAGGGAAATCATGAAATATTAAATCTCGTTGAATTATCATTTTACTGCCGTTTGCAGCCGTAAAAATTTTGGGTGAACTAACACTACTAAATACCGTAATAACACCGATTTGCTTGGCAGCCCCTGGTGATGCACCGTTTATTCTAAATATAGAATCTATTGATGTTGAGCCAATCGTATGTATATTACCGAATTTCACGTTTTGAGCCTGAACATACATAGTGCGATTACATCCAATCGCTTGCCAACCGTCAACTAATAAGTCACTGATAGGATAAGTTCCATCATTGCGACGAATATCTGTTGATATTGCAGAAAAGCCGCAGCCTTTTGATACTCCACCGCCAGTTATTGAGCCAAACTCGATATTTTCACCAAGCGTAGGCCCTCTGTATGTTTCATATAATCCGCCAACAACAAACCCGGATGCGCCTTTGTTGATATTCGGTGACGATGTTCCGACTCCTTTGAAGTGGCCTCCAATTGCCTTCGCTACATCATGCCCAGATAAGTAATACGTATTTCCCTTGCTACCACACAACTCATCAGTGGTGCAATTTTCAATAATGATTGACCCTTTCAAATCTTTTACATATGAATGTATGCCCTTCCCACAATTAAATGCTCTGTGATTAAAAATATATCCAGAGCCTGTGCCTGTGTGCGTATTTGTATCGAAGTTTTCACGGCCGATAAGGATACTTGCACCATTTGTATTAAATACATCAACATTATGTAAGTCAGGTAAGTCCTTCAAAAATAGCAATGCAGAGCCTTTTCCATCTTCTCTATCGTTATTGTTTACGTTGACAATTAGACGACCATTTCCTCCCATCTCGATCTTGTCTGTAAAGACAATTGGCGTGTCAATTTTAGATGTAATTGATAGCTCTGTAGTTGTGTTGATATCAATATGCTTGTTACCGCTGATAACAATTTGCTCTGTTATGCTCAGTGGCTCACCTTCGAACGAACAAACTTTACCACTTAAAATCCCACGTAATTTATCATTGTCATTTATGTATTTTTTTACGTGCGGAAATTGAGATAATAACGGTGGAACCTTTGATGATTCCGCAATGTCTGATGCTTTTTCACCAGCAATGACTACTTGGCTGTCATCTTTTGCTAATTGATTCAGCACATCTACCGCACTACCACTAGCAGGAACAACAACAATAGGATTACCTTCTTCATCAAAAGTCAGAACGTTACCAGCTCGTTCACTGGACTTTGGTAATACTGCAATATCCATATCATCAACACGCAAAGTGCGCTTTTCTTTTTTCAATATCGTACTGTTAACGCCTTCAATTTCATCTTTCAGTGTGCCTAAATCAACCGCATCACTATCACGCTTAGGCTTGCCAAGGTTAGCAATACGGTAGCCTTTGGCATCGAACCAGTTAGCTAGAATGCTTGGACGCTTTAAGTATAGCGACCCGAGGCTTCCCCAAATGCGTTGTAAAATCATGGTGAGGTAGTCAAATGCATCCTCGTGCGTTTCAGCAAGGAACTTACTTTGATTGCGGAATGAGGTTTCTTGTGTGATTGGAATATCACGGGCGATGCTAATTTTATGCCCGTTGGCAAGTGGTTTAGTTAAGATTACCTTTCCACCAGCCGACTTATTAGCGCCTGTTACTGTGTAGTCAGTGCCTAAACGCAAGGTTACAACGTTATCCCCGTCAGCATCTGAAGTGATAACACTCAATTGGTTTGCTTTAAAAATCCTGAACTTATAATCAAAATCGGTTGTTACACCGTTTCCTGTATATTCATTACTGCTGATTTCAGTTGAAACAGTCATGGCTATTCTCCACTCGGTTACGTTGGTGTATGATAGCCATTAAAATTCATTAACGGAATATTGTTTACCTTTAAACATAAAAAGATAAACATCCTTGGTGTTTTTTTCGGTTACTGTAAAAGACTCACACATAAGATAGGTGATTAATATGAAAGATGTAATTAATTTCCCAGCACCAGAAAATTACGCAGAAAAAGTTAATACAGAAACTGGAATAAAGGAGTTGATGAGTAAATCGAACGTTGAAGAACTACTAAGAAAACTGGATAGTGAAGGATGTGACGTTAGCGCGGCACTCATTGAAATTACAGCAATGATGAATTACATAAATCTGAGTTTTAAGGTTAAAGATAATATAATTACCCACATTGATTACATACGGGAAGAGTTAAATAAATAACCATATATGAATAATTGAAGCACCTATGCGGAGGTGCTTTTCTTTTAATGGGAGATATTTCTCTCATAAAGTTAACATAAAGTTTAGCTATCTGATAAATATGTGTATACTTAACTTACTTAACCCGACAGGTTAATTACTTTGCGCCGCCTAGATAACACTTTTACGCTACAGTCATAATAGTGTTAAGGAGGTAATTATGAGTATCCTTAGCTATATTTTTAATAATACAAAAAAGACTTCTTTACTTGGTGATGATATGAGAAAAAAAACAAGCAACTCATTGATTGGAAGAGCAGCTGTAAGAAATAGTCTTCGCCGAGACTCTAAAACTGATAATAATCAGAAAATGAATGCTTATATTAGAGTAGGCAGACAAGGTTCTGTGCATATCCCGTCAAGCGAGATAGCAGAACTGCCAGAAGTTAAAGAAATGCAACGCATGGCTATGCGCATTGTCACAGGGAAATAATAAACAAGGATAGATTTTGTTAGCCCTTCTGCTTATTCCAATTTTGGTTAGCGGTTATATTTTAGTAATCGCTAACCCTTATCACTACTACCGATTACATACTCATGATGGACAACTTTTATATCTAAAGGTTGCGTCCCTCGGTACATTAAGCTTGATTGCATCTGTCGCGATCGCAGTGCTAATTAAGTTTACAATACCTCAGTTTCATTTGGTTGATTTGCTAGTTAAAAACTTTTCAATAACGGGCGAACCAAAAAATGACCGTGTGTATGCCTGGCTGATACTACTTTCCTTTTCTTCAATATTAATTTCTCTATGTTACGTTTTAATCGTATGGGTTAAAAATTTAATCCGTGGATGTGAATACCAAAGAAAACATAAAAATGTTTATGGGAAAGTCAGACAAGCGAAAAACGCGAGGGTTTTGAAAAAAACCATACCAACTGGAACTATGGACTCAATGCTATTAGAAGCTTTAGAGTCAAATCCAAAGCGTTCAATATTGATCAATCTATCATCTAGAAAGGTTTATGTTGGCATTATTAACGGACTATCAGACCCTAATGAAAAAGAAGGTCCGAATAAATACATTTCGTTCTTCCCTCTTATGTCCGGATATCGAGACAAGGATACTCTTCTAGTTGATTTTACTAACGTATACCCAACAGAAAGGGTTGTTAAACTTGCTCCAACAGTCAAAGGAACAAAAACCATATCAACCACGGATCTGGATATAATCGTTTCTTCTGATGAGATATCCCATATTTCTTGGTTTGATTTTGAAATATTTAATAGTACAAATAACTCAGTAAAATCAAAGGGTGAGAAAAATAACAATAGCAAAAAGGTAAACAAAAAGTTTATTTGACTTTTAATTAGATAAACAATTTGGTAATTTACATCTTCTAAATTTTGCGCCATAGTGAATATACACCAGAAAAATCTGGTGTCGGGATTGGCGTCCTGAATTTACTAATAGGTGCATATACCGCGCTAGCGGTTTTTTTATATGCAGAGTACGGCTACATCTTCTCAATGGTGAGCTGTGCGGGGGCATCGAAAGATGCGCCAGTATCCTATTAGGCTGGTACGCCAACCCCGTACAGTTCACCACCATCAATTGGCGTTGGTAGTGGTGATATTCCAAACTAATAGGAGTATCCATTATGGCTAGTCAATTACCTATCAATTTAAATCCTGAAATTGTTGTTAACTCTAAAGGTCAAGCTGTCACCTCTTCCCAATCAGTTGCTGCATTCTTCGTTAAACGTCACGATGATGTATTAAAAAAAATACGCAACCTAGACTGCTCAACGGAATTTCATAACCGCAATTTTGCGGAGATGTTCATTGACTTGAAAATAGGCAATGGCGCCAAAAGAAAAAGTCCATATTATCAAATGACTAAGAATGGATTTGTTTTTTTAGTAATGGGATTCACTGGTAAGCAAGCTGCCCTATTCAAAGAATCATATATTGCAGAATTCGACAGAATGGAATCAGAGTTAGCAGCTAAACGTTACGATGTGTTAGGCAATGCTAGCACCACTAATAAAGCTGACCTGATCGCGCTGGTGGATGAATTACAGAAAGTTATCCATGAGGGTGAGTTTATTCCTGCAGGCCATGCCCTACCAGAATATAGCTTCCCTAAAACCCGTAAGCCTCGTTCTCGCATTCTTGAGGACTTCATTAACAACCCTAAAGAAGATGTGCTCCACCAGCTTGTAGCATGGCTTAAGAAAGATGGTCATAACATGGAAGATGCCGAACGTGTATTAATGCACATTCGTGATTGCATGATGGATATGGCTAAGGCTATCAATACCATTCAAACCCACGCGCAGTATATTGATTCAACTGTTAGTAAGTTACTGTAGAAATAATGAAGCCCCTTGCGAGGGGCTTTTAGTTAATCTTCAATATGCTAATTTAGTTATCAATATGACTTACAATTATTACCTTTCCATCTGATCCCATCGATAGTTCCTGAGCGATTAAATTCAACAAACACTGCGCAACTAAAGGTTATTGGGTATCCTCCAGTAGTTGTAGCATAGGTTGTAGAACTATATCTGTTACCATATACATTACCAATAGTGTTATACGTTGTATCCGTAGGTGTAACAAAAGTTCCACTATTTGAATAAACATATACCCTATTACCATTTGGAGCGGTCATTTCATTCGATGGGTATCCCCAAGAATCAATAAGGCTATCAATGTTTTTCCCCATCCAAGAATCCATGTTACGTTGAAACTTTGCTTCCGTTTGACACCCAGATAGAACAGCAACAATAAAAACAGTCGCAAATAATTTTTTCATTACTTTTCCTTACTTCAATTGTTCTTCAACTTTATCTAATAATGGCGATATAAAAAAAAGGTTTTGAAAAGGCGCTGTTCGCCTAGTAGCCCTTACCTCTCTATCTTCAAACTCACCATTTAACACACCGCTAGTTATAGTGTGAATATCACCCGCTAAATCAAAAGTTGGCCCCAAAAAATTACCTAAAGTATTGCGGCTTTGATAGCGTGATGCTGGTGGGCCACCAAATAAAGCGCTCATCCCATATGCACCACCACTGAATGTTTCTACCATATTGTTGGGTTCACTTAACCACCCCATCATTCCCGACCAATCTAAACCTTCTTTCACTAGATTCGCTGGATCTGTATTAATATCACGCCCAGCAAGCATTGATTTAAGAACATAGACAAGTGACCCAAGGGATATCTGTAATAATGCACCATAATAGAATGATGCATCACCCGACTGAATGCCAGAAACTAAAGATCTATTATGGGCGGCAAAGAAGAAAGTTTTAAACTGCATCACAATTTTACCCACTTCTTTACTCATAAATAACGGTGTATCACCAATGCCTGGTGTGATTACGGTCGTTCTAACATCTTTCAATACCGCAGCTTGGAAAGTTTCACGTACTACACGATCGTCCCACAGGTGACTATGGCCCGTTAACATGCCGTCTAAATCTTCACCGTGCTTTGAATATTGCTGAGCGATACGCTCTAACATGTTTTTATCAACTCCAAGATGCGCCAGCTTTTTAATTTCTTTGCTGCTTAATGCATTACCAGCCGCAACTTCTTGTGCAGCTCTGAGTATCTTTGATTGCGTTACAACACCAGTCCACATCTTCATTGTGTCTGTATATTGATTCATCAATGTGAAATTACCGAACTTTTGTGAGGACCATTCTAAACCTCGTTCAATAAAAGTGCGGCGAGCGTAGGGATCGTTAAGGTCAGCAATAACTTTAGAACGGCTAGATAACGCATATTCAAGGCCAATCCCCATTTCACGCAAATCCGCTTTGGCAATCTTCATTGCGCTAATGTCGGTTAACATTTTACCCAATGGCTTTAATGCGCTACGCAAACCATGCTGCATGATCGGTCTGGCCATATCTGGCAATGATGAAATTGTCATGCCACCTAGCAAGCGCAAAAAATTAACATGACGAGCAATACGACCAGCCCTAACAAAGAAACTTGATGGATCTTTAGGTGCGCCATAGGTGCCTAATAATCTGTCACGCATAGCGCGAATATCTTCTAAATCAGCATCTCTTCTAACTTCTAACTTGCTTCGCTCTTTCGCTGTTTTAGCCTCTGAAATTAACGTGTTGTAATCATTAGTAATGGCTTTAATTTGCGCGTCCATATCTACACGCCCAAACTGAGCTGTAAGCTCTATTTCTGGTGCAACCTGACGGACATAATTTTCCATTACATAATTAACATCTGACTCTAAAAAGTCTTTAATGCGCTCATCGGGAATATTTAACGTACGTGATTTTGTAAAACCTGCACGCTTTGTTAAACCATCAGGGATCAGCTCACTGGGTACGATGCCAGATGGTGCGCCTATAATTTTATTAATAATATCATCCGCGGCTGCTTCAACCTCTTCACGCGCTAATGGCTCCATTCTACGCAATGCCGCATGACGCCGATTATCAAAGCGGGTCAGTGAATTAGCTTTGCGTGTTAATTGGCGATATTCATTTCTGAACTGGCGTGGTTTGTCTAGAATGTCTAAAGAACGCTGATAAGAAGCTAATTTATTTTCAGCCTCTTCAATGCGAACCAGCTTGCGTTCTAGTTGTTCCAGCTTTTTAGTTGGCTTTTTTGTTTTTCGCTTTTCAATTTCGGCTGAAACAATTTCTTTTTCCGCAACTAATTTGCGGTTTTTCTCTATTTCATCTATCAGTAGTAGTTTCTTACCAGACCATCGTTCAGCTTCTTTTATTTCAGCACTTAATTTTTCTGCCTGTGGTGCTGAGGCTCTGGCCTGTTCTATTCCTGCGTCTGCTTTCGCTAGGCTAGATTCAGCTTTATACACTGTACGCTGGTTCATTTCTTGCAACCAATCTGCAATAATTGTTTTAAACTGAGTTCTGTCACTGAGTATTTTGTCAAACTTATAAATGCGTGGGAAATAGCTTTCAGCCGTTGATACAGTTACCCCCTCACGCAAAATACCAAGCTCAACCATGCGATCCTTAGTTTTCTCAACAATAGGGCGAACGGATCTCGCTGCTTCCGCAACTTCTGGTATTACATGGCGATCACCATTACGCATAGCATCACCAACTTGCTCACTAAACTCATATAAACTTAAACGACCACCATCTCTATCTTTCGCATTTTTTCTGTATAATCGCCAAAAATCTTTTGTCGATTCTGATTGTTTATATACTAAAGCTTCATACCCACGAACTTTGGTTTCTACCGCTGTAAAAGAAGCAATTCCTTCATCATTTTTAGCAAATGTAAAATTATTTTCTGCCAATTGCTGATTAATTTGCCGTGCTGTTTTTGATGGGGATTGAGCAACACGGCCAACAGGACTAACATTCATTGTTTTGTTAATAAATGATGGACCTTTCAATGTTTCTTGCTCCAGCGTGGTATCAGGAACTTCCATTGCACCTACACTAGTATTATTAGGAGTATTTTGTTGTACCGTCTGCTGCTCGCCTAACACATCGTTTTTAAACTTACTGACTATCTGTCCTCTATTTTTAACCAACTGAGCCGCCGAGCCAAGCAAGCCACCTAACATAGCGTCAAACGTTACGTTTAATGCACTTTCTTCAAGCGTTCTAGTTTCTTGGGTTGCCGATAATGCAACTTCTGAGGCAACGCCACCGATGGCGTTAGCACCTGCGAATTGGGCAGATGTAGCTAAAATACTTCCCCCTCTAACCAAATTGGTTAGAGGAAGCCCCATCGCCATAACGTTGACAGGATCGATGCTACCTGCATATATGCTGGAAAGTACGCCCGCAATACCCGACTCACTAACAAATTTCTTAGTATTCCTTTGTTTGTCTATTCTTTGCTTTATAGCTGAGGTTTCTTCTGGTGACTTAGAGTGAAGAAATGACCATGCAAAATCTTCATACCCCATTAGCGTACGATCATCATCAAATGGGTTATAACCTTCTTGTTCTTCGAACTGATTAAAAGGCATCATGGCTATTAAGCTACCTACAGAATTATCTATTTGAAAAGCTGCATGTCTTAATTTTGTACCTTTATCACTCATAGGATTCAGTGCATCGAATACGCTTGTTTCATCACTATCACCATATTTAGGCTCAGGCTGGCTGATTGAGATAGTTTCAGCGCCCATGATATCTTCATTATTCATTTCATAAATAGGCATTTTTACTCCCTATCAAACATAGTGTTAAGTGTATTCGTTAACCCATAGTCAATTGGCTCTTGCTTAGTATTTCCGTCTAATGTATTCCTAGCATCAACTACCTCTTGGTACGTTTTTTGTCTTTTATCCATAACTTCACGGTACATTGGTGATGATGATTGTTCTGGCTTAAACCTAAGAGGCAATCCGTTATCGCCTAAAAATTGAATATATATAGGTCTTTTATCACTACCAACCTGCTTAATCTGAATAGAATAACTAGAATCTCTTGCTGTTATCGCATCGGGAACTAAAATAAACTGAGCATCATCAGGCATTCCGCCGAACACTTTCGTTTTAAGTTGTTTTTGCTCTTCACGCCATTGACCTATGATCCAGTTACCAGCACCACTTTCATTGATGCCGTAAACCGCCTCAGGCGCATAACGCATAACCTCATCTTTGCCATTGATACTAGTAACCCCCCACATTGTCTTTATTTGTGCATCTGTATTTATCTTGGCTAATTCATGATCACCTCCTGTTTTGTCAAAGTTAGCATCATAAAGTACAAAGTAATCTCTTTTATATTCATTGTTATTTATACTTGGCTTATCAATACTAGGTGACGTCCATCCCCCCATAGCAAAGAAGCTATTGATATTACCTTGTGCTGCTTTTTCTCTGGCATTCTCGTATTTTTTACCGCTCTTCATTTCAGATAACATTTTTTTAGTCATGTCATTCTGTTCATAGGTATCTTTGTAAGCTATTTCTAAAGCTTCTTTTCCATCCATACCTGCACGAGTCAGACTATATATTTTACCATAGTAAGCCATGGCATCACTTGATAGCTCCTTTACGGCAGAGGATCTATTATCAAATATTTGCCCATACATTTTAGCCATTGGAATGACTAATTCAGGATTCTTAGATGTTGAACCAATCACCAGTTTTGATTTAATTTGTGAAGGAATAATTCCCGTACGACTAGATACTTCAACTACTGCATTTAAACTATTCTCATCACGAATATTAAATGATGATTCGATGTTGTTAGTAAAATAGTTGTCAGCAGCATCTTGATTATCTTTATCATTAGGATCTAACGGGAAGTTATTTTGTATGGATAATTGAAAGCGGTTAGCAGAAAACACTTTGTCCTGTGCTTTAATATTATCATCGACGAACTTACTGAACTTCTCCCAACGCTGCATTTTGCTTGCATAATTGGTTTCTGACTCATGAGGCATAATACTATCACGTAATGAACGTTGAGCCTGTGGTGTCATACCTTTAGCGCCTGATATTAGCCCTGCATAGCGTTTTGCCTCTCGCATATCAGCTATCATTGCCGTACCTTTTTCATAACCGAAAGCAGAAATGATAGTTTTTTCAGCTGGAGCATTTGGAGCATCTAACCCCCTTTCCCACGCTGCGAAACTATCTGCCAAAGCTGTCCCTAACTGTTCCTGCTCCTGCTGCTGTCGTTCTTTGTCCATCAGTGACGCTTGTTTTATATATTTAGCCTGATCAGAAGCATCCAAGGCATTGAAGGCAACTGAACCAGTTAAACGCTTAGAGGCTTGTGGCGAATCTGGTAAGCTAACCAAACCTAATGCTGATTGTATACCAGAAGATAAATCATTTGATGATAGCTTAGCGACTTCATCTTTACCGTTCTCTTGAATCATAATAGCCATTGACAGACGCGTTAACGTATCCAAGTCAGTTAGGTCAAGAACAGTATCACGAGGTACGTTAAGATAATCAGACACGAATTTAATATAACCTTCTGTATCATTATTATCCTCAGGCGGCGCCCAACGAGTAATAATCTGCTCAGGCGTTACATACCCCTGCCTAGCGTATGACAGCAAGTTTTTGCCTGTAGCCCTGATGCCGTGTGCTGGCGTAGCGAAGGTAACAAAAGAACCATCATTGCCTGTTTGCCCTACCCAAACATCCTTTGATTTTCTAATGTTACCTGGGTTGTTATTTCGGACACCAAGCGCCCCACTTCCATTTTTGGTATAAGTTTTTTCTTGCTGATTATGCAGGCTTTCTGCATATGCCGTTGCATCATCGGGATTATCAAAAACACCTAAATGGTTTCCTGTTTCCTCAAAGAGTGCTATCGCTTCATCATCAGAAAGCAAGCGACCATCATCACTGACAGTTGGAATTAATACTTCGCCCTGGTCAGTGCCAATTGAAATAGTTCTGACAGTGCTAATTGAACCATCTTTATTTTTAACAGTTGGCCTGTTAAGTAAATTGATATTACCCTGCTCAATCATTCCTTGCGTGGAACCAACCGAACCACCGTAATACGTTGATGAACGGCTAATACCACCATTATCTGACGGCTCTCCGTTCTGCTGCATAAACTGCATGTAATCAGAACCTATCTGATTTTCAATGGCTCTCTTGGCTGTGGCTGTTTTAAATTCTTGTTTCTTAGCTAGAATCTGCTCATCACTCCAACCATGCGAAAACCCAAACTCTTCTATTTGTTGGAATACTTGTTTGTTTGCTGATAGATAAGCATTGTTATCACCATACAAATTAGCGGCTGATTCAGCATTAATATCCAGCGTTGCTTGGAATTGGTCTTGTTCATAAACTTGAATTTGCCCCAATTCATGCTTATTAGCCTGAGAGCTAAACTGTAAACGCATTTCTTTTGCTTGCTGTGCGAACATGCTTTTGATCGCATCATCCTGCAACGTTCCTGCTATTTCACCAGCGGCACTATCAAATGCTTGCTCAAACTCATAACCTTTACCAATAGCATTCTTACCCTGCATTGCAAGTAATCCATTGCGCGGATCGTTCATCAATTCATTGGCTTTCTGTCTAAGCTGCAATGAGGCATCTTGTGCCAGCGCCACATTAGCCCGTTGCTTCGCTTCAGCAAATACACCAGCATATTGCTCAGTAACTTGACCAAAACCCGATCCGAAATGCTCAGGGCTGGATTGAACGTTAAGGCCATTATTTGGTAGAGGTGATGAACTAAACTGTTGTTCTTTATACGTTGGTACTGTTGGCATATGTCACCCCTTAAAATACAAAACGGTTGGTACCGCTTTTCTTAGCAATATCAAACATATTGTTACTTGAACTACCACCAGCCGCCGCGCCAGATGTACCAGAGAACGGATCCCATGTACCACCAGCCAATTGATATGCGCCATATGCTTTAATTGGTGCTGTTAATAATGTTGTAGCAGCGCCAAAATTACCCTCACGGCGTGCCATTTTTCCCTGCAGTCTGTCATTAGCTGCTTGCATACGTAAGCCGTACGCTTCACGACTCGCATTATTAACTAACGTTAATGCGTCTAACTCACCCATTGCCGCAGTATCGCCGAACATATCAAGGGAACCCGCTGAACTTAAATCAAGTCCACTCGCTGACATTGCCGCCGCTTGTGAGCCTGCTAATTGCCGTGTACGTGAACGTTGTTTCTCTGCCTCGGCATTACCACGATTAATAGCATCGTTTGCTGCTTGCTCGTTCTGTCGTGCGTTTTGGTTAGCTACATCAGCATTAAATTTACCAGATTGATACTGTCCATAAGCTTGCATACCTGCAGAGGCTAAAACACCGACCGCTAAAATCTCTGGTGAGCACATTATTTCGCCCTCGCATTCATCGTGAATTTATGAAACGGATAATTAAGCGCACCAATGGGCTGTGCATCTTCTAGTTTGAACCCTAGCCAATGCAGCCACGCTTTAGCAATGTAATTGCGCTCATCAACGTAATTAAGCAGTTCCGGATAGATTTGTAGCATTAGGCCAACGAACGGCTTACAGCGGCGTAGAAAGGCTTTTTGGTGCTTCTCTAAAATATCTGAGCCAACCAACCAAGGAATGCCAACGCCACCGATAATTGACGCAGGCGACACGCCAAAGATAGCCGCTACCTCACCATTGAAAATAGCGGTCCATGATTTTGTAGATAGGTTAATGCCTGAGGCCAAAACCTCCTCAGGCGTTGATAGGTCCAATGCATAGAATTCATCAATATCAGCCTGTCTAACATGCGGTATCAATGCCTGTGCGTGCTCTAATGTTGCAGGTATAATTTGAACAATACTCCTTGCCATATTAGAAGCCCCCCACATCTAAGCGCGGTATTGCAGCGAGGATTGATAAAGGTAATGGATCTGACTGCCTGACATACACACGGCCGTTTTTGCTCCACTGCGCATCAAGGTTAATTTCTACTACGCCAGTGGCATCATCAACCGGGTTATCGTAAAACTCGAATTCACGCTGGGCATATTCATATAACCGGTCTTTTTCGGTACCGGCCCATATACCACGACTTGAATTAACAATAAGGCTTGCAACCTTAACCAGTTTCTTTTTGTCGAGTAACGTTTCTTGCCCGTTGATATGAATATCTAAGGTTTCCATATCGCTAACATACGGTAGACCAATGTGAACCACTACGGCAGGTTCTTCTAATGACACGGCACCACCAGATACCTTTTGCTGAGGCAATACATTTGCATCGGCTAGAATGCTGGTGGTTTTACCTTCAATATGCTGTAAACCTTCAAAACGGAAACGAGCAAAGCCCCATTCGCTTAACGGCTTATCCTGTAGCAATTCAGGCACATCACGATTAGGCGTTACTCGCACTGCATGAGTATTAATAAACTCAGTAATTTCACAACGTAACGTTTTGTTTTCATCGTCTTCAAAGTAAGGCAAGTGAATAGCATTACCGATATCGCTATCTTTAAAAATGGCATTGCTGGCGGTTAAGGCAATATCACCTTCGTACGTCCAATTATCGACTGTAGTTAGATGTACAGTGCTTGATTCATCTTTATTTCTGCCGTCATAACTTAGGCCAGAATCAACAAAGAAAGCATCCTCTGTTTTGGTAAATAGACGACTACTTAAGCGCTCTATGTAACGTACGGTACCGCCACCAACTTTGCGGCACACAATGAAATAAACTGCATCCTCATTACCTTCACTGATACTGCAGGTTGATTCAAATTGCCCGTCTGTATCTTGTGGCGCCCAAGCAAATACTTGCTGCTCCCTGAGGTACGTCAATGAAAGCAATTTACCATCGTCACGAATACACCAGGCTATTGAGTAAGGAACGATAGAAAACGCCCAATCAATAATTTGGTGGCGTTGAAATAGGTGATTCGCCATGATGGTTAAATCAGTGCCTTGATATCCATCAACGTCGAATGAATACGCAAGGTCACGCACTGCGCTACCTTTTTCTTGGATGTACAAAGCAATATTGGCAACGG
Organism: Providencia sp. PROV032; assembly: GCF_028484875.1. Taxonomy (NCBI): domain Bacteria; kingdom Pseudomonadati; phylum Pseudomonadota; class Gammaproteobacteria; order Enterobacterales; family Morganellaceae; genus Providencia; species Providencia sp. PROV032. Next base: position 144,644 of record NZ_JAMPSX010000016.1, read on the forward strand.
CAATAGGTGGAACATCGCTACAGCCATTGGCACCTTGCGAGGAAAAAGAGAAACTACTAGGCGTTAATACTTTGTTCTGATCCCCAGTGATTTGATACTCACCACCTGAGGTTAAGGCCACCAGCGAACCCACATCAATTAAATGACGAATTTCATTAACTTGTCGCCCTGCATAGGTGTAGATGATACGGTCATCATCTTGTATGGGGTTATTCTTGCCAAAGTCTTTGTAGTCCCCACTACGGCTAGCCCAAATAGTTTGTGGGTAAGCGCGAGAACCAGCAAAAAATAAGCGCTGCTGATAATACATAACGGTGCTTGGGTAGCCGTCTACATCATTCCAAACCGAACGAGCCCACTTGTACGTAGCGTTTTCTTCACCAACGGCATTTGATGGAATGTATGAAACAACCTTACCCGTTGCTGTTAATCCATCAGTACTAACAGAATTGATTTTAACGATGCCAAAACCACTGTGAAGATACTCCCACTGAATACCCGCATCACCGCCCCAACCATCCCAACTCATACCTTCTGTATGTGATGGCCTTAATGTTCCGCTTTTACCTGCAGTATTAGCTCGGTAGTAATTAGCACCTGCACGGCGTTGATCATTAACGTTAGTCGTCTTGTTTGTTTCCCACACAGGAACAGCATCAACCGCCTGCTGCTCTATATAAATTTGCTTTCCAACAAACTCAGCGCCAAAAATATTATGAGTTGCGGTTAACGTCACCTCGCCAGTGCTAGTGCTAACGTAAACCTTTCGCTCTTTATCAACATTGATATCTTCAAACGGACCATTACGAGTTTCAACGGGTACCAGCCTCCAATCGTCATGATCATAACGCTGTAGTTCCATTGGTGGATAATCAGCATGTACGATAGTCATTACGTCCGCTGACTGTGTGAATTTTAAATTGAATAAGTCAGATTCGTTATAAGGTGTTGCAAGTTCGAATATTTCACCTTTATGCTCACCATCTGCATAAAGTACCTGTCCGCCGTCTTTAATGACGCGCATGTACTTATCACCCATTTCAAGGGCGTATGTTTGCACTGTGCTGAACTGGAACGGGATCAGGCGGCATTTCTTGTTAGGGTATTTTGCCGCCGCAATAAACTTAGTTCCTGGTCTATTTTCAATGCCGCCATATTGACGCACAAGAAAGTTTTCACACTTACGTAAAGCGGTAGAGTATTTTGCTAGATCAATTCGCCCATAAAGGCTAGGTGCAATTTCACCACCAGAAAAACTCGGTTGAATGATGCTATAAGCCATTACGATAACCTCGCTTCGGTGAATGGATCCATGTAATCGTTAGGCTCTGATGATTCATCAAGAGAGTGAGCGCCAGCGTTAGCAATCGACATTGTGTACATCTGAAATGCTTCATTGCCGATACCAGCGTTAGATGCCAATGGGCGTGCTAGTTCGCCAGCTAAACGCCATGCCAGTGCATCAATAAATAATGAGTCGAACATATTCACATCAGTGACTGACGCAGTGTATTGAAGCCACGCTTGCGGTTGGTCGCAATAAATCAGTTTTCCTGTGCCGTCAGCATCTGAACCCACCAGAAAATTAATTGCATTATGTGGCTGAGGATATTTCTGGCCAGATTGAATAATGGCTACTGCCTTTAAACAGTCGGTTGGGTAGCTATAGGCAAATTTCCAGTCTGGTGGCGGGTTGTTGGTATCAGCCAAAGCAACGCGCTTGCTGGCAAAGTTCCACGGGAAATCAGAGAGCGTAGTATCGCGGCAATGATTGAAGTGTAAATTGCATTGTTCAGCCTCTTTGCTCTTTTCGCTAAGGCTGTTAATGAATCGGCTATTACCAATACGGCTAAGCGCTAAGTTACAGATTTCAATTTCTGAGGCCATTATTCACCCCCATCAAATAAAACATCTGCTGCTGATTTAGTATCACCTGAGCCTAAGGCCAGATCCGTTATCTGCAAATCAACTGATGTTGTTTTTTTGCCTTCACGCTCATCGGTACGTTTAGATTTAATTTTGGCTATACCAGACAATTCAATTGATTCGCCAACATCAGGGATAGTTGCGCCTAACTTTTCTAACGTTTCATTGTCCAGATAGAGAGTTAGGCCGTAAGGATATTCATCACGTGTTTCGCTCTCACCTTTGGAATTCTCAAAAGTTTCTGTGCTAATTTTTAAGTTGACCATTTTCATTGCCTGCATCTCCAAAAGAAAAAGGGGCTTTCGCCCCCTTTAACGCGAAAGTTAAATCGCTAATTCTTTACGTCTTTCATCTATCGCGGTGCGCATTTTATCTGCACCCATATTGTGATGAGGTGCTTTGCCAAATAGCTGTGTGTACTGTTCGCGCAAAGCTTCAAGGCTAGAATCGACCGTATCGCCTGAGCCACTAATAGCGGTATTGGTTGCAACCTCACCAGTATCACCACCAGCCCCATCAACCAAAGCGCCAGTATCAGGTTTAGCATCATCACCACCAATCAACTTTAAGTTGCTGCCAGCAATACCGCTGTATTCAACCTCTTCACCAACTTCAAGCAGACGACCAGCGATAAATGATTTTTTCAAAACTCTATATCGTGACATGTCACACCTTAATTAGTTACGGCGGTATAAGTAGGATGAGCATCAACGTTAAGTACGATACCCGCTGTAAACTTACCTGCAGTTAATGGACCATCTGTGACAACGTAACGCAGGCGCAGATACTTAATAACACCATGCGGAACGGTACCGATAATCCGCTTACCTGCGTTCAGGTCTGCAATTGGCATAGCAAATGACTGGAAGATGGCAACAGGCGTTGTAAACGCTTTGTCTGCTGATGTTTCCAATACGATTTGTACTTTTGCTTCACCTGCAGCCGTTGCCTGCTCGGTAACCTGTGCAAACAGCTGCAATGGCTCACCAATACCGATATCACGGAAATCACCTTTAACTGGCGTTAGGTCAATGATACTGGTTGCAGTCGCTGATGCGGTCACTGCTTGGTCGAGAGAAAATAGGTTTTCTTTATCTAAAATCATGTTGCGAACTCCCAACAAAATTAAGTTAGCGGTACCCATTCAGGTACCGCACAATAGGCCAGCCTTACTTAGCGACCACCTGATCCTCAGTTGTGAGAATTGCATCAGTGCGGCGCACAGGGATTTCATCAAAAGAAACAACCTTCTTTCCTGCAACTTCTTGCATAGAAATATTGACGTTCTTTGAGTTTTTAATCTGGCGGCGCATCCAGCTACGAACCTGCTGATTGCAATAGAAAACAGGTTTACCCATAGACAGATTAGGGATTTTCTCAATCGCCTGAATCAGTAAATCAGGCAGGTCGATAGCCCCTGTTGCCTCTGGATCTTTGGTTAACTTAGACAGGTCAACGTTAGCGATACGAACCACATAACGCCAATCGCGCATTGTTAGGCCGTTTTCCCATTTAAAATGAGAGCGATAACCTTGATACTTAGCGTTATTTTCATCGACCAGTGTGACTTCGCCCAAGTTCTGCTGTTCAAGACCAGCTTTAGAACCTTTAGGATAAATACCATGAATGGTATTCTGTCCCCACACCACTAACCAGATAGAGGTTAAATTGCTACCAGTGCCACCAGCATCAATGATGTTAACGGCGTTCTTAGCACTAAGATCATTAAAGCGAGCGGACAAGCCAGTAAAGCGCTGAGGGTGAATGCTTGTATCACCGTAAAAAAGAGTTTCAGCCATTTGCTGGTTCATGGATTCAATGAACGCTTGCGCTTCTGACAATAAAAACTCACTAGTATTCCCATTTAAATCAGCCAGCTTTTTATCTACTTCTGAGTAGGTTTCCAGCATACCAATGGTATCTGTAACTTGCGCAGTTGTTGACTTGCTTGGTGGTACACCGTAGTTCAACAAACGCCAAGTTGCCGATGGTAAACCAGTGCGGACAGTTGTACGGTGACCTGTAGGCAAGTTACCTTCTGCAAACACCATATCATCAAGAATTTCGTTAGACTGATTGAGCAGTTCAACGATCTTCGCCTGCTTACTGTTTGGGTCTTGGCGCTTAGCCCAATCAGTTAAAGTTAAAGCTTGAGGCATAATTTATCTCCTATACCTTATTTACTATCACCAAAGAGAACATCCGCAGTACTGCGAGCGTTTTCACTGCTGCCACTAACAAAACCGTCCTCAGACATGGCCTTGCCAATCTTTGAAAAAACACGGACAAGCTCGGGGTGATTACCTAAGCCTGTTTCAACCAGATAACTTTTAAGTTCAGGTGAACCGAATTGATCCAACGCCTTTTGTGCATTACCAATCGATTCTGTAGAGCCAAGTCCTTCCTTATCTGCGTTGACTGTTTCAGCCCAACCAGTTACTTGCTTCTGCCATTCATCGGCTTGCTGCTTAACCAGTTGCGGCATGATCGTAGAGCCGTACACATCAACAATCTTTTGCGCCTGTTCGTTACTTAAACCAAGTTCACGCGCGATAGGCTCAAACGCTGCTACAGCTTCTTTATCAAGCTCTTGGTCTTTACCAGCCGTAAATTCATACTTTTCAGGTGCAGCACTTACAGGCTTCTTGTCATCACCTTTTGGCTCAATATTGGCCTTATCATCAGTCTTACTAGGCTCTGTACCTGCAGGCGCTGGAGTATCACCATTTGCTGGCGCATCTTGTTTTGCTGGTGCTGGCTCTTGCGCTGGCGCACCGCCGCCACCTTCACCGCCATCAACTGAAACCTCATTACAAAGGCGACGAAACAGTAAGCGTTGAAATAAATTCATTGATTGTTCTCCTGTTCTTTGGCTTCTTCTGCCATGAGTAGATATTGCTCAGCGCAGAATTCCATAACATCACTTAATAGCATCAACCCCTGATTACGAGCGCCTTCGTTAAAAGCTGTAACATACGGGTCATTAGTAAATGAAATATCGAAAACACCACATGAGCTAGTGATCCGCCAAACAAAGCGTCGACCAGCTTCTGTGCTCATTATTTGCTTGATGTCCTCTATATCGCGTTCTCTTTTGAGTTTTTCTTTAAGCTCTAAATCAGCCTGAATCTCCGCCTTTTCCTCATCGGTGTAATCATCAAACTGTGTCATTGGCCACCACCAGCAAGCGCAGCTAAGGCGCTGTTATCATCCATTGGCGTATTACCAAGTGCCTGAGCGCCAGCAACAGCCTCTTGTGCCATTTGCATTTGTTGCATCTGCTGTTGTTGCTCTGCACGCTGCTGGCGAACAGCGGATACTTGGTCATTTGATGAAACGATAGTTGGTGAAACACCGATTGATTCAGCGTAGTTATCAATAATTTCGTCAGTGTTTAGCTTGTCTAGCGCTTCTGGTTTCAGTTTTGCTAAACCGCCAACAAAGCCCACGAAACGCTCAACACTGTTAACACCGACTGATTTCTGCGCTTGCGCCATCACAGAGATGTATTCAACCTTAAGTTGCATACCCTGCATTTCTTCTGGCGGTACGGGTAATAGGTTTTTACGCGCCATGATTGCGAACGTACGATTAATTAACTTGTCGAGCAGTTCAGAATCTAAACGCTGCAATACAGGCCCTAACATGAGTAGCTTTTCTTCACGCATTTCAATTACCGCCTCAACTGGCATTGAGCGCGTATTAACATTAGCCATCATCATGAAAAGGTCAGAGAAATAGGCCTCTTTGATTTGATTACGTGTATCACCAATATCAGCAATTAAGCCGTTAATGTCGGCTTGCACTTGAAATATCGGTTTAATCATCTGGTCAGCGCCAGCCATTGGTAAGTAAGTTATTCCACCCGGCACAAGAGAAATGCGCTGATTCTTAATTGATGCGGGCGCTTGCATCGGTGGATTGGTAACTTTATCAATCTGCTGTGCTTTGCGGCGCTGTAATAGCTGCAATGCTTTAACGCTACCTAATGCAATCATGCCGGGACAAGAAGAGCCGTAGACGTCCTCACCGTTCACTTCCCATCGTGGCGCCATAATAGGGAATTCATCAAAGCCAGATTCCCGTAGAACGCGTTCACTATCGCCGCCCATTTCAAAGTAAACGGATTTAAATAGCTTGTTCTTAGCGTCCAGCTTGCCGCTGATGCGGTTTAAATTTGGGTAGACTGAATGAATAACAGTAATCCATTGGCTATAGTTGCCAGAGTCCCACAAGCTTTTGACCTGCTCACTCACATTGTCTAGCCCGAACTCCATTACCAGTTGACGCACTGTCATGCTGAATTCACGGAAACAAGTGTCTACGGTTAAGTCAGGACCATTCGCAATGTAATAGCTACCGATAGGAAAAGGCACTGTACGAATAACACGCTCGTTATCTTCCAACACAGCTAATGCGCTGGTGGCAAAGGTGCCAATGTCGGAATAAGTTTGCGGCAGTGACTGATAAATATTTGAACGGTTGAACACTTCATTCATGCGCTGCTCAACGACTTCAAGCCACATCTTTACAGGGCTGTAGTTCATCATGTCAGGGTCTGGCGTAGCCAAACGGAACCACTTACGGGCAGGGCTAGTAATCCCTGACATCATGCCACTTGATAAGGTACGCTCTGATTTAGCCGCTTCTTGGTCGATGATTTTCGTATTACGTCTATCACCGCGATTAACTTCTGATGTGTTAAAACGAGTGCTACGAGGGCGCGTATACTCTGCAAGCTCTTTCCAGTGAGGCTCAAATGATTGGCGCTCATTCTTAAGCTGTGAGAGTTGTTTTAATAAATCCTGTTTTAAACTCATACCGCCCCCGTTAGGTTACTGACCAAGTAGCGTTTTACCGCTGGTTGATGCTGCATTGGTTGTACCTTGCGCACCTGTTAGTAATGTTGACTTACGACCAGCGGCAGCGCGGCGGCGGCGTAGTTCTTCATCACGCGAACCGACTACAGCCTCGTCCTGTTCTTGTGGTGCTGCCTGAACTGGTGGAGGGGTTTTAATCTTGGGAGTGCCACCTAGGATATTTCCGCACATATAACACCTCAATAAAATAAACAATAATATACTTTATGATTTATTGTATATCTTATTTGACAAATATAAAACCAAGATATACATTTTGGTTATCGGTCGTTAGTCGGATGTTCCTTTGCAATACGCTCGTTAGTCCAGTGACTTTCCTTTGATTAGCTTTTTGCCCTCGCTGTGAGGGCTTTTTTTTGCCTGTTAGTTAGGCATAAGGATCGTAATCAGCATCACTAACAACGTTACTGCCCTGACTAGATGTAGAAATGTTGTGGCGTTCTTTTTTGGTGACTGGGTAAGCAAATGTTAACGCTAGCGCATCGCCTTTATTTGGTGAGCGTCCAATACGTTTTTTTATATCCTCTTTCTTTTCAAGCAAAATTTTACCGCTAAGCTGTACTTTGTACTCTGGTGTTGATAAATCATCAGCCACCTCCTGATCGTCAATAGCCCCACCTATCTTGAGCCATGACTTAACATTGTTGTACATTTCACCGCGCTTGTTCTGCATTTGCGGATCTGTTGATGCACCATTGAATGATACAAGCTGCCAATTTCGTCCCCAATTCATACCAACAGATTGAATTCCAGTACCGTAACCAAAGTCGATATGAACAGCATCAGCACCGTACTGATCCTCATAGTCAGCAATGCGCTTTGCCATAATCACATCATCAATAGTTTTACTACCTGTCCATAGGCATTTGCTGTGTAACCCTTGACGCAAATAAATAACGGCATCATCATCACCTGAATATGCAGGGTCAACGCCTATGATAATTGGTGCGTGTGATACCTCTGCTTGTGTTACTGTGCGCTTCATGGCTGCATCAGTTAGGCCAGTAGGTATAAATTGCTTTTCAGATGTAGATGGGAAAATACCGCGAACACGCACCTTAACAAAGTCATCATCAACACCGTAGTCTTGAATCCATTTATCAATCTGCTCTTTGTTGGTACCTTCAACCGTGCGGCTATCAATCTGCTTAGTTTTCCAACGGTGCTTAAACTTACGGAAACACTCACGGAAACGCCCTGTGTTACGTGTCGGGTTACCAAATGCTATCCAAATGATTTCTGTATTCTCATCCGTCAAAGCCCCTTCAGCTACTTCCCATACTAGATCCGCAATGTTAGAGGCTTCATCGAAAATCAGAATGATGCGCTTGCCTTGGTTGTGTAGCCCTGCGAATGCTTCCGTATTGTTCTCCGACCATGGCACAGCATCAGCACGCCAAGCATTAGCATGATTAGGGTCATTGGAGTAGATAGCTGTTTTGGTGCATGTAAACCAGTCCTTGGTGATAGATAGGCGCTGCCACTTGGCAATTTCTGGCCATGTTTTAGTGCGTAGCTGGTTTTCTGTATTGGCAGTGACAACCACTTTACAATCTTCGCAGGTATCCATGCCCCACTTAATAAGCATTGATATACAAGCACTCTTCCCAATACCGTGACCTGATGCTACAGATATCAATAGTGGCTGAAATCGTGTCTCAGGATTGCGTAGATGCGCCCCTATATCATTCAATGTATCAGCTTGCCATTGGCGAGGCCCATTAGCATTTTCAAGTTCGGTGCCAGCTTCACCCCAAGGAAATGCGTAGAGCGCATAGCTTAACGGGTCATGCGTAAACATGCCGATATCGTTAATTAGCTGTTCTTCTGGTGATAGGGTATCAATCATTGCTCACCACCAGCGGCACGCTTACGGGCTGCTGCCAACTTATCAGCAAGGGAAATAGTTACATCGACCTGATAGCGCTCACGGAATGCGTTAACGTCAACGTGCTTACCGACCATTTCAAGCACACGCAACTTATCTAACAGCTTCACTTTCTTGACTGTTACACGCTCATCAATGACGGCTATTTCGAATGCATTAATACTTTTGCGCCATACTGCAGGCCAATCTTTAATTGGCTTAATATCGCCAGTATTAGTGAGTATGTCGGCAATATCCGCATCAAGCATATTAACTAATCGCTCTAATACGCTATCAGCATCTAGCTTCTTGCGCTTATTACGCTGTTGCATGAGCTGTGCGATACGGTCAATGACGCGCGGGTCTTTCATAAGTTGTGATGCACGCTTACAGGCGCTAACTTCGGCATAGCCTGCTGCTAGCGCTGCATTAGTTTGATTATCAGGAGCTTTAATATATTCCTGACAGAAGCGCTCCATTTGAGCGTTAAGCGGTGTAGGTTTTCTGGCTGGTGGCTTACGTGGTTTCTTTGCGGTCATAATCATCACCTCTACGGTTATTATGACCAACTAAAAGATAACATTCAAACCTTATTATATTCACTTAATTCCTTTAGGTTAAGGGAGTCCTTTATTTTAAGTAAGTCATTAAGCATCTGTTCTATACCAAAATTAAACTTAAGGCTTTTTATCTCAGAATACTTTCTAAAACGCTCTTCCTCTAGCAAGTAAACAAATACATGAAAGAGCCTTTCAATCTCAATATATATATTATATATAGACCTTAAATCATGTAGGCACTTCCCATCTATTCTTGCTGCTTCGAATATATAACTATAAAAAATATCAGCTTTAATGAACCAAAAATTAGTTGCATCAACTACTTTATTGTCTTTATCTTTAAACTCAAAAAAATATTGTTCATTTCTTTTTTCGTAATTAAAGCTAACTATTGCACCATCAGCATCATTGTTGATAATCTGCAAGTATTTTCTTATAAATACCTCGACCTCATCAATGAATATTCCATTTATAATGTTCATCCCTACAATATTTCTCTCTTTAGTATTCCTAACCTCCTCCTCTAACCTTTCTCTTTGTTCTCTATAATTTTTTCTAGCTTCAATTAAAGACTCTTCAGACAACTTATTTGATTTCTCATTTTGTCTTAAAGATTTACGTGTATATCTGATTGTTATAAGACTCACCAAACCAGTAAACAATAATGACAAAACGGCGACAAATAGCGCCCAATCCATATTTTCTATCCACTCGCCCATTTCTATATAATCCTAATGTAAAGTTAAATTTAACTTATTCTACCTCCAATTTAGTCTCATGCCACCCTTTAGTATTCCAGCACTCAGCGGCACCAGATAAGCAGCAATTAGCCACTGGTAGCCGCTCACCACACTTACCACAACACCGCTTTGATAGCTCCTCAATATCACGCTTAAGCCTTGCGTCATCGTTACGTATGAGCATTTGAATGTATTCCGATTCGTCGTACGGTTCGCGCCCCGGTCTACGCAACGCACAATTACGCTTAATCATTTCGTGCTCTTCGGCTTCAACCTGCCACTGCGGAGTAACCAAGCCAGCTTCACGCTGGCGTTTACGTTGATCTGCTTTGCGCTCTGCTGGTGATTTAGCCATGTGAAGCCCTTTTGTTCCATGCCGATACCGCCGAGCTCTCTGTGGTTTGAATTGGCCCAGTTGAATCACAGTTATTACAAAACACAAAATAACTACCAAATATTGAGTTAGTATGAATACCGATATCAACCTGACTACCACAGAACGGGCACGGTTTTATTTCTGTAATTTTATTTTTAGCCATTGAATAACACCCCCACAGCTACGGCGAACACGCACCAGAAAGCAGCAAATACCAAGTAACGTTTAATCATAACTGCCACCCTATTAACTCAGGAATTCGCCTAGTTTCCAGTTCTACAAATGTTAAAAACTCACTCATAGAATTAACTACTTTTATCGGTGTCTGCATCAAAGCATCACTAATCACAATTCCACCATCAACAGGCTGTGCAACCCATATCGCACCACCACATTGCCAACCATTACTACGCCAATCACCCCTAACCTCGAAGCTATAACCTCTACTGAGTTTCTTGTGCTTGATAATCTGTATTGAATCGTAATTCATATTTACCTCGCGTGACATGTCACGATTGTTTGTTTAGTAAAACAGCCCTAATTCCCAGTTCAGATTGTTCAGACACTCACGGTCAGACTCAAAGCAATAATCCCATTCCTCTTGGTCTTTATGCTCTCTAACCAGTTGCCAGCACCATCCGTCACGATGCTTCACTCACCTTACCAATCTAACTACGGTGGTATCACAATCAAATATGACGCTATAGTCACTGCCAAAGCCGATACGCAAAACATCAAGCTCTACGCTTACCACACGGAAAAGCTTAGGCATTGGCTTAATGCCATTATGGAAATCATCAATTTTGGGGTGCTTTATTGAGATAGTTGCCATGATTACAATCTCATCGGCATGATCATCACAGTAACGCGCTCATCGTGTGGGTTCTTAACTTCACACACCACAGCATCAGTGGCTGACTTCACTCTGATTTCATACGCTGGCATACGTGGATTAACAAACTTGGCTACCTTTTCTAATTTGGATAAATAACCAGAGTTTATGAGCAGAACGGGCGGTAATTTTTCATCTGCTTTTGCGGTAGATTCGATAAGAGGATTAATATTTGGGTAGCGACCATCGATAACACTACACAGTCCAACACCAACAACAAAACCAGACTCTGAGTGAAGTTTTACAATCTCTTCCTCTGTATCGAAAACAGCGTATTCAAATGTTTTAGTTGGCAACTTCCCAACAGACAAAATCACTTGGTCTGTAATTTCATTGTCATGATGACCATAAGCAAGCATATGCCCGTTAGTTCCTGCTACCTTCCCATCGGGTAGAAAACAAATGCCATTGATGTAATAACGCACATCACGAACAGCCATACATTCCATGACAGCAAGCAACGTTCCACGATTAACTTTCAGTTTCATAATTAATTACCTTATTCATTTCTAATTTAGTAATTTCAATCACTTATTTACCCATTGGTAATAAGTTCATGAATTGTCGATTTTTCTGGTAACCTTACCGTTATCATTCCAGTAGTTCCCCATACTTTGGAAACTCGCCCATCCCAGATACGGGAATCATCGTCAAAGATGGCGTCCAGTAAGGCTTTCTCTAAATTGTCCTTATCTGGCTTTTGCTGGTGGGGCTTACCGTCCATTTCAGCCTGTTTTTTCTTGCTCCATGACTTAGGCATAGGCATGATAAAAATCACATGGTAATCGCTCTCAGGCAGGTTAATACCCCTAGCCCTCACTTCGTCACAGAACGCCCTATAACGCATTACCGCTGGTCGCTTCTGCCATTTGTCACGCTGCGTCATGCGTGGCTTAGGTACGGGTACAATTGGATATTCAAGGGTTTTCATACAGCTAAGCCTCGCTTAATGCGCTTAGCTCTCGGTTTTGCTAGTAATTCATTGAACATAATTTGTAATCGCGCTGGTTCACCTGTTTGGCACCATGGGCCATATTCAGGTATCGCGACTGGTGATTTAGCTTTCTTTGGCTTACTAGCCCTTACCTTGTGGCGTTGACCGCTGTTTGCTTGTCTTGTTAATCCCGCTTCGTAGTTGTCATTCAGCTTGTAGCCAAACGCTCTTGCTCCGTCTTCTTCAACGATTACCAACGAAATAACATCAAAGTATTCAAGTTGCCCTAATGCGAACTTAACGGTGTTGTACGAAGCCTTAACACCATTGCTTTCAAAGTGTGCTTGTAGACCTTTAATCGACATGCTCTTGCCTGATTTAAGGACTTTAATCACTCTATCCTGAAATAACATAACCATCACCTCGAATTCGATTAACCCACACGGTTAATATAAACAATTTGTTTATCTTTTCAACCATAAAAAATCAGTAAGAATTGATTTTCTTACCACCCTTTAAAACGCTCTGTAACGCTCTACATTTGATTTTCACATTCAACCTATGGGATTTATCATCCTGCATATCAAAAGCGCCTGTATGTTAATCCTGCTTGCGATTTTGATAACCTTTGAATCTTATTGTCTCCGTTGTTTACCTTTTTCAATTAAATCCATCCAAGCAGGACGAGGTTTTGATTTATCGGTAAGTGTCAGTGTTGGCTCTGGTACCTTTTCGCCCTTTCTAACTCTCTCAGTCCATTGGGAAAGCATTTTGTCTAGTCGCTTCTCACACTCAACCTCAGTTAGCCTTAGGTCAATCATCTTCGCTCTGAGGTCTGTAAACATCCAGTACTGAACCGGGTGTTTGAATGGGTACATCTCAGCACTTTCGTAGTAACTACGCTCAGCACAGTAGGTTAAAAAATCTCTAAGCTGTTCGTCAGGATCAAGCCCAAACGGATTTTGCTTAGCGGCTTCACCAGATAACGCGACAATCACGTCTGATAGTTCCGGTGGCCATGGATTGCCATTCATGCAGCGGTCGATACAGAATTTAAACAGTCCGTCCAGTTGCTGGTCACTCAATGCGCTTAGCGCTTGCTTCCACATCAATGACGGTTCCGTGCCATTCTTGTTTTTCCATTTGTCGCCGTAGATTTCGATCATCTTCAACCAAAGCGTCAACAGCGTCTTGCCCGTATTTATCGAGGACGTGTTGTAAGAATTCCTGCATCGCTTTTGGCTTTCCTGCGAATTGGCTATCGATCTTAGTTCTCTGACCTGCCCCATTTTTCACCACCTTTTCGTTTTTCAATCGACTATGTTTCAAGCATTTAGCAAGGGCTAGTTCCCATTGCTCGTGTGTTTTGGCTTTTCCCTCTGCCCCCCAGTAGGTTATAAACTCGGCTAGCTCATGAGGCTGTAACGGCTCTTTGAGTATCGTTCCCCAGTACGCGGCCTTTTGCGTAAAATCCTGATCAGGCTCCCAGCCGTGATACATCACAAATTTATCATTCACACCAAAACCACCAGCTGGAACACGACCGTTCAAGATAGAATTATTGGCATTCGGATCAGATTGAAAATTATCCTCGCGCGTATTAGAGAGAGGTTTTATATCTCTTATCTTATCTTTATCTTGTTGTGACCCATCGTGACATTTCGTGACATCTTCGTGACATGCATTTTTATTTTGTTCTTCCTCTCTTTGAATTCTTTCTCTTTCGCGTTGCTCTCTTTTTCGCTGAGCTGCTGATTTTGCTCCTGTTTCTGCGTTTCCTAAGTCTTCCTTTTTTGGCTGACGGCTCTCCCAACCAGTAATTTTTGAGCCATCTAAAACACGTCCCTGCATGGCATTTAAAACAGCTTCAATCTGTTCATTTTCAACATCCAGCGCACTTGCTAAATCTTCAATCGTGACTGTCACGTGACCGCGTTGTGACCCATCGTGACATTTCGTGACATTCTGTGACGCATCAACAAGAAGATGTATGTAAACAGCTTGAACTAATGCAATTGGCTGCTTTGAAGCCCTTGAAATTGTTCTCCATTTAGGATCGTTAGGCATGTCATGCCAGAGCCTAAGCCATTTATATGTAGACATAGGCCACCTCTACGCCGTAGCGTTATCACTAATTCCGTCTATTTCAATTGATGCAAGGCAGCTAGTATTGATTAGCTCACAGTAAGTTGTGTTTTCTGAATAGTTAAGTTGATGCCATAGCTTTAATAGCGCTATTTCTTCATCTGTTTCAGGCTCAATAATAATTGTGGCGTTTTCATTAATACGTGCTTTCATGCCTGTACCCCCATTTCTCTTGCCTGCTTGAGAATGCTATTAACACTTTCACGGTAATTTGCAGCGTGCTTTGCAGCACATTCAACACAAACACCATTACTTACAAAACGCTCTGCAATATGCCCATGAACACAGGCTTTACCCGTATAAAAGCGAGATAACCCATTAGTTGCTGCTTCTTTTCTACTAATAACTTTCATTGAAAACCCCTATTACAGTTATGTGTGCAGTAAGATTATACGCTACAGAAAAAATAATCAACCATTTAAACGTTATTGTTTATCTAACTAATCATAAAAAGACCGCTTTCGCGGCCTAGTGTTATTTACTTCATAAATTTGTCTGCTATTTGGTCTAACGTTAGCTCTATTCCGAATGTATTAAGAGCCTTCTGCAATCTCTTTGCAGTCTGTAATGATACGCTACGACTGCAATAGCGCAGATGGATAGAAACATACTGAACGGTCAAATTTGCGCTATCTGCAAATTGCTGGCGCTCACGCTTAGACAGACCATTCCAGAATATTTTGAAGTTAAAATCTTTCATATCAACCACCATAAAGATAAACCGACTCACAATTTTAAATCATGATAACCAAATCGGTAATTTACCTAAAGGGTTAATTTGATATTTAATAGATAAACAGAATAAACAATATCGAACAAAATAAACGCAAGGGAAAAATACAGTGAAAAGCATTCAGGATATCAGAAGAGACAACCTTGTCTTTGTGATAGAAAAGCATTACGAAGGGAAACAGAAGAGCCTAGCGGCAGCGCTTGGTTGTGCTCCTAATGTTATTTCTCGTTATTTAATGTCCTCTGACATGAAAAGCCATCGTTCGCTTAGCGATCCTATTGCCAGAAAGATTGAGCACCTTACCAAACTACCTAAGTATTACATGGATAAGGATCACTTGAATGTGCCTGCTGAACAGATTGCGGATGAATTAGCACGCCAGCCTACCGACATTGGGCGCATACTTGGTGATAACATCACAACATTCATGCTAATTGATGGTTTTAAATCACAGGCTCAGTTATCAGTTAAATCAGGCTTGGGTCAAGCAACTGTAAACCGAATTATTAAAAATGAGTCCAGTGCTACTGTTGATAGCGTTGCTGCTATTGCGGAAGCCTTAGGCCGTAAACCATACGAACTACTAATGTCTAAAGATGATTCAGATGTTCTTCATTACGATCATAAAAAATTTGCGGCATTGCCCAATAACGAAAAAGAAAAGATACAAGACTTTATTGAGTTCATAATTAGCAAAAACGAAAAATAAAACAAAGCGTTACATTTATAGCCAGTCTCGAGCTGGCTTTTTTATTTACAGAAAAGATAAACATATTGGTTATTTATTTGTTTTTAACAGTTGACAACTGTCTTTTATGGTTTATTCTTTATCTCATATTAACCCACAAGGTTAACGCTCTTTAACAATACAGAATGGCTATCACACTCCTAAATTCTGTGAGCCGCAGAATGTCTTAGCTAACCCGTAGATTCGGAATGCAAGATTTGGACAGTGACAATATTAATCAATCTAGCTGTTTTAGCTGGATTTTTTTCACGCCACAAACATAAACAATTTGTTTATCAAAGGTGATTGAAATGATGTTTTTTATCGAAAATGGTTTTCATGTATTTATCGTACGTGGAAAAAGACAAGAGTTCATAAACTTTAAAGATGGTATCGAGTGGGCTTTCGTCACTTGGATAGCAATTCAAACCGACAAGGAATTATCTAATGAGCAATCAAGAACAAGAGCAATTTGAACAGCGCAAGTTAAGCAATATTGTTAGCGCAATCTTAATGGCTAATGACATTAACACGCCTGAAAATATTGATAAGCTAACTAATCACTTAAACAAAACAGCCACCAGCGAAGAGTTTGAGCAGTTCGAAAAAGTGGCTTTTGAATTAAGCATTACCACCACAGCAACGCCAAAGCTGATGTTTTTACACAATAACGACATCATCAATGCTTACATTCATATCATTAATAACCCTGATAAATTCCGCTCTAATGTTGACCGTAAAAAATACTTTCAGTCTTTGGTTTCACCTGACAAAGAAGAAATTACCGAAACAGCTAAGCCTGATGTGATTACTCACGCCAGTGAAGATAAACAATTCGGTAATGCAGAACCAGAAATTATTAAAGAATGCCCCGTAAATGAACCGCCTTACTTTGAACCAGGGCGTTATACCGATATTTCAAATGATGATTATCATTCATCAAACGGCATTAGTAGCACGATGCTAAAAGATGGACGTATCAGCTTGATGTACTACGAACGCCGCCACATCAGCAAGGTTATTCAGCGTGAGCGTTCAGAAGCTTTAGACTTTGGTAGCTTGTTCCATACCTTGGTTTTAGAGCCTGAAAAGGTTGAAGATGAATTTAGCTTAGCGCCTACTATTCCCTCTGGTGCGTTTACTAATACGGACTCAATTAAGACCTTTATCCGTGAATATAACGCTGACAAACCAAAGGCCGAGCAACTTAAATTAACAGGCAAGAAAGAAGAGTTAGCTGCTTCCGTTAAAGCCGTTAAGCCTGATGCAGTGTTTGAGGATGATTTAATCAGTGCATGGCAAGCCGATGAATCACGCATTCGCATTACGGGTGATCAGTACCGTTTAGGTAAAGCGATGCAGCAAGCTGTATTTGACCACCCTGTAGCAGGTCAATTAGTCACTCACCCTAACCGCGCAGTTGAAGTGAGCTATTACGGTATCGACGATGATACAGGCTTAGAAGTTCGCGTACGTCCTGACTTAGAGATCCAATATGACGAAAATTTAAGAGTTGGTTTCGACCTTAAATCAGCTTCATTAGGCCGATACAAGCAGGATGCTATCACCGCAACGATCCGTAAGGAAATCATTAATCGTGACTATCACGTCAGCGCCGCAATGTACTGCGATATCGCAATGCTAGACCAGTTCTTCTGGATATTCGTTAACAAAGACGAAAATTACCACTGGGTTGCCATTGTTGAAGCCTCACCAGAGTTATTAGAGCTAGGCCGCTTGGAGTACAAAAAGACGCTGCGTGATATCAATAACTCAATGAATACTGGCATATGGCCGGCCCCAGTTACCGAAACACTCACCATTAATCTTACTGACTTTGAAACACGCAAGTTAGAAGAACTTCAATTAGAAGAAGCTTAATCAATTTTAGCGCCCTGCTTACTGCGTGGCGCTTATCAATTTAGAGGTAATCATCATGTCAGAAGTGGCAACTATCAATCAAAGTAATAATTTAGTCATGTTTAGCCCTGACAAACTACAAAGCTTAGTTGAGTTTTCTAAGTTAATGGCTGAGGGAACAGTTACCGTACCAGACCATTTAAGGGGTAAATCATCTGACTGCTTAGCTATTGTCATGCAGGCAATACAATGGGATATGAACCCTTTTGTTGTTGCACAAAAAACATATACCGTTAATGGCGTCCTTGGTTATGAAGCTCAATTAATTAACTCCCTAGTTTCTACTTCAACCGCTATTCATGGTCGTTTTCATTATGAATATAGCGAAGGTGGCTGGGAAAAACTCACCAAGAGCAAAGAGCTTACCAAAAATCGAAACGGTAAAGATTATTCGTTTCGTGTTCGTGATTGGACCGATGCCGACGAGCACGGATTATGGATACGTGTAGGCGCTATTTTACGTGGTGATAGCGAAATTACATGGGGAGAACGCATTTATCTATCCAGTGTGGTTACTCGCAATTCACCTTTATGGTCAACAAACCCCAAACAACAACTTGCTTATCTAGCTGTTAAATATTGGGCTCGTCTCTATTGCCCTGAAGTGATTCTAGGCGTTTATACCCACGATGAGCTACCAGATGCACCAATCAAAGATGTTACGCCACCAAAAGAGCGTGTAAGTCTTAATGAAATCACTCAGCAAAATGAGCCTGAGCAGCATCACGAAGCCACCAGCGGCGACAGCGATGTAATTACAGGTGAAATTGTTGATGATGGTTTTAACCCTGAATTACTGCGCCAATCAATTACTGATGCTTCAACACTAGATGAAGTAAAAGAAATTCGATTACAAATTGATGAGCTTAAATCATCACTTGGTACCGCACTTTTCACTGAGTTGAAAAATAAAGCGGTTCAGGCCTATCACCGCATCGATGCAAATAACAACCTTGAAGCACAAATTAACAGCCTGCCTGCTGGTGGCTCACCAGAAGCTAAAGCAGCATTCGAAAAGGTTGTTCAATTCCTTACTGCCAACAAACGCAAGCTTGGTGATGAACTGTTCGATTCATTCAGCCTGACGCTTAACGACATGAAAGACGAATACCAATAATAAACTTGTGGTGGGGCTCGCCCCACCTTAGGGGAAATTATGAATTTAAATGAATTACGCAGCATCGGCATTACTGAGCTTGGCGCCATGGGAAAAATTATATCATCCGATTTATTTAAGCAGATAACAGGACTAGGTAGAACTAGGCTCGACGCTCTCAATAAAGAAAAAATACTTGAGAAAATATACTTAGGCCCTCGCCAATTTTGTTACAGGTTAGAGGAAGCAAACGCCTATATAGAATCCTGTATCGCCAATCCTACGTTATACAAAGAAGACGAAGAAAACATAAAACAAGCCAGAAAAGCACCCGGTGCTAAAAAGGCTAAACAATAATCATCTTATAAATATGATAGGTATTATTATGCAAACTAAGCAGCAATTAATTGATTCAATAATTAAATCCAGTAAAGGATTTCATAAAAGTTCAATAGATGAAATGGTTACTTTTATTAACTCTATGCTTTCTGATTATTCAGCATGGTTAGGTATATCTGAAAGCGAGTTATTAGAACGGATGGAAAAAATTAGAGACATAACCGCACCTAATTTTTATCAGCGCTCTAAATTCCCACAACTTAAAGAAGTTACTTTATTTGATACTACTGATGACTTGCGTAAAGCGATTGGTGATCGTGGTTTTAGATGCCCTAAATGTGGTCAAGAATCTAAGGACTACCAAGCTTGCGATTCTATATTGCTAGACGATGAAGGCAACAACTGCAACTGGAAAGCTTATGGCCTGTTCGGAACCATGGGTAAAGGACTGACAGTAGCAGTAAAAGAGCAGTTTTTAAAACTACCGCAGGTTTGGGATATTTTTATGCCTATAAATATGGAAAAGCCTAACTAACCCTTCCCTATGTGATTTAACCAAAGGATATATTTGCAAGGATGCAAACAGGAGATAGATATATGAAGAAGCTATATTGTCCAGAGTGCTCTGCTTATTTAGAGGGCGGCGATGGTGAATGCAAAGATTGCCACTGCGGGTGGAAACAGCCAGTGAGTGAGGAAAAGCAATCAACACTTGAACAGTTACAAGAAGAAAATGTGAAGTTAAAACAAGCGATTATCAGCATTTACACCAACACTGAAGAAATAACACTCAATGGTGAAGATGGTTATTATGCAGTTAAGCAAGAAATTATTGATGATGTTATTGATTTAACGGAAGCTTAATTTAACTCGCAGGGATGCAATGAAGAGGAATGAATATGAAAGACAGAATCAAGTTTAACGATGCAATGTTAGCGGCTGTCATGGATGGAAGAAAAACGCAGACACGCAGACCGATTGAGCTACAACCAAAAGTAACCGAGGAGGAGTTACACAAGTTAGGTGCATGGCAAGATGGTTACACACTATCCGAGCAAGTATGTGCAGCATGGCGACATGGCTTTATTGACCCTGACTGCCCGTATGGTGAGATTGGCGACATCATTAACGTTGCAGACAAGGACGGTAATATAAAAGGGAAAATTGAGATTACTGATGTTTGGTTGCAACAGATTCAAGAAATATCACCTAGTGATGCGATAGCTGAAGGAATAAAAGCTGGTCGTTATGGAAATGAAGGCAACTGGTTAGTTGGATTTTATATTCCAAACAGCAATCAGCCATATATAACCGCAAAAAATGCATTCAAAGAGTTATGGTCATCGATATATGGCATTGATAGTTGGAGAAATAACGAATGGTCGTGGGTAATTGAATTTAAAAAGGTGGAGTGATGGAAGATAAGCAAAAAATACTTAATTCATTATTTACTCGCTTGAATTGGGATGCGCAAGATACTGGAATGATTCGATTACGTAACGCTGAAATAGGAGGAAAGCTTCAAAT
The DNA here is from genome assembly GCF_028484875.1 of Providencia sp. PROV032. Classification (NCBI taxonomy): domain Bacteria; kingdom Pseudomonadati; phylum Pseudomonadota; class Gammaproteobacteria; order Enterobacterales; family Morganellaceae; genus Providencia; species Providencia sp. PROV032. The sequence goes on from NZ_JAMPSX010000016.1 coordinate 165,306, forward strand.
AAGATGCACTGCATTATGGAAAGAAGTAATTAACGCCACCGAGCCAACGGAAGATTTAATTAACCGATTAGCTTTATTTCATAGTGATGTTGAAAAAGCAGCTAAAGAAACTGGATTATACAAATGAATAAAACTCGCTGTGTATGGTGTAATAAAAAACTCAATAAAGAAGAGTTGTTTTATTACGAATGCTCTTGTGAAAAATGCGAATGTTATAGAGTTGCATTAAACAACAAAAATAAGTTTGATATTTTTGCTTTAAGAATTGCATTCTATTTTAGAAAGGTAATCAACCTAGTGTAGGTAATAATGAAAAAATATGACCTTATTTATTGTGATCCACCTTGGCAATACAGCAATAAAGTTTCCAACGGTGCCGCAAATAACCACTACCAAACAACCAGCCTATTCGATTTAAAACACCTTCCAGTTCATACAATAGCCGCCGAAAACTCAGTCCTTGCCATGTGGTATACAGGCAATTTTGTGCAAGAAGCATTTGAGCTAGCCAAGTCATGGGGCTTTACGGTTCGCACATCAAAGGCGTTCACGTGGGTTAAGTTCAATCCATTGGCGCATGAACGTTTCGATAAAGCGCTACAAAATGGCACCCTGTTTGATTGGCACGACCTACTTGATTTACTCAACTCCGAAACAAAGATGAATGGAGGAAACTACACCAGAGCCAATAGCGAGGATGTATTAATCGCTACTCGCGGCAATGGCTTAGAGCGTATGAGTGCCAGCGTTAAACAGGTTGTGTTTAGTTGCTTAGGTGAGCACAGCCAAAAGCCTTGGGAGGTTAAAAATAGGCTTGAACAATTATACGGTGACGTTAGTCGCATAGAATTATTTGCGCGTGACATGTCACAGGGTTGGGATGCTTGGGGCAATGAATGCCCGAATAACAGCATTGAACTTACCGGCCCACAATTTATAACCAAGGAGGCGACCATTGATTGAGTTCATTTTGATAGCATACGCATGGATTGCAGGTTATGTTTTCTCTGCAATTGGTACCGAAAACGATAGCCGCCCAGTAATTATTGAGCGGCTTTTTTATTCCATATTTTGGCTAGTGGTTGGTGCATCGATGCTATCAACTTTACTGGCCACAAAAGTTTTAGGCACAGAAAAATAAACCTCTTAATTTTTACCCTTCTCTTTCTCTATCCAACCATCCACCATATTAGCCCACTGCTGTAGCATATCGCGGCGCTGCTCTGCATATTCTGCTTTGTTATAAACAGCACGCACGCCTTTTTGTTCGTGGGCTAAACACTTCTCTATCCAGTCAGAATTGAAGCCAGCCTCATGCAAAAGTGTGCTGGCTGTTCTTCTCAAATCATGGACTGTCAACGGCTCAAAATTAATCCCCTTCGCATTTATACGCTTAACAACACCGTCAATTACATTATTTAACGCAGCATTAGAAAGCGGCTTGCTTATATCATATCGACCAGGAACTAAATAATTGCTACCCATTGCACAGGCCTTAAATCCGACAAGCATGTCGTAGGCTTGTTCGGATAAATAGATCACGTGCGCCCTTCTTCTTTTCATTCTTGCCTTAGGTATGATCCAGCATCTCTCATCAAAATCAATTTCATCCCAAGTCGCTTTTATAAACTCACTTTTTCTAACTAAAGTTAATAGCACGAACTTAACGGCTAATTTAAGCGTTGGATAACAGCTATAATTTTCTAGTTCATTAAAGAATATACCAACTTCTTTAGCTGTCATTGCCCTATCGCGTGCCTCAAATGTAGCGATGGATGAAGCTTTAATACTGCTAACAGGGTTTTCTATCTCATAGCCACGATCAATAACGTAGTCGAACACAGAGCCAACAATTTCACGTATCTGCAAAGCTGTAGAATTACCGCCACGCTCTTTAATTTTTTCACATAAGGCTCTAACCTTTTGTGTTGTGATTTCTTCTAGTTGTAGTTTACCCAGTGTTGGGTATAGATCCCTTTCGACAATAGCGGTCTTCATGTCTAGCGTGCTGTCTGCGAAACGGGTTTCTGATAGATACTTGACGGTATAGTCTTTCAGGGTTAACCCTACTTTACGCTTTGTAATACCGTCTCGTTTCTGTGAAGCTGGTGATACGCCTGCGTTCAGCGTCTTTTTGGCGTCGATTAGCATTTCTCTTGCTTCTGCAAGGGTAATACCGTCATCGCTGTAGCGTCCAAACGTTATCGTTTCTCTACGCCCGTTAAAGCGGTAATCATATCTAAATGATATAGAACCAGTTTTTGTGACTGCAACATACAAACCGTCACGATCAGCTACCTTATATAGCTTGTCTTCTGGCTTTAAGCTCTTTAATTTTTTATCGGTTAACACGTCGGTATTCCTTTGCATGATACCGTCATTTTTATGTTTTATTCGACGGTATGAAGTTATCAATCTAGTCATTATTATTTCTGATACCGTCATATATACCGTCAAAATTATCGGCAATTGTCAACTGCTAAAAACTGTTAAAAACAAAAAGGCACCAGTAACTAACTGATGCCTTTGAATTTATCGATAACTAAAAACTGTTGTCAACAATTGCTATATTATTCCCATTCAATAGTCGCAGGCGGTTTGCCGCTGATATCATATACAACCCTAGAAATGCCTTCGACCTCATTAATGATGCGGTTTGAAACGCGGCCAAGGAAGTCATAAGGTAAATGAGCCCAATGCGCGGTCATAAAGTCGATGGTTTCTACTGCACGCAGTGAAACAACCCAGTCATATTTACGGCCATCGCCCATGACGCCAACAGAGCGAACAGGTAAGAATACGGTAAATGCTTGGCTAACTTTATGATATAAATCCGCTTTGTGCAGTTCTTCGATAAAGATAGCGTCTGCGCGACGTAATAAGTCACAGTACTCTTTCTTCACCTCGCCTAATACGCGAACCCCTAAGCCTGGGCCTGGGAATGGGTGGCGATATAACATGTCATACGGCAGACCTAGTTCTAGACCAATCTTACGGACTTCATCTTTAAACAGCTCTTTTAATGGCTCAACTAAACCAAGCTTCATGTCATCCGGCAGACCACCTACGTTATGGTGAGACTTGATAACGTGTGCTTTACCAGTTGCGGATGCTGCTGATTCGATAACATCTGGGTAAATTGTTCCTTGAGCCAACCATTTGATGTTAGGCAGCTTAGATGACTCTTCATCAAATACTTCGATAAAGACATGACCAATTTTTTTGCGTTTAGCTTCTGGATCGCTGATCCCTGCTAATGCATTTAAGAAGCGATCTTCAGCTTTTGCATGGATGATGTTCAGGTCAAATTTACCCGCAAACATTTCCATCACTTGGTCTGCTTCATTTAAACGTAATAAACCGTTATCAACGAACACACAGGTTAAACGTTTACCAATTGCGCGGTTTAATAACAGTGCGGTAACTGATGAATCAACACCGCCCGATAATGCGAGCAGTACATGGTCATCACCAATTTGTTCTTTTAAACGGGCGACTGTGTCTTCGATGATTGCAGCTGGTGTCCATAGGGCTTCACAGCGACAAATATCTTTAACGAAACGCGTTAAAATATTTAAGCCTTGGTGAGTGTGAGTGACTTCTGGGTGGAATTGCACACCGTAGAATTTTTTCTCTTCATTTGCCATGATGGCATATGGGCAGCTTGGTGTACTGGCAATGGTTTTAAAGTCTGCTGGAATTGCAGTCACTTTATCGCCATGGCTCATCCAGACATCTAGTACTGGTTTACCCGCTTCGTTCAGAGAGTCATGAATATCACGGAATAATTCACATTGCTCGGTGATTTCAACATTAGCATAACCGAACTCACGTTCACCAGAAACTTCAACTGCACCACCCAGTTGCATTGACATGGTTTGCATGCCATAACAAATACCTAATACAGGAACGCCCGCATTAAATACGTAATCAGGAGCACGTGGACTATCTGATTCAGTCGTACTTTCTGGCCCACCAGAAAGAATGATACCGTTTGGATTAAATTCTCGAATTTGTTCTTCTGTAACGTCCCACGCCCAGAGTTCACAGTAAACGCCAATTTCACGGATACGACGGGCGATCAGCTGTGTATATTGCGAGCCGAAATCAAGAATAAGAATGCGATGTTTATGGATATTTGTTGTCATTTGAGGAGAATTCCAAAAATTCAAGTCAAAAATAAGAATCGGTGACGCAATCGAACGAATGCGCCACCCTGAGAAATTTTATCGATTATTGCCCCAAACGATAGTTTGGAGATTCTTTCGTGATAGTAACATCATGGACGTGGCTTTCTTGGATACCGGCTCCACTGATACGAACAAACTCTGCTTTTGTTCTTAATGCATCTATAGTACCACAACCTGTCAGCCCCATACAGGAACGTAAACCACCCATTTGTTGATGAATGATTTCTTTTAAACGGCCTTTATACGCGACACGGCCTTCAATCCCTTCTGGCACTAATTTATCTGCCGCATTATCCGATTGGAAGTAGCGGTCTGACGAACCTTTAGACATCGCACCAAGTGAGCCCATACCACGGTATGCTTTGTAAGTACGGCCTTGGAATAAAATAGTTTCTCCAGGAGACTCTTCTGTTCCTGCGAACATTGAGCCGACCATCACACAGGCTGCGCCTGCTGCGATAGCTTTAGAGATGTCGCCTGAGAAACGAATACCACCATCCGCAATAACAGGAATACCCGTACCTTCAAGTGCTTCTGCCGCTTCTGCAATCGCTGTGATTTGCGGTACACCTACACCTGTTACGATACGAGTGGTACAAATAGAACCCGGACCAATACCCACTTTAACTGCGCTAACACCTGCATCTGCTAAGGCTTTAGCCCCTTCCGCTGTTGCAACGTTACCGCCTATGATTTGTAATTCAGGGTATTTTTGGCGGGTTTCACGAATACGTTGTAATACGCCTTCTGAATGACCATGTGATGAGTCAATTAACAAAACATCAACGCCAGCGGCCACCAGCGCATCAACACGCTCTTCATTTCCTGCACCAGCACCAACCGCAGCACCAACACGTAAACGGCCTTGCTCGTCTTTACACGCGTTTGGTTTACGTTCTGCTTTTTGGAAATCTTTTACGGTGATCATCCCTAACAAATGAAAGTTATCATCGATCACTAAGGCTTTTTCAACACGTTTTTCATGCATTTTTTGTAAAACAATTTCACGTGCTTCACCTTCTTTGACGGTCACTAAACGCTCTTTTGGCGTCATCACAGCAGTAACAGGTTGGTCTAAATCTGTCACGAAACGGACGTCACGGCCTGTAATGATACCGACTAACGAGTTGTCTTTAGCAACAACAGGATAACCCGCGAACCCATTACGCTCAGCCATTTCTTGCACTTCACGAATGGTCGTATCTGGCGTTACGGTGACAGGATCAGTAACCACACCACTTTCATGCTTTTTCACACGGCGAACTTCTTCCGCTTGGCGCTCGATAGTCATGTTTTTATGGATGAAGCCAATGCCACCTTCTTGTGCCAATGCGATAGCAAGATCAGATTCAGTGACAGTATCCATGGCTGCAGAAAGCATAGGAATGTTCAGGCGGATGTTTGCAGTCAGTTGAGTTGATAAATCTGCAGTATTTGGTAATACCGTTGAGTGTGCAGGAACGAGTAAAACGTCGTCGAAAGTTAGTGCTTCTTTTTTAATGCGTAACATAGGCAATATCCCACCAGGCAGCGTTATGGAAAGGTATAAAATATTGCCGCGGCATTATACACACCGAAAACGGTTGCTTCCAGCGTTTTTTTGAAAAAAAACTTGATAACTCTTATGGCTGCGTTAGTATCTATCGATTAAGTCATTGTTTTAAAATTTGATCTGGCTCACATGTCGATATCACAAAATAGCGCAATTTACTCTGTTAGCAAGCTTAACCAGACAGTTCGAGAACTTCTTGATAACCAAATGGGTCGTATTTGGCTAACCGCAGAAATTTCTAATTTTTCTCAGCCAAGTTCAGGTCATTGGTATCTCACCTTAAAAGATGATCGGGCTCAGGTTCGTGCAGCCATGTTCCGTGGGCAAAATGCGCGAGTCACTTTCCGTCCTCAGAATGGCCAACAGGTGTTAGTCAGAGCGACCGTCACCTTATATGAGCCGCGAGGCGACTATCAATTAATCCTTGAAAGCATGCAGCCAGCTGGTGAAGGCTTACTACAACAGCGTTTTGAGCTATTAAAACAAACGCTAAGCGCACAAGGCTTATTTGATACTATTCATAAAAAACCGCTCCCTAGCCCTGCTAAATCTGTCGGTCTCATTACCTCAGCAACGGGTGCAGCCCTACATGATATTTTAAATATTTTGCGTCGTCGTGACCCTTCTTTGCCCATCATCATTTACCCAACGGCCGTTCAAGGTGAGATGGCGCCAGCACAAATTGCTCGAATGATTGAGCTAGCAAACCTACGTCAAGAATGCGATGTGTTGATCGTCGGTCGCGGTGGCGGTTCACTTGAAGATTTATGGGCATTTAATGAAGAAATCGTTGCTAGAGCCATTTTTGCTAGTCAACTGCCTATAATTAGCGCTGTTGGCCATGAGACCGATGTGACAATTGCCGACTATGTCGCGGACGTAAGAGCGCCAACCCCATCGGCGGCCGCTGAGCTTGTTAGCCGTAATCAATTGGAAATGCTTCGCCAGCTACAATCAGCGCAGCAACACCTTGAAATGGCAATGGATTATTATATTGCAGGCCAACAACAAAAATTCGCACGCTTACATCATCGCCTACAACAGCAACACCCTCAATTACGCTTAGCAAGGCAGCATAATCAGCTTAATTTGTTACAGCAAAAGCTTGCACAGTCAATGGCTCGACAATTGCAAAATTCAACATTTAAGTTTGAAAGACTCAACCGCCGTTTGCTACAAAATGATTTGCGTCCTCAATTGCAAAAACAGCAGCGTCAGTTGCAGCAGACACAGTATCATTTGCAGAATATGGTCACGAGTTTGGTTAATAGTTACCGCCAACGTTTCGCAGTGGCTTGTTCGAAAATGGAAGCGGTTAGCCCATTAGCGACCCTAGCTCGCGGGTTTAGTATTAGTGAAACCGCTAAAGGCACCGTGTTGAAAAAAACCAGCCAAGTGAAAGTTGGTCAACCACTGAGAACTCGCCTTAATGATGGCTGGGTTGAAAGCCAAGTCACCCACATTGAGAAGGTTAAAGCCAAAAGAGTATCGAAATAATTATTTTATCCACTTATCTCGATAAAAATAACGAGATAAGTGGTGTTAAATTTATATGTTGATTAGAAACGCACCTGCCCACCTATCATATAAGTACGCCCTCTACCCGTTTCATTATTTCGACCTCGTTCTTCCATAATTGCTCCCGAATTTGCGCGATTTAATGCATCGGTATAGTTTTTATTTGTCACATTGTTAATGGTCATCATCAACTTAACGTTTTTATTAATTTCATAATCTGCATATACATCAATAATGGTTGGCTGTTTTTCGTATTTTTCCGTCATCGCATCACCATTTTGGTCGGCATCAAGAATTGGGCTAATCCGCTTAGACGGCCCTGTCCACGTTATCGTTGAACCCAGTGTCAGCTTTTCATCCAGCAAACGCACACCTGAGTCTAATGTTAGGTAATAGTCGGGTAATTGCGTAAAGTCTCCAGCACTAAATGCAGAGGTACTATTAATAGAAACCGGTTGTTTCCCTGACTCTTTGGTATAAGAAATCATTGAGTAAAATACTCCTGCATCATAGTTGGCTTGCAATTCATACCCTCGCAGATTCACATCTCGGTGGTCATTCACATACATTTCTGCTCGCTGAGACATGGTTGGATTCTCTTTATCCCATACATCATCATTGACTAAACACCAATCAAATTCATCCTGTGGATTGGAACGACAAAGAATGAAAGCCTTACTTGTGATGTAATCTTTAACCTGAGTATGAAACCACAATGCTTTCAGATTAAATTGGTCGCCCTCCACCACTAAATCAGGTTTTAAGCTATTAAAGCCAACCTGCCACGTTTTCGATTTTTCACCTTTAAGAAATGGATTCATGCTCTGACCACCATTTGAGGAGAAAAAAGCTTCTTGTGAATTTGGCGCTCGCATTGAATGAGCATAGCTAACAAAGGGTTGGAATTCAGGGATAGGTTGCGCGGATAACAAGATACCCGGGTTAATACCGCTATCTTTAATATTCAGATTACTGGCTTCTTGAGGAAAACATTTCTCTGTTGCATCACACTCAGGTTTATAGCCCTTCACATTATAATTGAGGTAATTAAGGTCAAATACCGCTGTATAAATATCATACTTTGCTTCAAATTGGGTATATAGGCTCGCGATATCTTGTTTTCCACTTGGCGCAAATGGATTGTTGATCTGAGTGTTTGGATCTTCAACTGGCTGAGCAACTTTACTGTATTTGGTTTTCATTAATTTCGAGCCAACTTGCCATTTATAATCCACATCTCCATAAGAAAAATGGCTTGTATTGGATAAATTAATACTATCGGATTTATTTTTAGAGATGGCATCTCTATATGCACCACCAATAGGATCACCTTGGAGTTTTTGCTCATTATTTCCATGGCTTGCCAATATTTCCACATCAATTAATTCATTTAATGGGGTGTATTTATATTTAAGATAATAATCATCACTGTTAATCTTTCTGCTGGTTAGTTTATTTTGCAAGAAACGACCACTGAATTCTAATTCATGGCTGTCATTCGGTTTATATTTTAACTTTGCCAATTGAGATTGTGGCTTTTGTTTGAATGAGGGATCTGTGGCAAATTCATCACTATCAAACCCATCGCCATTCTTATAACTACCAGGAATATTATGACCGCTAATTGCAATTAAACCACCAAAGTAGCCATCATCTTGTAATAATGTCTTCCCCGCAACCGCAACCATCCCGTTATAACCGAGGCCATTATCTCCCCAGCTAGCTTTACTACGCAGGCCATATAAATTGTTGTTGAAGATCACATCATCAATACCGATAGTGCGAAAATTAGCACTCCCCGCTAACGCATTTACGCTGTTACTCCCATTCAGTTGCCCTTTCTCTACTTCCACAGCCACTATAAAGTTAGGATCTATTAATGAGCCAAAATCATTACTTGGCTGCATTCCGTGAGTGTACTTACTTGGGGAATTACCATAATAACTTTGCGTGATACCATCAACCATCATATTCACGCGGCCAAAACCACTTAACCCGCGAATATTCACGTTAACCGTTCCTTGGCTAGCATCCATTTGCGTATAAGTCCCAGGCATGGTGCGGATTATTTTATCCATCGACTGCAATTTATTTTCTGTACCAACCGCGCTATAAGCACCCGGTTTTTCCAATGCTTTGACTAATGGCGTTTGTTTCTGCGCACCCGAAACTTTTAATTGGCTAAAATTAACCACACCCTCTTTCTGCTTATTTTGCTGCTGTGTATTTTCAGCCAAAGCAATCCCTTGGTAGCTAGTCGTAATAATACCAGCAACCATAATTATTGTTTTATTATTCATTAAACCATTCCTGTAAACGTACTGTGTGTCATACGCTCACACTGCTAACACAGAGCAAATAAAGCCTGTGAAAAGGCTCAACAACAATGTCATTAATATTGTTGTTGGCCTGAAATAACCTAGTTTTTATAGGTTAATTATTATTTTAAATAAGGGAAATATTTATCTTTATTTTCAAGCATAAGAATAAAACTATATTCTTGGGCAATATCATCTAATGCATTAAAGCGGCCCGATTTACCACCATGCCCTGCATTCATATTCGTTTCTAATAATAATAATGAGTTGCCTTGCTTAATATCTCGCAATTTAGCCACCCATTTTGCAGGTTCCCAATATTGAACTTGTGAGTCATGTAGCCCTGTCGTCACTAATATGTGTGGATAATGCTGTGCTTTGATATTGTCATAAGGGCTATACGCTTTAATTCGCCAGTAATCTTCTTCATTTTCAGGGTTACCCCACTCATCGTATTCCCCGGTGGTCAGCGGAATTGATGGGTCTAACATTGTGGTCACTACATCCACAAATGGAACCGCGGAAACAACCCCCTCGTATAAATTAGGTGCCATGTTCACTACAGCGCCCATTAATAAGCCACCCGCACTTCCGCCCATAGCATACACATGTCCTGCTTTACCATAACCTTCTGATAATAACCCTTTGGTTGCATCAATAAAGTCAGTAAATGTATTCATCTTGTGGATTGTTTTGCCTTGTATGTACCAATTTTTACCTAAATCACCACCACCACGAATATGTGCAATCGCGTAAACAAAACCACGATCCAGTAAAGACAAACGAGATGAGCTAAATGAAGGATCAATGCCATACCCATAAGCGCCATAACCATAGACTAACAATGGATTTTGGCCATGTTTGAAGAGATCTTTACGATAAACCAAGGAAACCGGAACTTTTACTCCATCTTGTGCGGTAACCCAAATACGCTCACTTTGGTAGTTTTGCTTATTAAAGTCTTTAACTTCTTCTTGTTTTAAAAGCTGTTTTTCTTGAGTCAGCATATTAATTTCATATACTGAAGACGGTGTGGTCATTGATGAGTAGCCGTAGCGTAGTGTGTCTGTATCAGGCTCAGGGTTATTACTAATCCATGCCATATACGTTGGGTCATCAAAGCTCACTTGGTTTTCTTTATGCGTTAACCAGCTGATTTGGCGAATGTTTACTAAGCCATTTTGGCGCTCTTCTACAACTAACCAATTATTAAATAAAGCAAAACCTTCAAGATCAACCCCATCACGTGGGGCTATAAAGCTTGCCCACGGCGCTGAAATATTATCTACAATATATAAACCAAATAATGGGTGTTGGTGATTAGAACGAATGTAAAATTTACCATTGAAATGATCAGGATAGTACTCAACCCCAACTTGACGTGGTTTTAAGATTTTAGCGTCATTTTGTGGCTGATTTGCATCAATTAACCGATATTCAGAAGTTTCAGTACTCGTGATACCTATTAAAATAAAATCTTTTGACGTCGATTTCGCTAAACTAACGTAAAAAGTATCATCCTTTTCTTCATACACCAGTTTGTCTTGAGTTTGCTGTGTACCATATTGGTGCCTAACGACTTGATAAGGAAGCAATGTTTGCTTGTCCTTATTCACATAGAATAGCGTTTGGTTGTCATTGGCCCAAACAATATTACCTGATGTATTGGTTAACACATTTTCTTGCCACTCGCTCTCATCAATTTTGCGAAATGACACGACAAATTCATTACGCCCTTGGCGATCTTCAGCAATGGCAAGCGTGGTATTATCTGGAGAAATAGCTAATGCGCCCATACGATAATATTCAGTGCCTTCTGCACGTTCATTACCATCAACTAATACAACCCATTCACCCTGGCTATTTACCGGACGCCTTTCATAGATAGAGTAGTTTTTACCTGCAACCACTCGAGAGCGGTAAGTATAACCATTATAATTATAAGGAACTGATTCATCGTCCTGCTTCATACGTGAAAAAAGTTCATCGTAAATTTCTTTTTTTAACGGCTCACCTTTTTCAAGTTGTTGCTGCGTATAATTATTTTCTTGCGTTAAATATTCGATAACGTCTGGAGACTCACGCTGGTCATCTCTTAACCAATAGTAGTTATCAACACGGGCATCTCCGTGAGTGGTAATGGTATGAGGCTGTTTTTTGGCTATTGGCGCTGACATTCTTTCCTCCGCAGCACTCGTTGCTGCATATAAACCAAGTGATGTAATAAGACAAAACTCAGTGAGTTTATTACGCATAATTAATCCAATCTATTTTTCATTAAGAGTAAAATCAATAGGGATCCTGACTGTTACCCGCCCATTCATTAAAATTTCGGCCGGTGGTTCAGGCAACGGTGCTGCCCTTGATAGCACCTGCAACGCTTCTCTATCCAACGACCGCGTTCCAGATGAATTCACCAAGTCGCTAGCAAGCAAAAAGCCTTGTGGATCAACCGTAAATGTCACGGTTGATTGACCAACTCGCCCTCGCCTTACGGCCTCTTCAGGGAACCGCTTGTATTTATTTAATTTCCCCAATACTTGAGCTTCCCACAGCCGCTTCGCGTTATCTATCGATTGTGACTGGCTGTTAAACTCTGCGGCAACTTTCTGAGTCTGTCGTGGTGCTGCCGCATCACTGGTGACAGGAGCATCATTGGCCTTTGAATCAGTCGCTTGTTTTTGTTCAACCGTCTGTTTTTCACGCTTTTGTTTTTTAACTTCAACTGTTCGCTGTTTACTCACCGCCTTAGCCACTTGCACTTCTGCCTGCTCATTGACAGCCAATGGCGGTATAATCTTTTCCTCTGATGGCATTTCATGGGCCTGACTTGCCACCGATAACTCTTGTAACTGACCAATGTTAACTTCCGTTAGCTGCTCCGCTTGCGATTCAATCGAAATCTCCATAACCACGGATGGCGGTGGCAATAACTCTTCCCATTGTTGATTGTGAGTTACCCAGATATACACCCCAACAACCACAACATGAAGAGTGATTGCCAATGCGAACCACCCACTCATCTTTGTCGTTCGCTTTAAATACTCATTTTCAAATGTTGTTATGCTCATTTTTATCTTACATACTTACGTATTCTCATATAAACGCAAATGATAATTAATAACAAATGAAAATGGAAATCATTTCTTAATGAAAATAAAGATTACTTCACAAAATTAACTTTTTTGAAATCATTAGGTTGCTATTATTTAGTCATCATTTAGGTGTATACCACACAAAATCCGCATGTAAGTGGTCTATTTCTTCCCCTCTTTCCGAAATAATTAACACTTTCATTGGTTCATCAGGGGCGAGATCTTGCACATGCAAGGGGACACCAATAGCCCTTGTTGCATGGTAGCCACCGGCGAACAGAAGCGCTGGTGTAGGCGCATTTAATAACGACTCTGCCATACGGCGGTCACGCAGCTGCTGTATAAATGTCATTTTTTCGACTTGTTCAGGCGTCAGTTCTCCACCATGCGAACTTTCAATTGTTTTGCTGATAAGTTCTTGAACAATAGGTTGAGTAGAATACTGCCCCGTTATCGATGACGGGTTAGCATAGGCGAAAAGCACCTCTTCTTTATCTAAATTTGCAGACAGTAGTGGATAAGGTGAGCTCAGCAAATGGCGGATTAAAGCCCCATATTGTTCCCAAGGCCAGCCAGTATTCCAATTTAAGGCAGACTGTAACTTTTCGTCACGAATATAGGGATTACTTTGCATCTGTGCCTGCACACGGCTCACGCCTTTTTGCTGTGAAGGTGTCAACATCTCAAGTAGGATCGCACCTTGAGGCCGTATTTTAGGCATTTCTTGTGCAAGCCACTGCTCAATTTGGTGGTGATAATGGTTATCATGTTTTTCGCCCACAATCACGCGTGGAGATTGAGCAAGCTGCTCAATTAATTGCTGAGGTGTTAAAGACTTACCTGTTGCTAAGTCAATAATTTGGTTACTAACTGTTAGTTGGTTATCTAATTGTACGGTTGTCGGTTCAACTTTTTGTGTACAACCAATAAGAAAGAATAACCCAACCATCAAAGTGGCTATTCGAGAGGTCAATCTAATTGAAATCATTATGCTTTCCGTCTTGTGTAGTCAAACCCACAAGATACAGATAATGAGAATCATTTTCAATAAAAAAGGCTACTATGAAACCATAGAAGCCTTTAAAAAGGGATTAACTAAATTACCCGTTAGAGAGGATTTGTTTGAGCCTCAACAACCGCTAAAGCAACCATATTCACGATACGGCGTACCGACGCAATTGGTGTCAAAATATGCACAGGTTTCGCAACACCCATCAACACTGGCCCGACAGTCACACCATCAGAGCTAGTCACACGCAGTAAGTTATAACTAATACGTGCGGCTTCCATATTTGGCATTATTAATAAATTTGCTGAACCTTTTAATGGGCTATCAGGCATCACATCTTTACGGATAGACTCAATTAATGCGGCATCCGCATGCATTTCACCATCAATTTCAAGATGTGGGTCACGGGCTTTGATCATCGACAGTGTATCACGCATTTTTTGTGCTGAAGCACAGTCTGAAGAACCAAAGCTAGAACGCGATAACAGAGCCACTTTTGGCTCAATACCAAAGCGACGTACTGTATCAGCAGCCATTAATGTGATTTCAGTTAGCTCTTCCGGTGAAGGGTCTTCATTGACATAAGTATCTGCAATGAATGTATTCCCCGTTGGCAGTAATAATGCGTTCATTGCACCAGCGGTGTGCACACCTTCGCGGAAACCAAACAGTTCTTTAACCACTTCGTAGTGTTCGCCATAACTGCCGACAGTACCACAAATCATCCCGTCAGCTTCACCACGTAACACCATGATCCCACCAATTAGGGTTGGGTTATTAATCACTGCACGGCGCGCCATTTCTTGGGAAACACCACGACGTTTCATGATTTGGTAATACTCTTGCCAATACTCTTTATAACGCGGGTCATTTTCATTATTGACCACTTCAAAATCTTTACCTAACTCAATATGTAGGCCAAGTTTTTGAATACGCATTTCAATCACACTTGGGCGCCCAACTAAGACTGGGAAAGCTAAACCTAAAGAAACCAGCTCTTGAGTGGCATGTAATACACGTTCCTCTTCCCCTTCGGCTAAAACAATGCGTTTTTTCGCAGTCTTCGCTTGGGAGAAAATAGGCTTCATAAATAAGTTTGTTTTATAAACAAATTGGTTTAATTTTTCGATATAAGCATCGAAATCTTCAATTGGACGTGTTGCTACCCCTGAGTCCATTGCCGCTTTAGCCACAGCAGGTGCGATTTTAACAATCAAGCGTGGATCAAATGGTTTCGGAATAATATATTCAGGGCCAAAGAATAGATCTTGGTTGCCATACGCAGAGGCGACTTCTTCGCTTTGCTCTGCCAATGCCAGGTCTGCAATGGCATACACACAAGCCAGTTTCATCTCTTCATTAATCGTTGTTGCGCCAACGTCTAGCGCACCGCGGAAAATGAATGGGAAACATAACACGTTATTAACCTGATTTGGGTAATCAGAGCGACCGGTACAAATGATGGCATCAGGACGAACTTCTTTTGCTAACGGTGGCAAAATTTCGGGCTCAGGGTTAGCCAATGCTAAGATCAGTGGATCTTTTGCCATGGTTTTCACCATTTCTGGCGTTAAAAGACGAGGCCCCGAACAACCTAAGAAAATATCTGCATTAGGGATCGCATCCGCTAAAGTACGCTGACCGTTATCGTCAATTGCATACGCGGCTTTAGTCACATCCATGCGCTCGTCACGGCCTTTATAAATCACCCCTTTTGAATCACAGACAGTGATATGTTCGCGTTTCAACCCTAATGCGACTAATAGATTCATACAAGCGATTGATGCTGCCCCTGCGCCAGAAACCACTAGGCGAACATCACCAATCTCTTTTTTGACAATCCGTAGCCCATTAATGACAGCGGCAGTACAGATGATCGCCGTTCCGTGCTGGTCATCATGGAATACAGGGATTTTCATCCGCTCACGGAGTTTTTGTTCAATATAAAAGCATTCTGGTGCTTTGATATCTTCTAAGTTAATACCGCCAAACGTCGGCTCAAGAGATGCTATGATATCCACGAGCTTGTCTGGATCGGTTTCATCAACTTCAATATCAAAGACATCAACGCCAGAAAACTTTTTAAATAGTACACCTTTCCCTTCCATGACGGGCTTACCAGCCAATGCACCGATATTCCCTAACCCAAGGACAGCAGTACCATTAGACACAACCCCGACAAGGTTACCTTTAGCGGTGTAACGATAAGCTTTAAGTGGGTCATCTGCAATTTCAAGACATGGCACTGCAACACCTGGTGAATATGCTAATGCGAGGTCTCTCTGGGTTGTTAGGGGTTTAGTTGGGGTAACCGTAATTTTCCCAGGATGTGGAAACTCATGAAAATCAAGAGCACTTTGTTTTAATTTATCATCCATCGTCAAGTCCTTTCAATATAAGTAAGGTAAGAGCGATAACAGTATAAACACATCTCACTAGCAAATCATGATCATACCTGCAATTTCCAGAAAAATCTTTCAGTTACAGCCTTTCAGCGACAATAGAGTTAGCCCACTATTAGAGTAAAACGTAATCACTTTAATTATTTTTCATGCTATCGCTATATCTTTTTAATTTATCGTTAATTTCATGATGGTAATATATATAAATAATTAATCACCTAATAACACTGTACAACTTCGTTTTAAAATCACCCCCCTTAATATTAATTTAAATATTAGATATGAATTTCCTTATTTTAATGTATTATCGACAAACGCCTTACTTTACCAATATGGCTATAGGAATTAATTAAATAAGTAATATTAATAATATAACACACTAGTTTTATAATTATTAATATACCAATTAAACATAATGAATATATTGAAATCAAATTATCTATTTTATAGGAATACCTAAATAGGCTTTGGCGTTTGAGACATAAAAAAGGAACCCTCTATGTCTAAATATACAGTAATGATTATTGATGAGCACCCGATTATACGCTTGGGATTGCGTCAGCTCATAAATACTGATACACACTTTAGTATTACAGCTGAGTGCGCTTGTTGTTACGAAGCCCTCAGTATAGCAAGGCACCTACAACCTAATCTCATTATCATCGATACCAATATTCAAGGTATTAAAACATTTGAAACCATGCGATTACTTCGCAAACACTGCAATGATAGTTACTTACTAGTGTTATCGGCTTCAACAATTAAAACAGATATATATGGTGCTATTGATGCAGGTGCACAAGGTTATTTATTGAAAAGCAGTGAACTTGACATGTTATTTTATAGCATGAAGAAGGCTTCTAGAGGGCAATTGGTTTTTAGTGAAAAAATATATCAACATCTTATTTCACGTCATAATTATAATGATCCGCTATCAGCACTGACGAAACGAGAATCTGAAATTTTACATGAAATGGCTGTGGGCTTAAAAAACCGTGAAATATCTAATTTACTTTTTATTTCAGAGGAAACCGTTAAAGTTCATATTCGAAATATTCTTAAAAAGTTACGCGTCCGCTCTCGTCTCGAAGCTAGCTTAATTTATATGCGGTCAAGATAATTTTGTCTAATATACTAATTGTCGAGGTTAAATCATATAGATTTTAATTATAAGGTTATTATATATTTCTCAAGTTTGGGCTAGATCCCAAGTGATTTTTGCCTCATTATGTAAGAGTTATCGCTAGTTTTTTGAGGAAAATCATATGCCCAACACACCTAATGCGCCTTATATTATGTACGGAATTAAAAACTGTGACACCATTAAAAAAGCACGCCGTTACTTAGAAGACAATGGCATTAACTATCAATTTCATGATTATCGCGTTGATGGTATTAGCGATGAATTACTTTCTACTTTTATGAAACATATTGATTGGGAAGTGTTAGTCAATAAGCGAGGAACAACGTGGCGTAAACTGACTGATGATGAAAAAAATGCAGTTGTTGACGCAGACAGTGCAAAAAAAGTACTACTTGCAGAGCCTGCCATGATCAAAAGGCCCGTACTTGTTTCGCCAGATAACCAATACTTAGTTGGGTTTAACGCTAATGACTACCAAAACTTCATTCGATGAACAGGTAAATATGATGGATTGCCCCGTTATTCAGCTTGCCAAAGAATTAATTACTCGCCCTTCTATCAGCCCTGATGACCAAGGCTGCCAAGCAATACTGACCGAGCGCTTAAACCAACTTGGTTTTACTGTTGAACCCATGCATTTTGGTGACACCTTAAATTTTTGGGCACACCGAGGTACTCAGGGGCCAACCCTTGCATTCGCAGGTCATACCGATGTTGTGCCGGCAGGCAATAGCGAAAATTGGCAGACGCCACCGTTTACCCCAACAATTATTAATCAACATTTGTATGGCCGTGGTGCTGCTGATATGAAAGGTTCAGTCGCAGCAATGGTTGTCGCCGCAGAGCGCTTTGTTAAGAAACACCCTCATCATCAGGGAAGATTGGCATTTTTAATCACATCTGATGAAGAAGCAGCTGCGCTGGATGGCACAGTTAAAGTTGTTGAAACATTAATGGCACGTAATGAGCGCGTTGATTACTGTTTAGTCGGTGAGCCGTCAAGCCAATCGCAATTAGGCGACATCATAAAGAATGGACGAAGAGGCTCAATTACCGCGAATTTAACTATTTTAGGTTCACAGGGCCACGTTGCCTATCCACATTTAGCAGACAACCCGGTGCACCGCTCAACCGCTTTTTTGCAAGAGCTCACCTCAACTATCTGGGATAACGGCAATGAGTTCTTCCCTGCCACCACCATGCAAATTGCCAATATTCATGCAGGTACTGGGGCAAGTAATGTGATCCCTGGTGAGTTATTTGTTCAATTTAATTTTCGTTTCAGCACAGAATTGACTGACACACAAATACGTGACAGGGTCACAAGCATGTTAGACCGCCATGGCCTTACATACAAAATTGAATGGTCATTATCTGGGCAGCCATTTTTGACTGAAAAACAAGAGCTTGTCACTGCAACTCTGCAAGCAATTCATGAACTGACAGGTCTTAACGCAGAGCTATCAACAAGTGGTGGAACTTCGGATGGCCGTTTTATCGCCCAAATGGGAACTCAAGTGATTGAACTTGGCCCATTGAATGCCACCATTCATAAAGTTGATGAATGCGTTAGTGTCAAAGACTTGCAACAACTGGCTTTAATTTATGAACGGGTCATGGAGTTATTGTTATTATGATCACCATCGCAATGTTAACGGGCCGTTCAACTGACCACTTAGTGACGCTTGGCGGCTCTCACCGCCTACAGTTTAATGCCACCAAAGCATTTTTAGCCATGCAACAAGCGGCGGCAAAAGCGGGCTTCAAGTTACAATCAGCAAGTGCATTTCGTGATTTTTCACGTCAACAGTTAATTTGGAATGAAAAATTCACCGGCCTCCGTCCTGTTCTTGATGCACAGAGCCAACCTCTAGATATTACAGCCCTTTCTGAAGGTGAGCTTTGTGAGGCGATTTTGCATTGGTCTGCCTTACCTGGTGCAAGCCGTCATCATTGGGGAACCGAAATAGACGTGTATGATCCATTACGTATCCCTGCGGGGCAAACATTGCAATTAGAACCTTGGGAGTATGAAACTGGCGGCTACCTTGCTGAACTAAATCACTGGCTCACGGATAATATGGCAACATTTGATTTTTATCGCCCTTTTACTGCCAAAAATGCAGGGGTCGCCTATGAACCTTGGCATATTAGCTACTGGCCGTTATCCCATGAAGCGGAACAACTATTGACGCCAGAAGTGATTAAGCAAGTTCTAGAACAAGAGGATATTTGCGGGAAAAACTGGTTAAACAGTAATTTAGATTATGTATTCGAACGCTATATTAGAGTTCCTGAATAACCCCAAAGTTAGCAAAGCAACTTCTATCACGCCTCATAGACTACATGACATAATTTATGAGGCTTTTTTATTTTTAGTCGAAATTTGTTCATCAACAACGGGAAGTCGATACATAAAAATAAGCAGCCAACACAACAGTGCCAATAAGCCAATTTTTAACCATACATAACTAACAACCCAGATTGATAATGAAAAAGTGAGTATTATCAATATAATTGCTTTGGGTTTTGCCCCTTTAGGTAGCCCTCTGTGCTTTTGCCAATGACGGATATACCCCCCAAACCAAGAGCGGTATAATAACCAATGATGAAAGCGTGGAGATGAACGAGAAAAGCACCATGCCGCCAGCAATAAGAAAGGCGTAGTCGGCAAAACCGGCAGAACGACGCCGGCAAATGCCAGCGCAACAGCTAACCACCCAATAACAATGAGGAACAATTTTTTCAAAATTACTCCTCCTCTCTAATAGATAAATTAAATGGTAAAAACCGCATAAAATTTGTGGTAACTCATAATAATATCAATGGTATACTCTAATGGTAAACACGCTTAATGAAAAGTCGCTTTTGCCTGTTGGAATGATTATTACTAGCAA